>CAUPEV010000093.1:0-17337 GCA_963510335.1 uncultured Roseateles sp.
GCACCTGCACCTTCAGCACGGCCAAGGGCGTCTTCAGCTGGTGCGAGGCGTCGCGGATGAAGCGCTTTTGATCCTCGAGCAACTGGCTCAGGCGCTCGACCACCTGGTTGGTGGCGTCCACCAAGGGCCGCCATTCGCGCGGCGCGTCGGGTGCCAGCACCGGTGACAGATCGCCTTCGCTGCGTTCCAGCAACTGCTGGCTGAGACGGCGCACCGGAGCGGTCGCACGCTGCACCACCACGACCACGACGACGCCGATCACCAAGACCAGCAGGACCTGGCGCCAGACGGTCGCGATCAGGATCTGGCGCGCCAAGGTGCGGCGCAACTCCAAGGTTTCGGCCACCTGTATGGTGGCCATGCCTTGACCGGCCAGGCCCGCAACCGGCTGCAAGAGCACGGCCATGCGCACCGGCTCGCCGCGGAATTGGTCGTCATAGAAAGTGACCAAGGCGGCGTACGGGCCCTGACTGGGCAACTTGCCACGCCAGGTGGGCAGGTCCTCAAAGCCGGACACCATCTCGCCGGTGAAACCGCTGACCCGGTAGTAAATGCGGCTGCGGTTGTCGGCCTCGAAGGCTTCCAGCGCCGAATAGCTGAGTTTGGCCTGCAGCTTGGGGGCGCCCATCTCGTCGCTGCCGACCTCCAGCAGTTCGCCGATGGACTTGGCTGTTGCCAGCAAGGTGCGGTCATAGGCGGTGTCGGCCGCCAGCAAGGCCTGTCGGTAGAGGCTGACGGTGTTGAACGCGATCAAAATCACGACCGGCAGCAAAATGCCGACCATCAACTGGCGGCGCAACGAGCCGGCGCCCAGTTTGCTCAGCGTCATGCCTGCGCCTTCAGCAAATAGCCCAGGCCGCGCAAGGTCACCAGCTGCGCGCCGGTATGGGCAATGCGTTTGCGCAGGCGGTAGGCGACGACCTCGATCGCCTCCAATTGCACCTCGGCCGCGCCGGGAAAGACCAGGTCGAACAGCCGCTCCTTGGCCATCGCCGTGCCGGGCCGGGCCAGCAAGGCGCGCAAGAGCGCGCCTTCACGCGGAGTCAGTTCTAGCAAAACAGCGTCGTGGTAGACCGCGCCGCTGTCCGCGTCCACCCGCATGCCGCAGAATGAACCGCCTTGCGTGGCTGTCTTGGCCGCGCTGGCGCCGCCTGCGCGCCGCCCCAGCGCTTGCACGCGCGCCATCAGCTCGTCCAGATCAAAAGGCTTGGGCAAATAGTCATCGGCGCCGACATTGAGCCCGAGGATGCGGTCACCGACCGTGCCGCGCGCGGTCAGTATCAGCACCGGCGCCGCTAAACCGGCCTTGCGCGCTTGTGCCAGCACCTCCAGTCCGTCCAGGCCCGGCAGGCTCAGGTCCAGCACCACCACATCCGGCACGCTGGCTTGCCAGCGGCCGAGTGCCAAGGCGCCGTCACTGCAGGTTGCCACTTGCAGGCCGCGGCGCTCGAAGCTGCGTGTCAGGCTGAGCAGCATGGCGGGGTCGTCTTCGATCAAGAGCAGTTTCATAGCACTCGCCCTAGCGGGTTTGCCCTAGTGCATCCGACAGCGAACTGACAGGCTTGACGGCGACGATGGCGGGGCATTAGTACAGATAGATAACAGGAGACAAACATCATGCGTCGCGATACCTTTTTGAAATCCATGGCCGCCTTGCTTGCCAGCGCGGGCCTGCCATTGTCGGCCCAGGCCGCAGTCAATCTGAAGATGATGATTCCGGCCAACCCGGGCGGCGGCTGGGACACCACCGGGCGCGCTTTGGGCAAGGCCTTGCAGGACGCCGGCCTGGTCGCATCGGTGCAGTTCGAGAACAAAGGCGGCGCGGCCGGCGCGCTAGGTTTGGCGCAGTTTGTCAACGCGTCCAAAGGCGATCCGAATTCGCTGCTGGTCATGGGGGCGGTGATGCTGGGCGGCATCATCACCGGCAAGCCGCCGGTCAGCCTGTCGCAGGCGACGCCGATTGCGCGCTTGACGACCGAGTACAACGTCTTCGTGCTGCCGGCCAACTCACCGCTGAAGGACATGAAGGATGTGGTCGAGCAGCTGAAAAAGGACCCCGGCAGCGTCAAATGGGGTGGCGGTTCACGCGGTTCGACCGAGCATGTGGCGGCGGCCATGATCGCCCGCAATGCCGGGGTTGACGCCGCCAAGATCAATTACGTACCTTTCCGTGGCGGTGGTGAGGCCACGGCCGCGATTCTGGGCGGCAACGTCACCGTCGGCGGCAGCGGTTACTCCGAGTTTGCGCAGTACATCGCCAGCGGCAAGATGCGCGCGATCGCGGTCACCTCGGATCAGCGCCTGAAGGGCCTCAACGTCCCGACCTTGAAAGAACTGGGTTTGGATGTGGTGATCGGCAACTGGCGCGGCGTCTATGCGCCTCCAGGGATCACGCCTGAGCAGCAAAAAGCCTTGACCGATATGGTCACGGCGGTGTTTCGCAACAAGGCCTGGATTGCGGCGCTGGAATCGAACAACTGGACGCCTGCGCTGCTGACCGGCAAAGCATTTGGCGACTTTGTCGACCAGGAGTTCGCGATGCTGCGCGCCATCATGGTCAAGTCCGGGATGGTCTGAGGTGAGTGCTTCTTCGGGTACGGCCTCGATCCGTCAGCAGACCTGGGTAGGGGCCGGCGCCCTCTTGATCGGGGCCTTGATGGCCTATGGTGCCACTTCCATCTCGGCCGACGCCGGCTATGCAGGCATCGGCCCCAACGCCATGCCTTGGTTCGTGGCCTTGGTGCTGATGCTGTGCGGCATATGGCTGATCTGGGAGGCTCGCAGCGGCGGCTACCGGGAGATGGAAGCGCCGTCCGGTGCGGAGCAAGGCGACTGGCACGCTGCGGCTTTTGTGATTGGCGGCGTGGTGGCCAATGCGGCCTTGATCACCGTGATCGGCTTCATCCTGGCTTGCTCGCTGTGCTTTGCGCTGGCCGTGCGCGGACTGCGCATGTCCGAGGGCAAGCCCGGCGGCAGCCTGCACCGAAGCTTGCTTGACGGCCTCACCGGCCTGATCATCGCGGCGCCGGTTTTTTGGTTGTTTACCAAGGTGCTGGCGATCAATCTGCCCGGCCTGACCAGCAGTGGTTGGCTCTAAGCGGCTGGCTCTGAAGAGATATTGACATGGAACTTTGGAACCAACTGCTGGGCGGCTTCGCCACGGCCGGCACACCGATCAATCTGATGTGGGCCTTTCTGGGCTGCGTGATCGGTACCGGCATCGGCGTCTTGCCGGGCCTAGGGCCGGCGGTGACGGTGGCGATGCTGCTGCCCATCACCTCGCAGGTCGAACCCACGGCTTCGATGATTTTCTGTGCCGGCATCTCTTACGGCGCCATGTATGGCGGCTCGACCACCTCCATCTTGCTTAACACCCCGGGCGAGACCGGCACCATGGTGACGGCACTGGAGGGATTCAAGATGGCCAAGAACGGCCGCGCCGGCGCGGCGCTGGCTACCTCGGCGATTGGCTCTTTTGTGGCCGGCACGATTGCCACCATCCTGGTCACCTTGTTTGCGCCGGTGATGGCAGAGTTCGCAGTCACCTTGGGCCCGCCGGAGTATTTCTGCTTGATGCTCTTGGCGTTCACCACCGTCAGTGCGGTGCTGGGCAAGAGCACGCTGCGTGGCATGACGGCGTTGTTCATCGGCCTTGCGATGGGCTTGGTCGGTCTGGATCAGATCACCGCGCAGGTGCGCTACACGGCTGGCATCCCCGAGTTCATGGACGGCATCGAGGTGGTGTTGGTCGCGGTGGGTCTGTTTGCTGTCGGCGAGACGCTCTACAACGCGCTCTATGAGGGCCGCTGCAAGCAGGAGATCAACAAGCTCAGTTCGGTTCACATGACCAAGACCGAATGGCGGCGCTCCTGGCCCGCCTGGTTGCGCGGCACTTTTCTGGGCTTCCCCTTCGGCACCATTCCGGCCGGTGGCTCGGAGATCCCGACTTTCTTGAGCTATGCGATGGAGCGCAAGCTGTCCAAGCACAAGGAGGAGTTCGGCACGGTCGGTGCGATCGAAGGTGTGGCCGGGCCGGAGGCGGCCAATAACGCCGCAGTGACTGCCACCCTGGTGCCTCTGTTGACGCTGGGCATCCCGACCTCGGTGACGGCCGCGATTTTGTTGAGCGCATTGCAGAATTACGGCATCCAGGCCGGCCCGCAGCTGTTCCAGACCTCGTCGACGCTGGTGTGGGCACTGATTGCCTCGCTCTATATCGGCAATGTGATGCTCTTGGTGCTGAACCTGCCCATGGTGGGTCTGTGGGTCAAGCTCTTGAAGATCCCCAAGCCGCAGCTCTATGCGGGCATCCTGATCTTTGCCACCGTCGGCGTTTACGGCATGCGGCAAAGCTCGTTCGACCTGTTCCTGATGCTGGTGATCGGCCTGCTGGGTGTGTTGATGCGGCGCTTCGACTTCCCGACCGCACCGGTGGTGGTGGGCATGATTCTGGGGCCGATTGCCGAGGCGCAGCTGCGCAATGCGCTGTCCATTGGTGAAGGCCATTGGGGTGTTTTCCTGCAGCGGCCGATGTCGCTCGGGCTGCTGGTCATCGTGGCCCTGGTGCTGCTGCTGCCGCGCCTCTGGCCTTGGGTGATGCGCTGGCGTGAGGTTAGGCTGAAGGCGCAGCGAAATGCAAATAACGCTGCATCACATTGACCACCTCAGTTTGAGGCGCCGCCTGCCAGTGCCAAGTCGCGCTGCATTTGCAGCGCGGCTGCATCGGGCTTGAGCTGAGTTGGCCAGCCCTGCAAATGGCGCTCGGCCAGCGCGGTCAGCGCCTTCATGCCGGCAGGGCTGTCATTCAGGCAAGGGATGTAGCTGAATTCCTGGCCGCCGGCGTGTAGGAAGGCGTCGCGCGCCTCCATGCTGATTTCTTCCAGCGTCTCCAGGCAATCGGCGCTGAAACCCGGGCAGATCACGGCGACCTTTTTGACACCGTCCGCAGCGAGCTTCTTCAGCGTCGGCTCGGTGTAGGGCTCCAGCCACTTGGCCTTGCCGAAGCGGCTTTGGAAAGTGACGATGTACTCGGCCTTGCTCAAGCCCAGCGCCTCGGCCAGCAGACGGCCTGTTTTCAGGCATTCGCAGTGGTATGGGTCGCCCAAGCTCAGGGTGCGCGCCGGCATGCCGTGAAAGCTGATCACGAGCCGCTCAGGCCGACCGTTAGCGGCCCAATGCGCGCGCACGCTCTCGGCCAAGGCCGCGATGTAGAGCGGCTCATCGTGATAGCGGTTGATAAAGCGCAGCTCCGGCAAGTGGCGGGTTTGCAGTGCCCAGTTCGCCACATCGTCGACCACGCTGGCGGTGGTTGCACCCGAATATTGCGGGTAGGCCGGCAACACCAGGATGCGGGTGGCGCCTTCGGCGCGCAGGCTGTTCAGCGTGTCGGCAATCGACGGTGAGCCATAGCGCATCGCGTAACGCACCGTGACGGCGTGGCCGCGCTCGCCCAAGTAACCTTGCAAGAGCTTGGATTGCTTTTCCGTCCAAACCTTCAGTGGCGAGCCATCCGAGGTCCAGACGCTGGCGTACTTGGCGGCCGACTTGGCCGGGCGCACGCGCAGAATGATGCCGTGCAGGATGGCCAACCAAATCAAGCGAGGAATTTCTACGACGCGCGGGTCACTCAAAAACTGCGCCAAGTAGCGGCGCAAGGCCGCAGGGGTGGGGGCTTCGGGCGTGCCGAGATTGCAATAGAGCAGGGCGGTTTTCGGCGAACTGCCGTGGCTGTAAGCGGCTTCGGGGCGCATCGTCATTCGGGCTAGTACTCTCTTTCGATGGAATGGGTAATGTGAATTCAGCCGCGGCTGCGCGTGTGGCCAAAGCTATGCGGTTCGGTATCGGCGAAATGCAGCACCTCGAATTTGACAATCGGCGAGGTGGCATCAACCGGCGGGCTGCCCAGTCCGATCACGCCGCTTCCATGCAAGGTGCAACTGCCGCGCTTCAAACTGACCACATCGCCGCTGCTGCCAAAGCGCACGAAGCTGCCGTTGTAGCTGAGGTCGGTGATCGAGAAGCTGCCGGCGTGCCAGTCGATGCGGGCGTGCGAGCGCGACACCCGGGCGTCGGTGATGCAGTAAGTCGCCTGCACGCTGCGGCCCAGAATGATGGGCATATTGTCGACATCAAAAACCCGGTCCAGATCCATCCAGACCAGCCTGATGCCGTCGGGTTCAACCGCATGCTGAACTTCGCCAAATTGGGTGGCGGCCATATCGCCATGGCTGGCTTGGTCAAGGACATGCACATGGACTGGCTCAGCGCGGCCGCGAATGGCGATCAGGTCCAGACTGCGAAAACGCAGTTTTTTGGCCGAAGGCAGGCCGCTCAGCACTTCGGCCGTGATCAGGGTCTCATTGTCCCCAGCATGATTCAGCAATCTCGCCGCTACATTGACCGCGTCGCCGAAGCAGTCACCATTCATTTCGACCACTTCGCCGCGCGCCAGAGCGACCTGCATGCGCAGGGCCCGCATGCCCGCGGAGGCGCCCTGGCTCTTGCCGCGGGCCACCATGCGTTCCAGCATTTCATGCATGCGAATGGCTGACAGCACGCCGTCATTGGCCGACTCGAACACAGCCATCAAACCATCGCCCAGGGTCTTCACCAGACGGCCTTTGCATTCATCAACGGCTTGCGCAATCTGCCCCACAGTATTTGTAACCAGAGCCGTTGCTTCGGCATTGCCCAAGGTCTCGAAAAGCCCCGTGCTGCCCCGCAGATCGGCAAACAAAACAGTGCGCTCCCGGATATGGGTCATGGTCGGTGGATAGTGCAGTGTTGAAGCGTGAAATTGTTGGCAGTGTAGCCGTGCTGGACGGCACCGTCGTACTGGACGGTTAAACGAGAAAAGGGCTGGATTGCTCCAGCCCTTTTTCGATCCGATCACATGTTGATCAGAGCTTATCCAAGTATGTCTTGAGCTTGTGCCTGCTGCGCAAGCTCAGGAATGTCCGCTGCGCGGCCACGGCCGCCGATGGCGCCACATACCTAGGCAATCTGATGGCAGGTTGTCCAAGTATGTACGGAGCTTGTGCCTGCGGCGCATATTGCGATGCGCCTTCGGCGCACAAGCGAGCGACAAGCACTCGCTTGCCTATTTGGCCAATCAGAGATTGTCCAAATAGGTCCGCAATTTGTCACTCCGGCTTGGGTGCTTGAGCTTGCGGATCGCCTTGGCTTCGATCTGACGAATGCGCTCACGCGTCACGTCAAACTGTTTGCCGACTTCTTCCAGCGTGTGATCGGTCGACATCTCGATGCCGAAGCGCATGCGCAAAACCTTGGCTTCGCGCGGCGTCAGGCTGTCGAGGATGTCCTTGACTACATCGCGCAGGCCGGCTTGCATCGCTGCTTCGATCGGCGCTGTGTTGTTGGTGTCCTCGATGAAGTCGCCCAGATGCGAATCGTCGTCGTCGCCGATCGGCGTTTCCATCGAGATCGGCTCCTTGGCGATCTTCATGATCTTGCGGATCTTGTCCTCGGGGATCTCCATCTTCTCGGCCAGCGTCGGCGCATCCGGCTCGAAGCCGAATTCCTGCAAATGCTGACGAGAGATGCGGTTCATCTTGTTGATCGTTTCGATCATATGAACCGGGATGCGGATGGTGCGGGCCTGGTCGGCGATCGAGCGGGTGATGGCCTGACGGATCCACCAGGTCGCATAGGTCGAGAACTTGTAGCCGCGACGGTATTCGAACTTGTCGACCGCCTTCATCAAGCCGATATTGCCTTCCTGGATCAAGTCGAGGAACTGCAGACCGCGGTTGGTGTACTTCTTGGCGATCGAGATCACCAAGCGCAAGTTGGCCTCGATCCTTTCCTTCTTGGCCTCGCGCGAGGCCTTTTCGCCCTCGTTCATCTTCTTGTTGATGTCCTTCAGGTCCTCGATCGGCACCACCGCCTTGGACTGGATGTCCATCAACTTTTGCTGCAACTCTTGCACCGGCGGCAGATTGCGTGCCAGCACATTGGCGAAAGGCTTGCCGGAGGCGATTTCCTTCTCGGCCCATTGCTTATTCAAGGCATTGGGCGGGAAGCTCTTGATGAAGTACTCCTGCGGCATGCCGCATTTGTCGACCACGATCTTGCGCAGTTCGCGCTCATAGCGGCGCACATCATCGACCTGCGAGCGCAGCAGGTCGCAGAGCTTTTCGATCGTCTTGACGGTGAAGCGGATCGTCATCAGCTCTTGGCTGATGGACAACTGGGCCTTGTTGTAGGAAGGCGACTTGTAGCCGTCCTTCTCAAACGACTTGCGCATCTTGTCGAAGTTGATCGACAAGGAATCCAGCTTGACCAGCGCGGCGTTCTTCAGCTCTTCGAGCTTCTTGGTCAGCGCCTTGGAGCCGCCGTTGCCGTCGTCATCGTCTTCTTCGTCGAATTCGTCGAAGTCTTCTTCGGCCACATAGTCGTCGGCCTCATCGGCGGCGACGAAGCCGTCCACCACTTCGGAAATCGTCTTCTCGCCGGCGCGAATCTTCACGCCCAAATCGATGATGTGGGCGATCGTGGTGGGCGAGGCAGAGATGGCCAACATCATCGCTTGCAAGCCGCCTTCGATGCGCTTGGCAATTTCGATTTCGCCTTCGCGCGTCAGCAGCTCGACCGTGCCCATTTCGCGCATATACATGCGAACAGGGTCGGTGGTGCGGCCGAACTCGGAGTCCACCGTCGACAGCGCGGCTTCCGCAGCTTCTTCGGCTTCTTCTTCGGTCGCGGTCGCGGTGGTGCTGCCCTGGATCAGCAAGGTAGCCGCGTCAGGGGCCTGCTCGTAGACCGCGATGCCCATGTCGTTCAACATGGAGATGATGGCCTCGAGGATTTCCTCGTTGACCAGCTTTTCTGGCAAGTGGTCGTTGATTTCCTGATGGGTCAGGAAACCCCGGGTCTTGCCCATCTTGATCAGCGTCTTCAGCTCATGGCGACGCTTGGCGGCTTCTTCCTCGGTCAGCGCGGTTTCTTCCAGGCCGAACTCACGCATCAGCGCACGTTCCTTGGCCCGTGAGACCTTCATGCGCAGCGGCTTGGCCTTGGGCTTGTCGGCCTCAACCTCGCCGACCTCGGCTGTCTCGCTCTCGGCTTCGGGTTCACCTTCAAGATCGGCTTCCAAGTCGGCGAAGTCTTCTTCATCAGCCTCGGCGGCTTTCTTGGCTGGGGCGGCCTTCTTGACCTCGGTCGCAGCTTTCGGCTTGCGGCCGCGCTTGGGCTTGTCCTCGGCCGCAGCCGGAGAGGCAGCATCTATAGGCGCGGCAGCTTTTACAGCTTTGGCGACTCTCACGACTTTGCCGGCGGGCTTCTTGAGCTCTTCAGCGGCGGCAACGGTGGGCTCGGTCTTCTTGGCAGTCATGCAGATCCTCGGGTGGATGTTGGCGGGCAGGCCGGGGAGTAATTCAAAAATAAATCTGAGAAAATTTCGGGCTAGCAATGCAGCAGCCACCTGGGGACGTTTACTGCGCTTTTCAAGGCGAAGCTCGTCTCAGGTGGCATTCATACGCCTCAGAACGGAACGTTCTCACGAACCTTACGGAACGTTTTTACGAACCTTACGGAACGTTTTTACGAACCTTACGGAACGTATTCACATCCATTCTTCAGCGCGGCGCGTGCAAGCTAGCGTGGACGTTTGAGTTTGCAAACTTGTGCGGATACAGGTGGCCTTGATACCTCTATGGGTGCCCAGTTTCGCTGGGTGGCCGGGTCCGGCAAGCTTTGCCGTCACTCTTGACGCGCGCGGAAAACCCTTAATTATCGCCCAAAACCATGCTGAGCACAAATTTCCGTTAACCGGGCGTGCTGTTGGCGGCTTTGAGTGCTTGAATTTGGGCGCGCAGGCGCTTGTAGCGTTCGAATTCAGCGCCGCTCGGATTGCTGGCCGCGAGACGCGTGGTTTCGGCTTCCAGTTGCGCAATCCAGAGTTTCTTGATGAGTTCTTGCAGCTCCCCGAACTCCGACTCGTCGCCGCTGTGCAGCCCGCCCAGCAGGCGCTGGGCGCGCTCCAGCAGCCCATCCTCGGCCAGGGCTGCTTCCAAAACAGACCAAGCGCCAACACCGTGGTTGACGAGAAAGCGCTCCAGCCAGTTGATCAGCTCGCCATGGATGCCGGGCAAATCGTGCAACAAATGGTGATCATCCGGACTCAGGCGTTCCCACCAGCCACTATTGAGCAAGAGCATGCGCAGCGCATGATCGGCGGGCACATTGGGCGCGCTGCGCGGCGTGCCTATGGTTTCGTCTTCGGGCTCGCCGCGGCGCTTCCAGTTGCCGCTGGGTTTCCAATCTTTCTTCCATTCCTTCTTCTTGAATGGCCTGGCCTCGCCACTGGGGCCGCCTTGCGATTCTTCGGGAGGGTGTTCACGATCGTCGGCGTGAGTCTGCTCTTGCGTGGCCGGCCCGCCCACTTGCCACAAGCCCATCAGCTCTTGGTCCGGCAACTGCGCGCGGCGTGCCAAGTCTCCCAGCAATTGGCGCTTCAACAAGCCTTGCGGCAAGGTCTGCCACAGCGGTTTGGCAGTCGCCAACATGCGAGCTCGGCCCTCGGCGCTGCTGAGGTCGCAGCCCTCGGCGGCGACTTCCATCAACTGGCGAGAAAGCGGCACCGCCTGCGCAATGCAGGTCTCGAAGGCGTCTGCGCCGAGGTCTCTCACATAGGAGTCGGGGTCATGTTCGGTCGGCAAAAACAGGCACTTGACCGTGCGCACGTCCGTGGCATGGGGCAGGGCTGCCTCCAGCGCGCGGCCGGCGGCGCGGCGGCCGGCCGCATCGCCGTCAAAACTGAAGATCACCGACTCGGTGAATCGGAACAGCTTCAGCACATGTTCGGCCGTGCAGGCCGTACCTAAGGTGGCGACGGCATTGTTGAAGCCATGCTGAGCCAGCGCGACCACATCCATATAGCCTTCAACGACCAAGGCATAGCCGCGCTGGCGCAGGCCTTGGCGGGCCTCGTACAGGCCATAAAGCTCGCGACCCTTGCTGAAGACCGGCGTTTCCGGGGAGTTCAAATACTTGGGTTCGCCTTTGTCCAGCACACGGCCGCCGAAGCCTATTGTTTCGCCCTGCACATTGCGGATCGGAAACATGATGCGGTCACGAAAACGGTCGTATCTTTTGACCCCTCGACCGTCGGGTACCCCGGTCGATCCCCCGAGGGGATGTGGGCCGGCTTGGGGCGGCCCGGCGCTCGGCCCTCTGCGTTTTTGCTCCTCACCTTCTTCGCCTTGCGTGATGACCATGCCCGATTCGGTCAGCAAGGGGTCGTCATAGGACGGGAAGGCGCTGGCCAAAGTGCGCCAGCCTTCCGGCGCGTAGCCGAGTGCAAATTGAGCCGCGATCTGGCCGGTCAGACCGCGTTTCTTCAGATAGTCAATCGCACGCAGCGTCTTTTTCAACTGCGCGCGGTAATGGTCGCTGGCCCGCAGCAAGACTTCTGTCAGCGTGGCTTGGCGCTGCTTTTGCTGCGCAGCGCGTTCGCGCTCTTCACTTGAGCGCTCGTCCTCGGGCACTTGCATGCCGGTTTGCTGGGCCAAGTCTTGCACCGCCTCGACAAAGCCCAGTCCGCTGTGTTCCATCAAGAAGCCGACCGCATTGCCGTGCACGCCGCAGCCGAAGCAATGGTAGGTCTGGCGGGTCGGGCTGACGATAAAGCTGGGTGACTTCTCGCCGTGGAAGGGGCACAGCCCCTTGTGGTTGATACCGGCCTTTTTGAGCTCGACATGGCGGCCCACCACCTCGACGATGTCGACGCGAGAGAGTAGGTCCTGAATAAAGCCGGGTGGAATCACCGGGCGAGTCTAAAGCAAGGCCGCGGATCGGCCGCCGAGCGGTGGGAGCCAGTCAATATTGGCGAAAGCCGCGACCCAGGCTTGTACCTCGGTCGCCGGCATTGCGGGGGCGATGCCATTGCCTTGACCCTGGCGGCAACCCAGGCGCAATAGTGCGCGGGCATGGGCGGCCGACTCCACACCTTCGGCAACCACTGTGCAGCCAAAGTTCCCGGCCAGCCGGATCACGCCTTCGACCAAGTTGCTGTCTTGCTCGTCGATCAGCATGTTCTGCACAAAGGAGCGGTCTATCTTCAGCACATCAACTGGCAGGCGCTTCAGATAGGTCAGGGTTGAATAGCCGGTGCCGAAGTCGTCCAAAGCAAAGCTGACACCAAAGCCGCGGCATTGCTGTATCAAGCTATGCGTGGCGCTGATGTCGGCCAAGGCGGCAGACTCCAGCACCTCCAAACAAAGGTGTGCAGCCACTGGTTCCGAATGGCGATTGATCAGTTCTTGCAGTCTTTGGGCAAAGTCAGCCGTTTGCAACTGACGGGCCGTCACATTGACGCTGATGCTCAAGGTCAGGCCAGCCCCCAGCCATTGCGCGCTTTGCCTCAAGGCTTGCTCCAGGACCCAATCGCCGACTTGTAGGCCTAGGCCGGTCGACTCGATCAAGGGTAGAAAGTGCACAGGCGCCAACAAGCCGCGATCCGGGTGTTGCCATCTCAGCAAAGCCTCCATACCCAAGACTTGACCGCTTTGCATATCGACCTTGGGTTGATAGTGCAGGCGCAATTCGCCCGCGTCCAGGGCTTGCTGCACCCGCGCCAAAGCGATCAAACTCGCTTCGTCACGCAAACGCTTGGCCGAGTCAAACAGTTGATAGCCATGGCGGCCCGAATGCTTCACACGATAGAGCGCATGCCCGGCGTGGCGCAGCAGAGTTTCTGCGTCGGAGTTGTCCTGAGGGAACTGGGTGGCGCCGATGCTGGCGCTGATGATGATGGACAAGTCTTCGGTTGTCGGCCAGGTGCCCAGGCTCAGCTGATAGGGCTCGGACAGCACTTTCAGCAGCCGCTCCATGGCGAGCTGCGCTTCTTCGGGGCTGTTGCTGCGCAACAAAAGGCCGAATTCATCGCCGCCGAGTCGAGCAATACCATCCGACCATTGTGGCGCGCTGCGCAAGGCTGCTTGCAAGCGCTGTCCGGCCTGCTGCAGCAAGGTGTCGGCGACGCTGCTGCCGTATTGCTTGTTGATCTGCTTGAACTGATCCATATCAACCCGACAAATGCTCAAACGAAAACCCTCTCGTTCAGCGCTGCGCAGGGCTTGGCGCAGCATTTGCATGAAAGCATCGGCGTTAGCCAGCCCGGTCAAGGGATCAATACTCGCTTGGCGCCGCAAGAGCGCTTGTTGACGCAGGCTCTCGGTAGCGTCAGAGGCGCTGACCACCCAATAGCGCAAGGGGCCGTCTGGTTCGGGAATGCTGGAAACCGTCAACTGCAAATGGCATGGCGAACCATCGGCTCGTTCGGTCTGCACCAAGCCTTGCCAAGAGCCCTTTTCCCGCAAATCCAACTTCATTTGTTCCGGCGTGAGCCCTGAGCGATGGAGACACAGCTCTTGCAGCGGCGCGGCCGGACGTCCAATCAGAGCGTCGCGGCTGAGCCCCACGATGCGGCAATAACTTGGGTTGGCGTCCAACACCACCTGCTCGGTGTCGGTGATGAGCAAACCTTCGTGGAGATGCTGGAAAAGACTCGCGCTCATGCGTTGACGCTCTTCGGCAGTGTGGCGCCAACTCACATCACTGAGTGTCGTCAGCAATTGGGTCGCCCGGCCTTTCAAATCGCGCTTTTGAACATGGGCCTTGAGTTCAAACCACTTCCAATCGCTCGCGGGGCCTGCGAGGCGCAAGCTTGCGCAGCAGTCCGATGCAGCACCTGGCAAGAGCAGGGACTCAATAGCTGCGCTGACTTTGTCCTTGTCGAGTGGGTGAGCTGCAGCCAACCAGTCAATCACTCGTCCCGGGTGCTCCGCATAGGCGCCTACACACTTCAGCCATTCGACGCAGGCATAGGTTTGGTAGCCGCCGGCAGGCACTATCCGCCATTGCGCCACGCCCAAGCCACTCGATGCCAGCGCCTTGCGCCAAAGCAGGCTATGTCGGCGCAATTCACTGGCGCCGCTGTGAATCAACAGGGGCAGGGCCACGATGCTGCCCGCAAAACCCCAAAATAGCGCCAAATTTTGTGACATTGGCAGCGTCGCGAAAGGCCCAGTCGAATGGGCAGCCGCCGCCGCTGCAAGCAGGGTGAGCAGCAAGGCCGCAGCAGACGCAGCCCTAAAAGAGCCATTGAAGGCCAAGCCACAAAGCAGCAAATGGGGCAGAAACAGCCAAGGACTCCAGCCAATGTTGCTGGTCAGTGGGTCAAAAAAAATCAACCAAGCGCACAAACCGCTGGCCAGCACCCAGGCCAGGGACGCGGCCGATTGGCGCAATCTTGGGGCAAGTCCTTGCGAACTTGGTCGTGCGGCTTGCGCAGTGCCATGCCAAGTCATCAGCAGTGGCGACACCGCCAAGATACCCAAGGCATGAGCCGCTGCGCTGCAGATGAAGGACTCAAGCCAGTCAGTTGCAGCGAGTTGCCCAAACAATTGTTGTGAAGCGATCCCGGCCGCAGCACTGACGACGGAGCCGCCTATGACGCCCAGTCCTAAAAAGAGTAGCCAATCGATGCGTCTATCCAGCTGTGGCTTGAATCCGAGGCGCCACATGGCCAGCAAAGCCAAGACCGGACCGGCCAGCAGGCTGAGCGTCAGCAGCAGGGCTAGGCCGACTGAGACTCCCTGCAGCAGCGCCGCGCACCAAGCGCCGACGATCAGCGCAGCGCTCATGCGCCAGCCCCAGCAGGCCAACGCTGCCAAGGCTATGCCGGCGGGTGGCCAAAAAAGGGCGAGCTGCGGCGGCGTGGCGAACGGCAGTCCAACCAAGGCGCTGGCTGCCAAAATGGCAAATCCAACGCACAACAGACGTGCAAGCTCATTCCACTGCTCGGTATGGGTTGCGAGGTCGGTCGGCAAAGCATCTGCCTTTAGTGCGAAATCATCCACAAGAGAGTTCGGGTAAACGCTGAATTGGCTGTGATGGGATATTGCAAAGCAAGCTACAAGGGATGGTCGTAAATTCCCATAGCTCGACGTCAACTATTTGCACGCGTAGATTTGACGCGGCGCGATGCTAGCAGTTGTGCCGCTCAAAATCTCACCGCACTGCCTTGAATTGGCTGAGGGTATGCCCGGATGTAGTGCGCTTTTTCTTCCGGCATGAAAAAAGCCACCCGAAATAGGTGGCTTTTTATTCGGCCCCGGTCAATCAAACCGGGTCGGCAGCTGGGTCAAACGTGAAACTCAGCCAAAGTGGCTCCGCCGCTGATGGCCGCCTTCAACCATTTTGGCTGCAGGCCACGGCCGCTCCAAGTTTCCCCGGTTGCTTGATTGCGATACTTGGCCGCCACTTTCGAAGTCTTGGCCACTTTGGCCGCACGACTATTCAAATCAGCGACGGTCAGGCCGTAATCTTCCATCAAAGTCTTGACCTTGGCGATGGCCTCGGCGCGCTCGCGATCCTTGGTGCTCGAAATTTGTTCGTCAAGTGCAGCCCGTTGGGCCAGAAGTTCTTTTAGCGATGCCATAAGTGCAAATCCTCGCGAAGTTTTAGAGTTCAGCCAACTGCGAACAAGTTAATTATAGACATAGTAGGAATAAAAATTCCAATTAGTAATTTGGCTTGTTTGCAGTGGCTAAGACTCATCGCGAAATACACAGGGTGAATGCGAGCAATTTAGTTATCGCTGGTGCGCTTGCTCACTTGTAGCCGACGCGGTCCAACATCTGTTGAACTTTGGGAAGATGGCTGCCAATTACCGCGACGGGAATGGTTTCCGTCTTGAATTTACCCATGGACTCAAGCGCTGGGTTGCTGGTGCGCAGCCCCGGCACTGCCGGCCATTCATTGTTGCCGTTGGCAAAGTAGGCCTGTGCTTCGTCGCCGCTTAAATACTCAAGAAACTTGACTGCGTTGTCGCGGTTCTTGGCGTACTTGGCCATCGCGCCACCGGCGATATTGATGTGCGTGCCCCAGCTTTGCTGATTTGGGAAAACCACGCCGATCTTTTCCATCGCTGTGCGATCTTCGGGCTTTTCGGAGCGCATCATGCGAGCCAGATAGTAACTATTGGTGATCGCCACGCCGCATTCACCGCTGGCAACGGCCTTGATCTGATCGGTGTCACCACCTTTGGGCGGGCGAGCCATATTGGCCACCATGCCCTTGAGCCAGTTTTCGGTCTCGACCGCACCTAAATGCTCGTAAACCGAACCAAACAAAGACAGATTGTAGGGATGCGAGCCTGAGCGCGTGCAAAGCTTGCCCTTGATTTTCGAATTACCAAGATCCTGGTAGTTCAAGACCTCTTCTTTATTGACGGTTTGCTTGTTGTAAACGATCACACGTGCGCGCGTCGAAAGGCCAAACCAAGCGCTACCTTTGGCGCTTGGTTTGGCGCGCAGCTGTGCGGGTATGCGCTCTTCCAACTGCTTGGATTTGAAGGCTTGGAATAGGCCGTCTTCTTCGGCTTGCCAAAGCCGCGCCGCATCTACCAGCAAAATCACATCGGCGGGGCTGGCTGCACCTTCGCTTTTCAGCCTGGCCAATAGGCCAGCGTCATCAGTATCAACCCGGTTGATACGAATGCCGGTGGTTTTGGTGAAATTGGCGTAAAGCGCTTCGTCGGTCTGGTAGTGACGCGCCGAATATAGATTCAAAACCTGTTCTTGCGCGCTTGCCGAGGCGGTGATACCGGCGAGCAGGCCGATGGCCAGCAAGGACTTTGTAAGCGGGGCAAATTGCATGGGACTCCAAATCAGGTGATGGTTGATCTGGAGTACATCTTAACAAGAATGATTCCTGTTTGCTGTAAGTCCTCGTTTTGACTAAATTCCCTGGCGGCGGGAAATAGCCCGCCGGCGCTCAAACGCCTTCGTCGAAAAAGAATTGTTGGTGATCACATCACCTGCGCTGCGCGCAGATGAGTGCTCCACGCAGTTTTTTGCCCGAGCTTCGCTCAGGCCGTTGGCGGGACATAGCCCGCCACCGCTTCGGCGCCTTCGCCGAAGAAAAACTGCTCCATCTGCCGTGCGAGGTATTGGCGGGCGCGTTGGTCGGCAAGATTCAGGCGGTTTTCGTTCACCAGCATGGTCTGGTGCTTCATCCAGGCCGCCCAGCCTTCTTTGCAGACGTTCTGATAAATACGTTTGCCCAACTCACCCGGGTAGGGCGAGAAGTCCATGCCTTCGCCTTCTTTTTTCATATAAACACATTGCACGGTGCGAGCCATATAAACCTCTTTGATTGGATTGAATAGAAAAACAGGGTGGCCCCAAACGCCGACCCGAGACATACCGTCTTAGTAGAGCTTTTTGACCAGCACTTGCGAGCGCCGATCCCAGTTGTATTTGCGCTTGCGTTCTTCCGGCAACCACTCCGGGTCAACCGGTTGGAAGCCGC
>CAUPEV010000094.1:0-17301 GCA_963510335.1 uncultured Roseateles sp.
ATCAACGCGAAAGCCAGTTGATGCAGCTCCGCATCGATGCTCGCTGCGCCGCAGCGCTGCGCCAGCATCGCCACCAAGGCGTGATGCTGGGGTGCGATGTACTCGCCGCAAATGTCTGGCCAAGCCGGGCTGGGCGCAATCATTTCGCGGCAAAAGATGCGCGTGCTGTCGCTCAAGCCGGAGTCCGCGTCGTACAGCGGGCGCAAAAAAGCGGCATAAAAACTCTGCAACCAATCACGCAGCGGCAAGCTGGCATCCGCTTCGGGCATGCCGCGCATCACATCGGCAATTGGCTGCACCAAGACCTCACGGTAGAGGCCTTGCTTATCGCCGAAGTAGTAGGCGATCAGGCCGATATTGGCGTCGGCTGCCGCTGCAATTTCGCGCGTGCTGGCCTTGTCAAAACCCTTGGCGGCAAAAATACGCCGCGCTTCGCGCAGCAGCCGCGAGCGCCGGTCGCTGGATTCTTCAGGCTGGATAGCTGGCGGAGCTGGCTTGGGCATGCCGCCATGCTAATGGAAATTAATCAATCGATTGATTAATTTTCTCAATCGCCGCGAGCGTCGGTGAAGCGTGACCTTTCTCACCCCTTCAAGCCTTCATCCGCCCGCCCCGCCATGACGAGGGCAAGGCAGCCTAGAAACGGGCAGGCGCCTCGACAACAGGCTCTGAAGCGAGAGGCGGCTGAGCCAGCTGGGACGGCGGCGCATGCATCACCCGCTGCGGGAACGGGATCTCGATACCCAGCTCATTCAATTTGCGCAACAAGCTGAGATTGACCTCGGAGCGCACGCCGCCCTGGCCGTTCTCGGGATCGGAAATCCAAAAACCGATGGTCAACTCCAGGCCGTCGGCGGCAAACTGAGTCAGCAGCGCCGAGGGCTCAGGGACTTTGAGCACGCGCGGCACATGCCGCACCGCGTCGGTCAGCTGCGGCAACAGCGCGTCCAAGTCGGTACCGTAAGCCACCTGAACCACGGTGCTGATCCACACGGTGGGGTCGGCCAACGATGAATTCTCGACCCGCTGCGTCATCAGCAATTCATTCGGCACGATGGATTCACGCCCGTTCAAGGCGCGAATCACCGTGAAGCGGGTCTTGATGTCGGTGATGCGGCCCTCGAAGTTGTCGACCTTGACCATATCGCCGATGCGCAGCGAGCGCTCGGCCAAAATGACAAAGCCCGATACATAGTTGGAAGCGAGCTTTTGCAGGCCCAAACCAATACCCACGCCGACGGCGCCGCCCATCACGCCCAGCGCCGTGAGGTCCATGCCGGCGGCCGACAGGGAGAACAAAATCGCGGCCAGCAAAAGCACCGCCCGCGTCACATTCGCAGCAATCTTGCGCAGCGACAGATCAACACCGGTGCCCGTGCCGCGCAGCAACCTGGACTCGATCACCGAGGCCACCCACAGCGCCAGCACGATCACGATCAAGGCTGTCATCGAAGCCTCGATCAGATTGGTGACCGAAATCTTGGTCGCGCCGAGCTTGAAGGTGATGTCATTCAACTCATCACGCAGCCAGGGCAAAACGCCTATCACCCACAAAATCGAGCCGCCCCAGGCCGCCCAGGAGACCGTCTGCTCCACCAACTCGATCAAGGCCGACTTGGGCAGCGCGGTTCTGAGCACCTGCACCGTCAGGCGGATGATCAGCAAGGACACCAAGACCGGCACCGCCACCTTGAACACCGCGTGCGAGATGCCCAGCGTGGGCAAGACCGCCTTGGCCGACAAAGCCAGCAGCAAGGCCAGAATGGGAAACAGCACACCGTCAACAATGCGCTGACCAAAAAACACCGATTGCTGTTGATGATGAATACGCCGCTGCAGCAGGCTCACCACCACCCAGGACAGGCCCAGACAAGCCACCAACAGCGCCAGCCCGACCAATGAATTGGGGCTCAGTAAAGCCAGACCCAGTTCGCGCAGTTCTTCCAGCTCAATCGCTCTATTGCTCATTCAACAATCGGTTCCAAGAAAATCAACAAGGCCGGCTAAGCCGCGCCACCGGTCTGAAGAGCCGGCTCAAATACCAGCCAGCACGCGTAGATGCACGCCGACGCTACGCGCCAAGGCGTCAAGGTTATAGCCACCCTCAAGGCAAGAAACGATGCGACCCTGCGAATGCCGGTCGGCCACATCCTTGATGCGCAGCGTCATCCATTCATAGTCGGACTCCACCAGCCCCAACTGCCCCAGATCGTCTTCGCGGTGCGCATCAAAGCCGGCCGAGATAAAGATCATCTCGGGTTTGAATTCTTCCAGTGCCGGCATCCACATCGATTCGATCATCGCGCGGATCTCCGCCCCCTTGGTATAGGCCGGCACCGGCACATTGACCATGTTCTCGCCCTTGGGCACCGCGCCGTTATAGGGGTAGAGCGGATGCTGAAAGATGCTGACCATCAAGACCCGGTCATCGCCGGCAATGATGTCTTCTGTGCCATTGCCGTGGTGGACATCGAAGTCAACAATGGCGACCCGGCTCAGGCCACGCACATCCAGCGCATAACGCGCCGCCACGGCGACATTGTTGAAAAAGCAAAAGCCCATGCTTTGGTCACGTGTAGCGTGATGGCCGGGCGGACGCACCGCGCAAAACGCGTTCTCGGCCCCGCCGTTCAAGACCATCTCGGTCGCCTGCACCGCAGCGCCTGCGGCGCGCAAGGTGGCCGCCCAGGTATGAGGGCAAGCGACGGTGTCGGGGTCCACCGCACGCGACTCGCCGCTGCTCTCGCAGCCTTTGAGCAGGTCGGCGATCTCGGCCACATAACCATGGGTATGGGCGCGCTCCACGTCGGCGAGGTCGACCTTCTCGGCCTGCACACGCGTCAAGGCCAGGTCGATGCCGGTGGCCAAAAGCCAGTCATCAATCGCCGTCAGCCGCTGCGGGCATTCAGGGTGGCCGGCTCCCATATCATGCCGGCGGCAGTCGGGATGGCTGAAGTAAGCAGTAGTCATGTTCTATCGTTCCGGCGGGCAAAACCCCTAAGGACTGCCCCTTGTCTCATGTTCTGGGTCAAAGCCATAAGATGAGCCGATGAGTTCACATTCAACCCAACACATTTCGGCTCAGCTGGCTGCTCTGCAACAGCAGGTTAGCACGATCATCAAGGGCAAACCGGCTCAGATCACCGACTGCATCGCCTGCTTGATCGCCGGCGGTCACCTCTTGATTGAGGATTTGCCCGGCGTCGGCAAGACCACCCTCGCCCATGCCTTGGCGATCTCGATGGGGCTGAAGTTCTCGCGCCTGCAGTTCACCTCCGATTTGATGCCCTCCGACCTGCTCGGCGTCAGCATTTATGAGCGCGATCCGGTCAGCGACAAGGCCGGTTTCGTGTTTCACCCCGGCCCGGTGTTCGCGCAAGTCTTGCTGGCCGACGAAATCAACCGCGCCGGGCCGAAGTCGCAAAGCGCTTTGCTGGAGGCAATGGAAGAAAACCAGGTCAGCGTTGACGGCATCAGCCATGCGCTGCCGCAGCCGTTTTTCGTCATCGCAACGCAAAACCCGAGCGAGCAACTCGGCACCTACCCGCTGCCCGAGTCGCAGCTGGACCGCTTCTTGATGTGCATCTCGCTGGGCTATCCCGACCGCGCAGCCGAGCGCGAGCTGCTCAGCGGTCAAGACAGCCGGGCCGCCCTGCGCGCCTTGGGGCCGGTGATGAGCCCGCTTGAGCTGCTGGCCGCGCAAGAGGCGGTGCGTGCCGTCCATGCCTCCGCTGCGCTACTCGATTACTTGCAGGCCTTGATTGCCGCGACCCGTTCGGGCCAATGGTTTGCTGAGGGCTTAAGCCCGCGTGCCGGCCTGGGCGTCTTGCGCGCAGCCCGCGCCCGCGCCCTGCTCGATGGCCGCGACTTTGTGTCTCCCGATGATGTTCAGCTGATCCTGCCGCAGACGATTGCGCATCGCCTGCGACCCAAGGCCGGCAGCGGGCGTGGCCCGCGCGAGCAAGTGCGGGCGATGATTGAAGCGATCAATCTGCCCTGAGATGAGCGCCGCATTTTCAGTCGCGAGCGGGCAAGGTTTGAGGCAGTTCTGGCAGCGCTGGTGGGCAGCCCGCCACCCCTTGAGCGACACCCATCTGATGGGGCAGCGCAATATCTACATCTTGCCTAGCCGCCCGGGCCTGGCTTTTTGCGCCACCTTGTGCCTGCTGCTGCTGGCTTCGATCAACGATCAGCTCAGCCTCGGTTATTTGCTGACCTTCTTGCTGACCGGCGCCGGCTTGGCCTCAATGCACAACACGCATGCCAATCTGCGCGGTCTGAGCCTGGACCTCAAAGCACCGGCCGCCGCCTTTGCAGGCGAAGACGTGCAACTGGCCTTGCGTTTGCACAATGGCGGCGCGGCACGCTACGGCATCGGTGTTCATGTGCAGGGTGCAGCGCGCAGCGAAATCGCCTGGACCGATGTGCCGGCCGGCGGCGAAACGCAATTGCTGCTGCGCTACCCGGCCGGCATGTGCGGCTTGCGAGCCTTGCCGACGCTGCAAATCGTCACCCGTTTCCCGCTCGGCCTGTTTCGCGCCTGGAGCATCTGGCGGCCGGCCGCCAAGGTTTGGATCTACCCGCAAGCGGAGCAGCCGCAGCCCCCCTTCCCGCCTCAACAAGCCGGGGCGCAAGGCGACAGCAACACGGCGAGCAGCTTGCAGGGCGGGCAAGATTTTGAGGGTGTGCGCGGCTATCGGCGCGGCGACCCGATGCGCCATGTGCTGTGGAAAAAGGCAGCCCTTGGTATGGCACAAGGCATGGCCCAAGGCAGCTCGCAGCTTTCGGTGCGGGAAACCCATGCGCCGCTGGCGCAAACGCTATGGCTGGACTGGCGCGACACCACCGGCCTTGCCACCCAGGCCCGGGCAGAGCGCCTGTGCGCCTGGCTGCTGGCGGCCGAGCGCATGCAAGCGCCCTATGGCCTGCGCTTGCCCAGCGGGGAATGCTCCCCCGACTTGGGCGAGCAGCACGCCACACATTGCCTGCAGCAGCTGACACTGCTGGCCAGCGCGGCTCTGGGAGACAGTGAGAAGGGCAAGGGCACGGGCAGGGCCAAGGCAACAGTCAAGAAAAAGGCCCGCCGGCCATGACGCGCAGCCTGAGCCGCGACGGCCGCGACACGCTTTTTTTGCTGGCGACAATTGCCGCCGTGGTATTGCCCCATGGCGGCCATTTACCGGCCTGGGCCAGCGCCATCACCGCGCTGATCCTGGCCTGGCGTGCACTGCTGGCCTGGCGCGGTCAGTCTCTCCCCGGCCGCTGGGTTTTGGTCACGGTTTTGCTGGCGACCGCTGCCTTGACCTGGCTCACCCACCGCACGCTCTTGGGCCGCGAGGCCGGCATCACCCTGCTGGTGATGCTGATGGCACTGAAGACGCTGGAACTGCGCGCCCGGCGCGACGCTTTTGTGGTGTTTTTTCTGGGCTTCTTCCTGGTGCTGACGCATTTCCTCTACTCGCAGTCGCTGCCGACCGCGCTCTGGATGATTTTGAGCGTCTGGGCCTTGCTCAGCTCACTGGTCTTGGCGCAAATGCCGGTCGGTGTGCCAAGCCTGCGATTGGCCGCCAAGCTGGCGGCTCGCACGACCTTGTACGGCCTGCCGGTGATGGTCTTTTTATTTCTCTTGTTCCCGCGCATCGGGCCACTCTGGGGCATACCGGCCGACTCGGTGGGGCGAACCGGCCTGTCCGAGCGGCTCGACTTTGGCGCCATGTCCGAAATCGCCAATGACGACAGCGTAGCCCTGCGCCTGCGCTTCGCCGGCCCCCCTCCGCCGCCTTCAGCGCGCTACTTCCGCGGCACGGTGCTGGGCCAGTTCGATGGCCGAACATGGCAGGCCTCAAAGCTGATCTGGCCAGGCAAGACCGACTATTTGCAGGTTGGCGGCCTGCCTTTGAACTATGAGATGACGGTAGAGCCGCTGCGCAGCAGCGTGCTGCCGATGTTGGAGATGGGCGCCGGACAGGCTGGTGCCGAGCAGTTGATCGAAGGTTTGCGGCTCAGGCGCGGCCCGGAGCTGCAATGGCTGGCGCCCCGCCCCATCACCGAGCGGCTGCGCCTGAACGCGCAGGTCTATCCCGAATTCAGCCATGGCCCGGGCGAAGCAAGCCTGGCCTTGCAGAACTATCTTGATCTGCCGGCCGGCTTCAATCCGCGCACGTTGCAGTGGGCGGCAAACTTGCGGCGTGAAGCGCGCTTTGCAGCCCTTGACCCCGCCGAATTGACGCCGGCCCTGGCGGCGGCCGTGCTCGGCCATATCGCCAGCGCCGACTTCATCTACACGCTGGCGCCGGGCCGTTATGGCGAAGTCACGCCGCATCTGATCGATGAATTCTGGTTCGACCGGCGCCTGGGTTTTTGTGAGCATTTTTCGGCCGGCTTTGTCGTGGTGATGCGGGCCATGGGCGTGCCGGCCCGTATCGTGACCGGCTTTCAGGGCATGGACGCGCAGCCGCAAGACGGCTTCTGGATCGTGCGCAACAGCAATGCCCATGCCTGGGCCGAGTACTGGACACCGGGCCGCGGCTGGCTGCGCGCCGACCCGACGGCGGCCGTCGCCCCGGAGCGCATTCAGCTGGGCCAGTCCTTGCGGCCTGCGCCTGGCGTCTTTGCGGGGGCCTTTGAAGGGGCATTGGGCCAAATCAATCCGCAGCTGTGGCTGTCGATGCGGCGCGGCTGGGAGACGCTGGAGAACCGCTGGCAACAAAGTGTCTTGAACTATTCGCGCCAAAGCCAGTTCGACCTGCTCAAAGACGCCGGCTTTGCAGCACCCGACTGGGCCTTGCTGGGCCAGGTCAGCGCGGCCTTGATCGCCCTGATCGCCACAGCCGGCTGGGCTTGGGCCTATTGGAGCGCTCGCCCGCACGACGCTTGGAGCCGCCAGCAACAGCGAATTCTGCACGAGCTGCGCCGCTGGGGTCTGCAAGAAGCCGCCGCCCATCAAGGGCCGCGTCAATGGGCCACCTTGCTGCACGCGCGCCACGGCCAGGCCGCCGAGTCGGCTGCGGCCATGTTGCTGGCGCTTGAGATGAGCCGTTACGCAGCGCCCGACCCCGCAAAGCCCTTGCCCAAACGCGGCTCGGCGCTGGCTCGTTGGCAATGGCTGCGAGAGTTTCGCGCCGCAGGCCGTATGCTGCGGGCCAAGACCCGCTAAATCACACCGATGTTCAAGCTTACTTCGCTCCTCGTCATTTTTTCCAGCGCCTTGCTGCTGAGCGCTGTCCCTGATGCGGCAAACGCCAATGAGGCGACCAAGAAGAAGCCAAAAACCACCAAGTCAAGCGCTAAATCAAAGGCAAAATCGGGCGCAAAAGCCAGCAAGCTCGTCGACAAAGCGCCCCAAGCCTTCGGCGAGCGCGCCGATGTGATGCGCTTTGCGGCGGAGTTAGCGACTGAGCAGGGCTGGGATGCGAGCGCCTTGCAAGCGCAGCTGGCACAGGCCAAGAGCGTGCCTGCCGTACAGCGGCTGATCATGCCCGCGCCGCCCGGCAGCGCCAAGGACTGGGGCGCTTACCGAGCGCGCTTTGTCGAGCCCCGCCGTTTGCAAGCCGGGCTGGCTTTTTGGGATGACAACGCCGCCGCTTTGGCACGTGCTGAAGATCAGTACGGCGTGCCGGCCGAACTGATCGTCGGCCTGATCGGGGTTGAAACTTTTTATGGCCAGATCACCGGCGGCTTTCGCGTCATCGACGCCTTGAGCACCCTGGCGTTTGACTTTCCCAGCGGGCGCAGCGACCGCAGCGCTTTTTTTCGCACCGAGCTGGCCGAGTTCTTGAAGCTCACGCGCCGCGAGGGGCTGGACCCGTTCAGCGTCAAAGGCTCGTTTGCCGGCGCCATGGGCTGGCCGCAGTTCATGCCCAGCAGCTGGAACAAGCATGCCGTCGACTTTGACGGTGACGGGCATATCGACCTGATGCAAAGCCCGGCCGACGCGATCGGCAGTGTCGCCCACTACCTCGCCAACTTCGGCTGGCAGCGCGGCATGCCCACCCACTACAGCGTGGCACTGCCGGTGGAAACAACGGCGCGCGCGCAACTCTTGGCGCCGGACATCAAACCGACTTTCACGCCGGCGCAGTTGCAAGCACTCGGTGCTCAACCGTCCGAAGCGGCGCTGGAACATGCCGGGCCGCTGGCCGTGGTTGAGCTGCAAATGGGTGCGGCCGCACCAGTCTATTGGCTGGGCACCGAGAACTTTTATACGCTGACGCGCTACAACTGGTCGAGCTATTACGCCTTTGCCGTGATCGACTTGGGGCGCACGCTGCGCACCCTAAGGCAAGCTCGGTAAATCAGTCGTTTGTGGGTCGGGCGGCGGTGCTTCGGGCGGCTGTGTGCCTGGCGTCTGTGCGCCGCCAGCCATGGTTGGTGGCCAGGGGCCCTGCAGCGCCAAGCTCGGTTCGGGCTGCCAATGCCAGTAACGTCTGAACTGCTCGCGCTGGCATGCTTCAAGCGCCCAGCCCGCACCACCAGACCCACCCGCCACAACCTCATCGAAGCTGCGCCAGCGCCAGGCGCCACACTCGGCCGCCAGCCTATGCGTGATGCCACGCGCCTGGTAGCGCGCCAACACAGTCGGCGCCGGGTGAGCAAAGCGATTGCGGTAGCCCGCCTGAAGGATTGCCCAACGCGGCGCCACCGCGTCCAAAAAGGCCTCGCTGCTGGAGGTCTTGCTGCCATGATGCGGCACCAGCAATACTTCGCTGCGCAGCACGCCGGCAGGCAAGCGCTGCAGCAAGTCCAGCTCTTGAGGCGCCTCCAGATCGCCTGTCAACAAGGCGCTTTGTCCAGAGGCGGCCGTCACCTTCAACACGCAAGACATCGCATTGCTTTTCAGCCCCTGCGAGTAATGCGCCGGTTGCGGATGCAGCACTTCAAAGCGCACGTCGTCCCAGACCCAAGCCTGGCCATGCACGCAGCGCCGCTGCGGCACCGAGCCAGCCAACAAGCCGTGGCCGGCTTCGAGCGAGCTGCTCAACTCGGCCACCGGCATGCCGGCCAAGATAGACGCCGCGCCGCCGGTGTGGTCGCTGTCACGGTGGCTGAGCATCAGCAGGTCGAGTCGTTCAATGCCAGCGGCAAACAGCAGCGGCAAGAGCACGCGCTGACCTGCATCCAGGCCCGGCCCCGGCCCATAGACAGGGCCGCTGTCATAGAGCATTTGATGCTTGGCGGTCTGCAAGACCACGGCCGTGCCCTGGCCGATATCCACCGCCAAAAGCTCGAACTCACCACTGGGCGGGCGCGGCGGCGCCGGCCAGAGCATGGGCAGAGCCAAGGCAAGCCCCAGCAGGCGCAGGCGCAGCGGCAAGGGCAAGACCAGCAGCGCCCCGCCGAGCAGACCCAGGGCCTGCGCCCACAGCGGCGCCACCGGCACGCGCCAGACCGCAAAAGGCCAAGTGGCCAGCCAATGCAGGTAAGCCATCAGCAGCTCAAGCGCCGAATCGGCGAGCAACCACAAAGCAGGCAGGGCCGCGCCCGCGAGGGCCAGCGGTGTGATGACAAAGCTGACCAAGGGAATTGCCAGCAGATTGGCCAGCAAGCCGATGACGGAAATCTGCTGGAAGAACAGCAGACTCAGCGGTGCCAGTCCGCAACTGGCGACCCATTGGCTGCGCAGGCCAGACTTCAATCGATCCGGCCACGCCATGGCTTGCTCTTGCTGGTACTCGCTTGCCATCAGCAGGGCCACGGCAGCAAACGACAGCCAAAACCCTGCTTGACCCACCGCCCAGGGGTCGATCAGGGTGACCACGCAAGCCGAGACCGCCAAGCACAGAGGCCAGGGCCAGCGCAGGCCCAGACTGCGCAGCAAAGCCAAAGTGAACAGCATCCAGACGGTGCGCTGCGCCGGCACGCCCCAGCCTGCGAACAAGGCATAGGCCAAGGCCGCCAACACGCCGGCCCAGCGCGCGATATTTGGCGCCGGCCAACGCAGGCATAAGCACGCACTGCGCCGCCAGCCCCAAGCCACCAGATATTGCGCCCCCCAAGCAAACATGGTCACGTGCAAGCCACTGACGCTCAAGAGATGACTGACGCCGGTCAGCCGGAACAGCGCCCAGTCGGCCGGTGCGATTGCCGATTGATCACCCAGACTCAGCGCGGCCAAGATGCCGGCATGGGCCTGGTTTTGCACTCGGCGCCACAAGGCCTCGCGCAAATCGGAGCGCAGCGCGTCCAGCGACCACCAAGGTGCCGGCGCCAAACGCTGGCCGCCGGCTGGCCGCACCACGCCGCTGGCGCGCAGGCCGCGCTCGAACATGCTGAACTCGAAGTCAAAAGCATGCGGGTTCATCAAGCCATGGGGCCGCTTCAGGCGCACCAGCAGCTGCCAGCGCTCGCCGGCCCGCAGCGACGGCGCGCTCGCATCGTCGCCTTGCGCATACCAGGCCAGCGCCAGCCGCCGTGGCAAGAGCAAGGCCGGGTCTTGGCGGCTGGCCCCGGCACCGGCCTGCTCCAGCTCGAACTCGAAGCGCCAGCCCGGGGCGCCAAACATGCCCTGTGTTGCACTGGGCAAGGAATCCACCCACCCCACGACCAGCACATCCCGCCCCTCCCAGGCCTCGGGCAAGCGCTCGTCCAAGCGCAGCTCGGCACGCCAGGCGGCTTGGCCAAAGGCCAGCAAGGCGGCCGCCACGCACAGGTAGAGGGCAGCCGCCGTCACGGACTTGCCATTCTTGTGCCCCATGTTGAGCCCCATGTTGAGCCCCATATTGCGCCACGCCAGCGCACCACTGAGCACCAGACCCAAGACCAAGGCGCCATACTCGGCCGCCGTGGGCAAGCGAGCGCATTGCTGCAATGTCAAGAGTCCGAGCAGCCATGCAAGGGCCGGCAGGGCCAGATGGATCGCTTCGGAATGATGATGGGGCTTGTCGGGCATTTCGAGCCGCCTTGCACGCCTTGCCTGGCCCGAATCCGAGTCGGCTCGGTGTAGGATGCGCGCCACCCGATCCTACCTAAGTGATCCCATCCAACATAGCAGGCTGCAGGGCCAGCGAAACAGACGAGTCCACCATGAGCGACACCCCCATCTACAGCAAGCTTCAGACCCTGGGTATCGAGTTGCCACCGCTGGCGGTGCCGGCTGCGGCCTATGTGCCGTTTGTGCGCACGGGCAATCTGATCTTCATCTCCGGCCATATTGCCAAACAAGACGGCAAGGCCTGGGTCGGCCAACTCGGCCGCGATGTGGACACTGCCACCGGCAAGGCAGCCGCTCGCGCCATCGCGATCGATCTGCTGGGAACCCTGCACGCTGCCCTCGGCGACTTGGGCAAAATCACCCGTATCGTCAAAGTAATGAGCCTGGTCAATAGTACGCCCGACTTCACCGAGCAGCACCTGGTCACCAATGGCTGCTCCGAGCTGCTGGCCGAGGTCTTCGGCCCGCAAGTCGGCGCCCATGCCCGCAGCGCATTCGGCGTCGCGCAGATCCCGATGGGTGCTTGCGTCGAGATCGAGCTTATCGCTGAAGTGGCGGCCGACTGATGTTTCTCCAGCGTTCCAAGTTCCCGGCCCAGGCGCTTGCCGCCATCTTCTTCGGCAGTCTCGCCGCCGTCGCTAGCGCCTTGGTGGCGCAACACGCCTTCGGGGTCAAACCTTGCCCTTGGTGCGTGATGCAGCGCGGTGTGTTCTTGTTGATCGCCTTGGTGGCCGGCTTGACCTGGCTGCTCAAGGGCATGCGCCCGGTGCGCAGGGCCGGCCTGCTCTTGGTCGCGGCCTTGGGCGTGGCGGGTGTGGCGGCAGCGGCATTTCAACATGAGGTC
The DNA here is from genome assembly GCA_963510335.1 of uncultured Roseateles sp. Taxonomy (GTDB): domain Bacteria; phylum Pseudomonadota; class Gammaproteobacteria; order Burkholderiales; family Burkholderiaceae_C; genus Paucibacter_A. Next base: position 11,775 of record CAUPEV010000094.1, read on the forward strand.
GCGTCCAAGCTGGCCTCTTGCGATATGACTTTTGCCGACAGGTTGCTGAGCGCGCTTGATCTGGAAACCCTGCTGCCGTCTGTCTTTATGGTCACCGCCAGCTGCAGCGAAGCGGCCGCTTATCGCTTGCTAGGCCTGCCTTATGAGGTCTGGAGCGGCTTGCTGTTTATCGCGATCAGCGCAGCTAGCCTGATCGCCGTGAAGAAGCGCTGACCCAGGTCAAGGCTTGCGGCGCTATGAGCGGCTACCCTTGCCGGCTCAGTACAGAGGCCATTCCGCATGCAAGCGACCCGCAGTTCTTCTTCCGATCACGCACAAACAACCGAGGTCTTGATCGTCGGCGCCGGCCCGGCCGGCCTCAGCATGGCCTGCGCCTTGGCCGACGCCGGCATTGCCAGTTGCGTGCTGGAGGCCAATAGCCTTGCGACTTTGGAGAATCCGGCCGATGACGGCCGCGAGATCGCGCTGACGCACAAAGGCATCGCCATCCTGCAGAGTCTGGGCCAGTGGCAAAACTTGCCCGCGCAGGAGATCGCGCCGCTGCGCCGCGCCCATGTTTTCAACGGGGCAAGTCAAGAGCACCTGGCCTTCGACGCCGAAGGCTCCGGCCGCGAGGTCTTAGGGCGCCTGGTGGCCAATCACTGGCTACGCCGGGTCGCCTTTCAGGGCGCCTTGAAGCGGCCTGAGTTGATCAGCATTCGCGCCGACAGCCGGGTCGCGGCCCTTGATCTCGGCGCGCAGTCAGCCAGCATCAGCCTGCTCAGCGGCGAACGTTTGACGGCTCAGTTGCTGATCGCCGCCGACAGCCGCTTCTCAAGCATCCGCCGCCAAGCCGGCATCGGCGCGCAGATGCGCGACTTTGGCCGCAGCGTGATCGTCTGCCGCCTCCAGCACAGCCAGGCCAATCAGGGCATCGCTTTGGAATGCTTCCACCACGGCCACACGCTGGCGATACTGCCGCTCAACGGCGACTGCAGCTCCCTGGTACTGACGCTGCCGGCCGACCGCGCCACGGCCATGATGGCCTGGGATGAGGCGCATTTCATGCAGTGGGTCGAAACCGAATTGCGTGGCCGCCTGGGTCAAATTGCACCGGCCGGCGCCCGCCATCTTTACCCCTTGGTGGCCACCTATGCGCACCGTTTCGCCGCCGCTCGCCTGGCCTTGGTCGGCGACGCGGCGGTGGGCATGCACCCGGTCACAGCCCATGGCTACAACTTCGGCCTTTATGGCGTGGAACTGCTGGCCGGACTGCTGGGCGCGGCCAAAAAAGCCGGCCAAGACCTCGGTTCATCTGCCGCTTTAGAGCGTTATGCCAGCGGCCACAGGCGCAACACGTGGGCGATCTATCAAGGCACCAATGCGGTGGTCAAGCTCTTCACCGATGAGCGCCCGGCCGCCCGCCTGCTGCGCCGCGGCGTGCTGCAAGTGGCGCAAGCCTTGCCGCCTTTGAAGGCCGCCATCAGCGCGCAACTGACCGGCCGCCAACCCGGATTCGTGCGCCAGCTGCAGAGCTTGATGCGGGGCTGATCAGTCGCCCCGTACGACGCCCTCGCGGCGCGGATCGGCGCCGCCTAGCCAACCGCCACCCTCCCCGGTCGGCCGGCGCATGATGGCCTGCAAACCACTGGTGAGATCACGCTCGACGACTTCATGACCAAGTGCCCGCAGGCCTGCCGCCGTACTGGCCGGGAACAAGTCGCTCTCCAGCAGCGTCGGGCCATTGAAGGCGCCGAAATTGGGCATCGCAATCGCCTGCTGCACATTCATGCCCCAGTCATGCGTGGCGACCAGGGTCTTGGCGACATAGTGAATGATGGCAGCACCGCCGGGCGAGCCCAAGGTCATCAACAAACGGCCGTCGCGGCGGTCAAACACCAAAGTCGGCGCCATGCTGGAGCGCGGCCGCTTGCCCGGCTCCAAGCGGTTAGCGACCGGCTGGCCGGCCGCGTCGCGCGGATTGAGAGCAAAGTCGGTCAGCTGGTTGTTGAGCAAAAAGCCGCCGGCCAGGCCAGTGCCGCCGTCGCTCATGATGCGCGAGCCAAAGATCGTCTCTATCGTCGTCGTCATCGAGACCGCCCTGCCCTGGGCATCGACCACGCTGACGTGACTGGTGCCGTACTCGGGCTGGGCGCCCTGCGGGGCATAGGCCGTTTTGAGCAGGCCTGGATTGCCAGCCTTGACCGCGCCGTTGCTGCGCGGGCCAATCAAGGCAGCGCGCTGACGCAGATAGCCGGGCGCCAGCAAGCTGCCCCAGTCCCCGCCGGGTGCAGAGACAAACTCGGGATCGGCCACATATTGAGCGCGGTCGGCAAAAGCAAGATTGGCGGCCTGCGCATAAAGGTTGAGCCAAGCAGTATTGGGCAGGCCGCTCGCATCCAGCGACTGCGCCGCGCTTTGTTGCGCGGTCATGCCCAACATCTGCATCACCGCGATATGACCCGACGATGGCGGCGGGAAACCGCAGACGCGCCAATACTCGCGCCAATCGGTACACATGGGCGCGCGCAACTTGGGTGCATAGGCGGCCATATCGGCCTCGCTCAGCAAGCCAGGGTTGCTCGGATGGCCACGCACGCGTCGCACGATATCGGCGGCAATCGGCCCGCGCATAAAGGCTTCCGCGCCGCCCTTGGCCACTTTCCTCAAAACCTCGGCCAAGGCCGGATTGCGCAGCAGCGTGCCGACCGGCCAAGGCTCGCCTGCCGCGTCGAAAAAGTATTTCAAGGCCTGCGCGTCCGTCTTGATCTGCGGGTCACTCACCAGCATCTGATGCATGCGCGCACTCAGCTCGAAACCGTTCTCGCTCAAGCGAATCGCCGGCTCGAACAGCCGCGCCCAAGGCAGCACGCCGTACTTGCCATGAGCCAGCTCCAGCATGCGCAGCAGCCCCGGTGTGCCGACCGAGCGGCCGCCGACCACCGCCTGGGTGTAGCTCATCGGCTTGCCATCGGGTTTGAGAAACAGGCCTTCACCGGCAGCGGCCGGCGCCGTCTCGCGGCCGTCCAGGGCGCTCACTTGTTGGCCGTCCCAATGCATCAAAAATGCACCGCCGGCAATGCCGCTGGACTGCGGCTCGACAAGGGTCAGCACCAGTTGCACGGCGATCACCGCGTCGACCGCGCTGCCGCCGGCCCGCAGCATCTCGTAGCCCGCGTCCGCGGCGAGCGGATTCGCGGCGGCCACCGCAAAGCGCTGCGCGCTCCAAGCCTGCTTGTGGGTCCAACCGCTGGGGCCTTCGGGTTGCTGGGGGATGTCGGCCTTCGCCACAACCGTGCTCGGCTTGGCGGCCTGCGTTTTGCTGGCCGGCGGCTGCGGCGCCGCGCAAGCCGTCAAAAGCAGCGCCAGCAAGGCGCAAGGCGGCTGCCAGGGCATAGCCATGAATCGAGATTTGTTTTTCATCGAGGATAGAGCCGGAGCGAAAACTGCTGTGATGGTAAGGCGCCCGGCAAGATGATGAGACAAATAAACCCTGTCAATTTTCGGCTGGGCCGCGCACGAATTCGGAAGACTCTTCAAGTGCCAAGGTTCATCGACTTGCAAAGGCCAAGTAGAACAAAGACCTTCACATGGGTGGCTGCGGCTCCCCAGGCCGTGTGAACTGTCGCTGGTCTGACCAAAAGCCAAACACGAGGGCACCGGCGAAAGCTATGTCAGTTCAAGCATGGCCACAGGTATAGGGATCCCAGGTCCAGGCGGCCGGATTCAGACTGCTGATTTACATAGTTATGGCGGGTCAGCGCCCCAGCAGTTGGTCCAGCGGCTGCGGCCGTGCAAAGAAGAAGCCTTGCAGGCACACGCCATGGAGACCGCTGATGCATTCGACCTGGCCGGCCGTCTCCACCCCTTCGATGACGACCCGACAGTCGAAGTCGCGCCCAAGTTCGCACAAGGTCGCCAAGATCAGCTGGCTGCGGCGATCGGTCTCGATGCGCTGAACGAAGGAGCGGTCGATCTTGATCTCGTCGAAGTGAACCTCGCGCAAATAGCTCAGTGAGGAAAAGCCGCTGCCGAAATCGTCCAGCGAGACCTGCACGCCCATGTCGCGCAAGGCCCCGCAGGCCTGGCGCAGGCGCTGCAGATCACCGACGAAGACTTCTTCGGTGATCTCGATGATGAGATTGCCTGCGGCCACACCGCTTTCGAGCAGCAGGCGCTGCAGCAGGTCAGGAAAGCCAGGCGAGAGGAACAAGGCGGGCGACACGTTGGCGGCCACCTGCGTGCCAGCGCCATAGCGCTCGCACAGCGCCGGCAGGTCTTGCAGGATGCGCTGCAGCATGTGCTCACCGAACTGGGTCATCCAGCCCTCGGCATGGAGCACGCCAATGAACGTCGCGGGTCCGGGCACTTGTTCATCACCGACGGGCCGCATGCGCGCAAGCCCTTCGAAGCCGACGATTTGCTGATGCTCACGATCGACCTTGGCCTGATAGACGGCATAAAAGCCGTCTTGATGATCCAAAGCTTGGCGCACCCGTTCCCTCAGCGTTTGTTCGTCGTGCAGTTGTTGCACCATCTCGGCAGCAAATGCCACGCAAGCGCCCGGCCCTTGCGCAGCCGCACGCTGCAAAGCCACTTGGGCGCTGCGCCGCAAGGCGTCCAGATCGGTGCCGTGCGCGGGAAAGCTCACCGAGGCCGCATGGCACTGTATGCCCAGCCGGTCCAGCGACAGTTCGGTGCGGGCATGCGCCATAAACGCTTGGCTGGCCTCGGCCAGTCGATGCGGCTCGGCCGCGGGCGACCACACAGCCAGCTGATCACCAGACAGCCGGCACAGCATCAGCGAGTTGGCGGAGAGATTCTTGCGCAAGAGCTCGACACCGTCACGCCAAAGCTGGTCCACCCGCTTAGGCCCGTGCAGGGCGCTCAGCTCGCGCAGGCCCATGAGCTCGATCACCATCAGCTGGTGCACCTTGCCGGAGGCACAGTGCCGCTCCAGCTCGCTGCCCAGAAACTCACCATTCCACAAGCCTGTGACGGCGTCTTGGTAAGCAAAGCGAAAAAGCTTGAGGTTGCCGGATTCGAGCAGCTCTATCTGGCCCAGCAGTCGGTGCTTCAATTCGAAGATCGCTCCCCCCATGGCGGTTCCCAGCACCACCACCGTCAGGCAGACAATCACCCAAGCTTGCGGGCGACCGGAAAAATTAGGGGCGTCCGTGCTGACATGGATCCAACCCATGCTGACGCCGAACGCCGTCGCCGCAAGCAAGAGCACGCAGGCCACGGGAAGCGCCAAGGCACGCGGGCCACTCCAATTGGTGAACGACAAAGCCATCACCGCAGCCAACAAGAGATAGCCGTCTGGTGCATAGGGGTTGAAGACGATCGCGGGCACAGCCACCAAGAAGCCGGTGAGGGCCAGGCAAGCCAGGCGCCGACCCGAGGAGACTCGGTGCCGGGCCAGCCAAAGCAAGACCAGCAGTAAGGCGGCCAACGCGTCCACCACCATCGAAACCGGATAGACCTGGGCATGCAGCAAGGCCACCGAGCAGACCGCGGCGATGGCGCTGGCGATCAACAGCATGCG
>CAUPEV010000095.1:0-17143 GCA_963510335.1 uncultured Roseateles sp.
CAATCTCGGGCTGATTGCCCAGCGCATGGATGTGATCCCACTTGGCCAGACCCATCGGCACTCTTGCTTCAGCGATGCTGATCACCACGCCGTAACGGGCAAACAGCTGGACAAAAGCACCCATAGGCGCCTGACTGCCAAAGTCGATGATGGTGCCGGCCCAATCAAACACTACCGCTTGCAAATGCTGCTTCGTCTTGTCATTCATTGCTGATTACCAATCTTTGAAAACTTCTTCGGCCAAGCCGAAAGCGGTGCTGGCGCCGGTGCCGCTGGTCACCGTGACCAGCCGGGTGTTGGCGGCGGGTGCTTCGACCAGGCAAGGCTCGGTGGCCGAGGACGGATAGGTGCCGACCCAGCGCTCGGTTACCTCGGCTTTTTGCAGATGCAGGCTGCTGTGCAGATGACGCAGGATCAAGGCATCCACCTCTTCCGAAGCAAAGGGCGGCAAGACCGGGCCGTAATGGTGCGAGTCGCCCACAACCAGCGAGCCGTCAGCGCTTTGCACCACGATCAGGTGGATGCCGTGGTCCAAGCTGGCGGATTCTTCCTTTTCTAGCCTCGCTCGCAAGGCTTGCGCTTGCGGCAACTCGGAGTAGCCCTCATAGCGAATCAAACTCAGGTCCCCCATCACCGAGCCGGGCAGCTTGAAGCCAGGCTCGGGGCGCACCCGCAACATTTGCAACTGGCACAGGCGCAAACGATGCGGCAGCCAGCTGTTGGCGAACAAGCCGTTCAATTCAGCGCCGCCGCAGACCACGACGCGCTCGGCTTGGTAGTTGGCGCGCGCCGTTTGCACATGCGGCGTGTCCACCGCCAGCACCGCCTCGCCGAAGCGGAACTCCACGCCATGCGCCGTCGCCAGCCACGTCGTCAGGCGCGGGATCGCCGTGCGCGATTCGACCCGCAGTTCATGCGGGCTGTAAAGCACGCTTTGCAGCTCTTCGGTGCGCAGCGCGGGCGCACGCGCGGCGGCGGCGTCCGGACTCAAGAGCTCGCAGCCCTCGGCCATCTCGGTCGCCATGAAGGCCTCCAGCACGGCATGCGCCTCGGGGCGCTCGGCCGCCAGAAAGAGCCCGGTGTGGACCACATCAATGCCGGCCAGCGGCGCCACTTCGGCCCAGACCTGGCGCGAGCGACGTGCTCTTGCATGGCTGGCACCGGATTTTTGGCCGGTCACGGTGACGAAGCCGAAGTTACGGATCGAAGCGCCGACGCAGGCCGCGTCGCGCTCCAAGACCAGCACCTTCAAACCGCGTCGAGCGGCCGCATAAGCATGGGCCAGGCCGACGATGCCGGCACCGACCACCAAGAGGTCATATTTCATAGTTGCTATCAAAATCTAGAACGAAGAAAAGGGTTCAGAGGCTGAGAACTTTTGTAGCGAGCGGCCGCTAGGCTAGGCGGACGGAGCGCAGAAACCGGAACGTACTTCCTGTACGTGAGGATTTCGAGCATCCGGCCAACGACGCATGGCGTTCGCGCAGTAAAAAGTTCTCGGCCTCTCAGCGTGCACGCCAGGCCTGCGTGCGACTGATCAGCAAGCGCTCCAGCAGCGCGATCAAAAAGCGGCCCAAGGCTGCGGTCAAAAAGATCAGCACCGCCATCGCCGCGGCCGGGCCGATATCACCGGCGTCGTCCATGGCCAGCACCGCGACCGAGGCCAGCGTCGTTTCGGGCGAATACAAGAACACCACGGCCGACACCGTCGTCATCGCGTTGATGAAGAAATAGGACGCCACCTGCATCATGGCCGGCAGGCTGACCGGCAAATGCACGCGCCACAGCGTGGTCCAAAAAGGCACGCCCAAGGACGCGGCCACCAGCTCATATTCCGGGTCCAGCTGGCGCAGTGCGGCCAGCTGAGTGATGTGGGCGACCGAGTAGAAATGCGCGACCGTGCAGATGATCAGCAGGCTCAACGTGCCGTAAAGGCCGTGCAGCGGATTCCAGCCGGCATTGAAGAACAAGATATAGCCCAGGCCCAGCGCCAGACCCGGCACCGCCATGGGCAGGCTGGCAATGGCGTTCAAGAGACCGCGACCGGCCTCAAAGCGGCGTGGCTTCTCGACCAGATAGGCGCTCAAGAAGGTCAAGCCGGCACCCAAGACGGCGCAGCCCAGAGCCAGCTTGATCGAATTCGTATAACTGGCCCAGCCGCCGCCGTCCATCATGTCGAAGCGAAAGTTGTTGAAAGAAGGCGCCAAGTTATAGGGCCAGTAGGTCGCCAAGGCCGCGAACACGGCCACGCCCATCACGCCAATCAAGAGCAGCGCGATCACGCTGCAATAGAGCAGCATGGCGCCGTCCAGCCGGCCCCAGGCTTTTGGCTGATAAGGCACGGCGCGCACGGTCAAGGCGGCGCCCTGCGCACGGCGCAGGCGCTGCTCGACCCAAAAGGCCAGCACTGCTGGCAGCAGCAATAGCAAAGCCACGACCGCGCCCATTTGCAGGCGCTGCTGGCCTATCACCTGCTTGTAGATATCGGTGGCCAGCACCTGGGTATTGCCGCCAATCACCTTGGGCACACCAAAGTCGGTCAGCACCATCACAAACACCACCACCAGCGAGATCAACAGCCCGTAGCGGCTGGCCGGCAGCGTGACGGTGCGAAAAATGCGCCAGCGCCCAGCGCCCAAGCTGGCCGCGGCTTCATGCAGGCGCCCGTCACTGGTGGCCAAAGCCGTCAACATAATCAGCAAGGCGTGCGGCAAGGTCCACAAGACCGAGCCGATGACGATGCCCAGCGGCCCGTAAATACTGAGTTCGCCCAAGCAGCTTTTCAACAGGCCTTGGTTGCCGAACAAATAGATCAAGCTGATCGCCATCAACAGCGAAGGCGCGAGGATGGGCAACAAAGCCACAGCGCGAAAGAAGCGCCGACCCGGCATGCAGGTCTGCGTCAGCGCATAGGCATAGCCGTAAGCCAGGCCCACACTGATGAGCGCGCTCAAGGCAGACAAATACAGGCTGTTGAACAGCGAGCGCCCGACATTGGGGCTGCCAAAATAGCTGCTGAAGTTGCTCAGGCCGGCGAAGCTGCCGTCCGCCGCGTAGAAGCTCATCGCCAGCAAGCTGCCCACAGGCAAAGCAATGCCGACACTCAAGACCAAGAGGCCGACGCCCAGCAGCAGCGCCAAGGGAGCACGCTCACCCATCCTCATGCGCCGCGCAGCATCGACAGCGGCTGCGCCAGGCCGCGAATACTCAGGGCCGGCAGTTCCATCAAGACCTGGCCCCGCAGCCAAGCCGGCAGGCTGGCATCATTCGAAGTGGGCAATTCGGCCTCGATGATGCGCTCGCCCAAGCCCGCGCAGCGCAGCCGCACCAGCGTGCACGGCCCCAGAAACACCGTCTCCACCACGTCGGCCCGCAAGCTATTCAAACTCTCGCTGGTTGCCAAGACCTCGTCCGCATTGAAGGCCCGCAGCGTGATGGCCTCGGGCCGCAGCCCCAGCAGCAGCGGGCTGCCGGTCTTGAAGGCATCGATGTCGCAATGCAGATCCTGCGTTCCGACGCGCGCGCGGTTACGCGCCACCACCAGCGCCGGCATCAGGTTCATCTTGCCGACAAAGCCGGCCACAAACTCGCTCGACGGCCGCGCATAAAGCTGCTGCGGCGTGCCGGTCTGTTCGATCTGACCCTTGTGCATGACGACGACGCGATCCGACATGGCCAGCGCCTCGTCCTGGTCATGGGTGACCATCAGCGTGGTGATGCCTAACTGCTTTTGCAAGCGGCGGATCTCGGCCCGCAGGCTGACGCGCACCTGCGCGTCCAAGGCCGACAGCGGCTCATCCAGCAAGAGCAGCGGCGGCTGCGGCGCCAAGGCGCGCGCCAAGGCCACGCGCTGCTGCTGGCCGCCCGACAACTGGGCCGGAAACTTGTGCGCCTGATCGGCCAGGCCGACCAAGTCCAGCATCTCCAGCGCCCGCGTCTGCTGTTGCGCTCGCTTCAAACCTTGCAGCCCATAAGCCACATTGGCCGCCACGCTCAAGTTCGGGAACAAGGCGTAGGACTGAAAGACGACGCCAAAGCGGCGCTGCGAGGCTTCCAAGGCGGTGATGTCCTGGCCGCGCAAATGGATGCTGCCGGTGTCGGGCGTCTCGATGCCGCAGAGAATGCGCAAGAGCGTGGTCTTGCCGCAGCCCGAAGGCCCCAGCAAGCTGATGAACTCGCCCTGCGCCACGTCCAGCGCAATGCCGCGCAGCACCGGCTGCGTGCCGTAGCGCTTGGTGATGTGTTTGACCGAAAGCATTGCCTACTCTTATTTCTTGGCTTCAGCCTTGCCCTCATAACGCTTGGCCCACTCGGTCAGAATGCGCTCGCGGTTGGCGGCGGCCCAGGCGAAGTCGTTCTTGATCAAGAGTTTTTCGATGTCGGAGGGCACAAACTCCAGGCGCTCCTGCACCTGCGGCAGCGCCAGCACGGCGAAGTTGCCGGCGTAGAGCTCATTGGCCTTCTTGGTCACCGCCCAGTCGGCCAGCGCGCGCGCGGCTTCTTGCTTCTTGCTGCTCTTGAAGATGGCGGTGGCTTCGACATCCCAGCCCAGGCCTTCCTTGGGGAAGATGATGTCGATAGGCGCGCCGTCTTTTTTGGTCTTGTTGGCACGGTAGTCAAAGGACAGACCAACCGGGAATTCGCCGGCACCCGCCTGACGGCAGGGCTTGGAGCCGCTGTGCGTGTAGACACCAACGTTCTGGTGCAGTGCATCCATATAGGCCCAGCCCTTGGCCTCGCCCATGGTCTGCAACCAGGCCGACACCATCAAAAAGCCTGTGCCGCTGGATGCCGGGTGCGGCATCGTCACCGTGCCCTTGTAGGCCGGCAGCGTCAGATCGGCCCAGCTCGCGGGCTTGGGCAGATGACGCTTTTCGGCCTCGACCGTATTGAAGCAAACGGCCGAAGACCACAGATCCATGCCGACCCAGGTCGGCTGCGCGCGCGGGTCACGCATCGTGGCGCGCACATGCTCCAGGCCCTTGGGCGCATAGGGCTGCAAGAGCCCGTCTTTGTCCAGCAGCATCAAGGACGTGGCAGCCAGACCCCACACCATATCGGCCTGCGGGTTGGCTTTTTCGGCCAGCAAGCGGGCCGTGATGATGCCGGTGGACTCGCGCACAAACTTCAGCTCTATCGTCGGGTTGTCGGCCTCAAAAGCGGCCTTGTAAGCCTTGATCTGATCGGCTTCCAGCGCGGAATAGACCAGCAGCTCGGTTTTGCCTTGGGCAAAGGTTTGACCAGCCAGCAGGGTACTCAGGCTCAGCAAAGCCAGCTTCACAAAGGTTTGACGCATTTCAACTCCAGAGGGTTCGACGAAAAATGGCAGACAGCTCACGCAGCGCCCGGCACAAGCAATGGCGCACTGCGAATCAGCGAAACTGTAGGGATGGCGCATGAATACACCGCGTCAAATGACGCAAATTTGACAAAGCAACTATTGGCGGGTTTTGTACCCAAGGGGAAGTTCGGCTCATGTTGGTAAGCCAGCTGAAGGCGTTTTTCACGGTCGCGCGCTTGGGCAGCGTGACGCTGGCGGCCAAGCATCTGAGCTTGAGCCAGCCCACGGTCACCACGCAAATCCGCGCGCTGGAGGAACACTACGGCGTCGAGCTGTTCCGCCGCGAAGGCGGACGGCTCTTGATCAGCGACGCCGGCGTGCTCTTGATGCCCCGCGTCGATCAGCTCTTGCAGCAAGAAATCGACCTCGAGTTTGCGCTGCGCAATGCCGGCGAATTGCAGCGCGGCAGCCTGCGCATCGGGGCCACCGCGCCCTATTACGTTTTGGCCATCGTGCAGCGCTATCGACTGCGCTTTGCGCAAGTGGAAATCAGCATTGCCGCCGGCAACTCGCGTCAGATGATTGATGCGCTGCAAGAGTACCGGGTTGATATCGCCACCTCATCGCATCTGGAAGATGACCCGCGCTTGCACCGCATCGAGCTGGGCGCCGACCCCTTGGCCCTGGTCGCGCACAAGGACCACCCCCTGGCCCGGCTGCCCCAAGTGCGTCTGAGCGCCCTGGCCGGCTGTCACCTCTTGATGCGCGAGCGCGGCTCCATGACGCGGCAGTTGACCGAGCAAATGCTGATGGACGCCAAGGTGCAGCCGCTCAGCTGCATGGAAATTGCCAGCCGAGAGGCCTTGCGCGAGGCGGTGATCCGGCAAATGGGCGTGTGCATCTTTGCTGCCAACGAGGTTTGCGAGCATCCAGACCTGCGCGTCATTCCATTGACCGGCATGGCCGGTGATGAGGCCGCACCGCTGGTGCGCGAATACCTCTACTGCCTCAAAGACCGGCGCGCGTCGCGCCTGATCGAGACTTTCTTGGCCGAGTGCGCGGCAGCAATTTGAGAACTGACAGCAAAAACATCGGGATTTGGAGGGTGTCAAGCACGGCCGACCTGCATACTATGGACTCTCGTTCCTGAATGGAGTGCTCAATGCCCAATCTGATTGCCGAACAATTGACCGGCCTGCTGGATCGCCAAGCCCTGCAGAGCCTGATGGAACAAGCGGCCACCGCGGCCCGCGCCGCCGGCCAGCCACTGGCGGTGTTAACACTGGATCTCGACCACTTCAAGGCTTATCTGGAAGACCAGGGCCATGTCCAGGCTCAGAACGTGCTGACGCGCGCGGCCGCCTTGTTGAGCTCGCTGCAGCCAGCGGGTGCAAGCTTGGCCCATTTGGGCGGCGATGAGTTCGTGATGCTGCTGCCGGCCACCGACCTGCCGGCGGCCGTTGCCACCGCCGAGACCCTGCGCCTGGCCATAGAGGCTGAGTTCGCCTCGCTCGCCGGCCCGGCGCCCTTGACCGTCACGCTGGGCGCAGCCGCCAGCCCACCCGGAGCCGACTGGACCGCTCGCAGCCTGCTGGCCCTGGCTGACGCCCGCATGACTTTTGGCAAAAAACGCTTGCTGCCCCACCACAACCGCGTCTGGTCGGGCGCCCTGCCCTCGGACTGGTACCCACGCTTTGATGTGCAGGCCGAAGTCTGGCCCAGCCTGTGATGTGCTGACGCGCTAGGCGCCCGTCAAGAAGCGCCCGGCTTTTGCGGCCGGGCGTTTTCTATTGCGCAAGCCCTCCCAAGCCTCAATCCCGCTTGCGGCGCAACACCACAAAGCAGCCCATGCCGCCCAAGCCCGCCAGCAACTGGGCGTAGGTGTCGGCGGGCATGATGGCCCAACCGTCCAAGCTGTCGCCAAGGCCCAAGTCCGGACCGGCAAAGGCCACACCCGCCAGGCCCGCCAAGCTGGCGGCGGCCAGCGAGAAAACGACGCGGGCCAGGCGCGATAGCTTGACCTTGTTCACATCAGAGGACGTCGACTTCATGTTTACTGCTCCCTATGCGCTTAAGCTCTGCGCTATGAAGCTGCATTCTTGGTGACCTAGGTGATACCCTGATGACGCCGATTCATGGCCCCTGAGCCGAACGGATCAGTCGGCTGCTGATGCGCTACTGCGGCGTATAGCTGACCGTCAGCTTGTAGCTGCCCGCGCTATAGCCCTTGAGCAAGACATGGACGTCGGCATTGCCCGCCGCCGTGACCGTGCAGGTTTCGGTGGCGCTGCTGCCGTCGCTCTTGCAGTCATAGCTGCTGGTGCTGGCAGGGCTGCCCTTCTTCACGTACAGATCAATGTCGCCGCTGCCGGTGGTGCTGGCCTTGAGCGTGCCGCCGGCCTTCACTTTGAAAGGCCCGAAAGCCCTGGTCTGATTCAGCGTCAGGCTGCCGCTGAAGCTTTCCGTTTTGTCGACAGGCGGTGGTGTGCCAGCCCCGTCGGCGCCCAGCTCCACTGCATAGGCCAAGGCCATGCGGGCAAACTTCAAGGAATGATCGGCCTGGCTGCCGGTGTTGGCATAGGTGTCGTTGACCGTATGGATATAGGGGTTGTCGGCCGCAAACGAAGACTCGAAGGGCATGGTCGCGTAGAAGCCCTGGGCGTTCCATGAGGCATGGTCTGAGCAGGCATAGCCGCAGCGGTCGCTGCCTATTTTCAGCGTAGGCAAATAGGTCTTGATCAAGTTCGTGACGAAGGTATTCTGCGCGCTGTCGGTGTAGTCGGTGAAGATATAGATGTCATTCGCCGCACCCTTGTAATTGGTCATGTCCAGTTGCATCACCCCCACCACATTGCTGCCGGCGGCCGCGAAGCTCTTGGCGATCTCTTGCGAGCCGCGCAGGCCCACTTCCTCGGCCGCATAGGCCATGAACTTGATCGTGCGGCGTGGCTTGAAGCCGCTGGCCACCAGCGTGCGGATGATCTCGGTCAGGCTGGCCACGCCAGAGGCATCGTCGTCGGCGCCGGGAGCGCGCGTGGTCTCACTCGTGCCCTGCGAGTTGATTGAATCCAGATGCGCGCCCAGCACCACGATTTGCGCGGCGTTGTCCGTGCCTTTGAAGGTGGCGATCACCGACTTTTGTGCCCAGCTCGGGTGGTTGAACTGTTCGACCGTGATGTCGGCGCGGCCGGCAGCCAGATTGCTCCAACGGGTTTTGAGCCAATTGGACGCAGCCACACCGCCGCTGGTGGTGTAGTAACGGTTGGTATTGGCGGACAGGTCCAGAATCGTCTGGCCGATATTGCTGGCCTGCATCTGCGCCAGCATCGGACTGACCAGGGCCTGCTGATCGATCACATAACTCGGCCGCGTGAGGGCCCGCAATGCAGCGCGCTCGTCCGGCTGTATTTGCAGCGCCTGTAAAGATTTCAGCCCCTCGGCCTGGCTGGCGTGAAACATATAGCCGCCGCAGCGCCTGAGTTTTTCATGCACCGCATGCGACAGGTTTGCCAACTCGGCCTCGTCCACCTCGACCAAATGCACTTTTTCGGGCTTGGCGGCGGAGCGGTCAGCACCGACAAGTTCGGAGGCACTTTGCTTGACCTCCACACTGGCACTGCTGCGGGCGGATGCTTGCAATTGCTGCAACTGCGCCCATGCGGCGTCGCCCAGGCTGATCCAGACCTTCTGAGGGGCGGGCGCCGCGCGAGTCGCCGGGCTGAACAAGCTGAGGCCGGCAAGTAGCGAAACGAGTGGGAGAAATGCATGACGCATGGTGGCTGACTCCGTGAGGTTTGAGGAGGGGGACCTTCGGCCAGGCCAGGCACTTGGCCTGCACAGCCGCTAGCGATCCCGCGAGCATTGCCGGCTCAGCGATCAGCCGGACGGCGAGGCGATGCTAGGGCGGCTATCGCACGAAACACACAGGGTTTACGAGCGCCGCACCGGCGCTTGGTTTCATCATGCCAAGGCGCAATTTCCACCCTTGCCGTGGCTTGACATAGACCGGGAAAATCGAGGAATTCCTCTATGAAAGCAAGCCGGCCGTGCCGCTAATGTGCAGCCAACTCTTTGCAGGCAAATGCCACAAAAAGTGGCTCAACTGCCGGTGCGGCAATCGGTGCAAATGCGGATGTCAACTCTGACAGCTTGTGCGCTTTACGCCCCTGCATAGGATGAGCCCCCAGTGACTAGGCGTGTGTTGAGACGCCAAGCGCGCGGCAAGAAAAACAGTTTGCAGCGCGGCTCTTTGGTCATGGGGCAGCTTGGCCGGTCTGTGATCCAGGCCTCAAGTTGCAGGTCCCGGCACAGTCAAACTGAACGACTGGCCGGAATACACAAGCCGGGCTACAGGCCCACAAATGTTGGAGATTCACAATGCACATCAGCTTCAAACAGCTTGGGCAAGGCGCACTGCTGGTCAGCGCCATCGCCATGGCCTGCCAGGCCCTCGCTGCCGACCGTATTCAACTCGACGGTCTGGACCTCGCCAGCGCCGGCCTGGTGGCGCAGCGCAGCGCATCAGGTGCAGTCTCCAGTGGTCCCGCCGCCAAGCTCGGCCTGGTCAACGACGAACTCAAGGCATTGCGCAGCCAGACCTATGGCAAGAGCTTGGTCGTGACCCGTCATCAGCAGCTCTACCAAGGTGTGCCGATTTGGAACGAAGCCGTGGTGGAGCACAGTGACACTTCCGCAAACAGCTTGCGCGATGCCTCGACCTTCACTGGCCATCTGATCCGCAATATCGAACAAGACCTGGCCCATACCCAACCCAGCTTGTCGGCCGCCGCAGTGCTGGCGCAGGCCAAGGGCATGGTTCGCGGCGAGATGCGCGGCGCCAAAACCGACAACGAGCAGGCGCAGCTCTATGTGCGCTTGAATGACAAGAATGTCGCGCAACTGGTCTATCTGGTGTCCTTCCTGACCGCCAACGGCGACCACCCCAGCCGGCCACATTTCATCATCGACGCCAACTCGGGCGCCGTGCTGAGCAAATGGGAAGGCCTGAATCACGCCAATGCCACCGGCCCAGGCGGCAACCCCAAGACCGGCAAGTACGAGTACGGCACGACCTATGGGCCCTTGGTCGTCAGCAATGACTGCCAGATGAACAGCGGCAACGTCATCACGGTCGACTTGAAGGGCGGCACCAGCGGCAGCACGCCGTTCAAGTTCACCTGCTCGCGCAATGAATACAAGCTCACCAACGGCGCCTACTCGCCCTTGAATGACGCGCACTACTTCGGCAATGTCGTCTTCAATATGTACCAGGGCTGGTTCAGCCTGCGTCCGATCAGCCAGACGCTCTACATGAAGGTGCATTACGGCAGCAGCTATGAGAATGCCTTCTGGGACGGCTCGGCCATGCATTTCGGTGATGGCGCCAGCACCTTCTATCCGCTGGTGTCGCTGGACGTCTCGGCGCATGAAGTCAGCCATGGTTTCACCGAGCAGAATTCGGGCCTGGTCTACTCCGCCCAGTCTGGCGGTATGAACGAAGCGTTTTCCGACATGGCCGGTGAAGCGGCCGAGTACTTCATGAAAGGCACGAACGACTGGCTGGTGGGCAGCGACATCTTCAAAGCCAGCGGCGCTTTGCGCTATATGAAGAACCCGCCACAAGATGGCCGCTCGATCGGCCATGCCAGCAACTACACCAGCAGCATGGATGTGCACCACTCCAGCGGCGTCTACAACAAGGCCTTCTACCTCCTGGCCAGCAGCGCGGGCTGGAACACACGCAAGGCGTTTGAAGTGATGGTGGACGCCAACCGCCTCTACTGGACCGCCAGCAGCACCTTCAATCAAGGCGCTTGCGGCGTCGAAAAGGCCGCCACCAACCGGGGCTACACCACGGCCGACGTTACGGCCGCCTTTGCCGCCGTGGGCGTCAGCTGCGGCACCACGCCGCCGGTGGCGATCACTCTGAGCAAGGGCGTGGCCGTGACCGGCATCACGCTGACCAAGGGCGGCAGCAAGCTGTACAAGCTGGCCGTGCCGACGGGCGCCAAGAACCTGACGTTCAAGCTCAGCGGCGGCACCGGTGATGGTGACATCTATCTGAAGTTCGGCAGCGCACCGACGACGACATCGTTTGAGCTCAAGTCAGACGGCAGCAGCAATACCGAGACCATCACGGTGGCTGCGCCCAAAGTCGGCACCTACTACCTGCTGCTGAGTGCTTACTCGAACGTCAGCAACACCAGCCTGGTGGCCAATCACAATTGAGGCATCAAGCGCTCGCTTGATGCGAGGGACGACAAGCGCCGGGCCATGCTCGGCGCTTTTTTTGCCCCAAACTTGCATCAAAGCTGCATCACTGTTGCATCAAAGCGCGGGCACTGCGCTCGGCCGGCCCACCAGGCGAAACTCGCTGACCATCTCGGCCAAGTGCTGCGCCTGCGACTGCAGACTCTCGGCCGCTGCCGCACTCTCCTCCACCAACGCGGCGTTTTGCTGCGTGCTGGCGTCAAGATGCGTGATGGCGGTGTTGACCTGGCCTATGCCCGCACGTTGCTCGCTGGTGGCGGCATTGATCTCAAGCACGACGGCATTGACGCGGCCAATGCTGCTGACAATCTCGTTCATCGAGCGCCCCGCCGCCTGCACCTGCTTGAGGCCGGCGTCGACGCGGTCGACACTGGTGCCGATCAGACCCTTGATCTCGCGTGCAGCCTCGGCGCAATGCTGAGACAGGCTGCGCACCTCCTTGGCCACCACCGCGAAGCCGCGGCCCTGCTCACCGGCACGCGCCGCCTCAACCGCAGCATTCAGCGCAAGGATATTGGTCTGGAAGGCGATCGCGTCGATGGTGCCGATCACATCAACAATCTTGCGGCTGGCCGCGCTGATGTCGTCCATGGTCACCAGCACTTGCTGCATTTCCTCGCCGCCTTGATTGGCGGCCTGATTGGCGTTCACCGCCAAGGCAGTGGCCGAACGGGCCGCTTCAGCGGTCTGCGCCACCGCGCCGGTCAATTGCTCGACCGAGCTGGCAATTTGCTGCAGGCTGCTGGCACCACTCTCGGTGCGGCTGGATAGATCCTGGCTGCCCGCAGCCACTTGCGAGCTGGCGGTGGAAATACCGTCGGTGGCCATGCGCACCGAAGCGATGGTCTGCGCGAGTTGCTGACGCATCAGCTCTACATTGCCGGCCAACGCGCCCAGGTCATCATGGCGCTGAGCCCGCACCGGCACGGACAAATTGCCCGCCGCAAAACGTGCCACCGCTGCATTCAAGGCGGTCAAGGGCGCGCCGACCCAGCGGCGCAGCAAGCACAACAAGCCCAGCGCCAAACTCAGGCTGACCAGGCCCAGCGTCAGCCACAGATTGCGCTGCGCCAGCCAATGCTCGCGCAGGGCCTGTCGATCCGACACCTCGGCCACTACCCATAAACCGGTCGCTTCGCTGTGCTTGGCGACCACCCAGGCGTCATCATTGGCCTTGTTCAGCAAGGCAGGCGCCTTCACGGGAGCTTTTGCGGGTGCGGGTGCGGGTGCGTTTGCGTTTGCGGGTGTATTTGCAGCAAGACCCTCGGACTTGCGGAACAACTCGGTCAAAAAGTCCGCCGCCGCCGGATCGAACTCGGCCACCGGCTTGCCGGTTTGCGTCGGGTGCGCGCGAAACATCGGCTTGCCCTTGGCGCCTGTCGGGTCGACCAGATAGACGCCGCCGGTTTCAAACAGCTTGACGCCTTGCGCCATTTGCTCGAGCGAACGCTGGAATTCCGAGGTGTCAAAGCCTACGAACAAAATGCCAATGACGGCGCCGCTGGCGTCTTTAATGGGCTGGTAATGATTCATGAAAGGACGGCCGAACAGCACCGCCTTGCCGACATAGGGCTGGCCTTCCATCATCTTGGCATAGGCCGGATGCGCCTTGCCCAGCGTGGTGCCGACCGCGCGCTCGCCGTTTTCTTTCTTCAACGAGGTCGTGATGCGCAAAAAGTCATCACCCTTGCGCATAAAGACGGTGGCCGCGCCGCCGGTGTTGCGGCTGAAACGGTCAACGGCCTCGAAGTCACCGGCCAGCTTGCTGCCTTCAAACAGCAAATCGGCAGCATCTGCCTGCAGACTGAAACTGCCCTTGAAGTCGCCGGCAAAGGTGTTGTAGAAGCGCTCCACCATCAGGCGGGCGCTGTTGTCAAAGGCGTCCGCCATGCGAGCCACCGAGCCGGCCTCACTGGCAGCCAGCATGGCCGCGCGGTCGCGCTCTGCGCCGGTGGCCTGATAGCTCAGGCCCAAGCTGGTCAAACCGATCAGCACGGCAAGGCTCAGGCCGCCGGCGACGGCGACGCGGCGTGCCAGACTGGCATGCGGCTTGGCCATGGTGGCTGGGGCGGAGTGGGTCGAGTTCTTCATCTTCAAAGCAATTCTCTGAGTTGGCATGCCGGCTCACAGGAGCCGACATGGCCGCGCGGGCAGCCGGGGCCGAGCGCGCAGGGGTCAATGGACAAGTGAAACCATTCATTGGCACGCCCTGCAAGGGAGAAAGCGAGAAGAGAGTCGCTGCCGCAGCCACAGCCAAGGCGAAGAATCACCCGGGCGTGAACTGCTTGTCAGGCAAGCTCGACCACAAACCGCACCATCAATGGCGGGCTGGTCTGAACTTGTCTGGCAACCCCGCTATCTTGGCCCAGGCGAGTTTGAGGCTCGCTTGAACGGTAGACCGGAAGCTTTGCGACCCCGTTTTTCAAGCGGGTGTGCCGATTTAGCGCTGCGAGCAGATCAATACTGGTTCGCAACTGGTATTGAAGTATCTCTGATGATCCTCAAGTTTTCAAGGGTTAACCCTGATTCTCAGCCAAAGCCGTGAGATTGATCACAAGAAATTGCTTCAACACCAAACGCAACTGGCTTCGAATCGGTCTGGCCTCGGCCAAAAACCTCCTTCAAGACCGCCGACGGCTGCTGATGGATTAAGCGCTGTACTGGCGCCACCCGAGTGGGCCACTGGCTAAACTGCGGCCATGCCCTATGTCAGCCGAATCCCTTCGCAACGCCTCTGTGCAAACAGAAGGCCGGCGGCTTGCTTTGCATTGAATTGCCTGGGCCTGCTCGCCTTGCTGCTGCTGCTATTCGGACAGGCGCAGGCACAGGCACAGGGACAGGGACAGGCACAAGGGCTGGTACGAAGTCCGAGCGGCAGCACGCCGGGCGCCGCTACAGCCCCAGTCTCGTCGCCACTGCGCATCCTGCTCAATGATGTGGCGCCCTACACCTTGAACGGCGACGCCGGCCGGCCCGGCATGCACCATGAAATTCTGCTGGCTGTAGCGCGCCAGGCCGATTTGCCGCTTGCGCTCTCTTCGGCGGTCTATGTGCGATTGGCCATGGGTTTGAAGGACGGCAGCTCGGATCTGGTGGTCGGCGTCGAAGGTCCCGAGTGGGAGGCCCTGGCGCAAAGGGTAGCGCCCTTGCACGCCTTCAAATTCGTCGTCTTGGCGAAGAAGTCGTCCGACATTCGCAGCATCGCCCAACTCAAGGGCAAGCTCTTGGGCGTGGCGCGCGGGGCTTTCTATGACGACGCCATCAACAAGGACGACAGCATCCGCAAATTCGGCATCGCCGACCCGTTTCAAGGTATCCGCATGTTGGCGCTGGACCGGCTCGACGCGGTGATCTCATCCGACTATCTGCTCAGCTATGCCATGAAGCAAAGCGGCGTCGATGCAACTCAGTTCGACCGCCCCTTTGCCGTCAATGAAAAGAGCTACGTGCTCTACGCCAGCAAAGACGTCGGCGCCGAGACGGTGCGGAGACTGCAACTAGCCGTGGAGACGCTGAAAAAGTCCGGCCAGATCGAGAGGATTTTGCGCAGTTACCAATAGAGTCAGCCGCTACCGACACGCATGAATTCCTCAGCGCGAATTCCGGCCCAAAGTTGCCAGCTATTCCGGTTGGGTTTGGTCATCAACTTCGATTCCAATCAGTCCCCTTGCCGGTACGACTTAGCTAGCCGAAGTGGGGTCCTTTGCCAAAGAATTGGCTCGCTGAATACGGATTGAAAAGGGCCCGGCGCGGACCTTCCCGTCACCGAATTGGGCATCGAGAAGCGGTCATTCAATATCGAGGTTTAGCGGACGCTGAGCGCCTCGCAAGTATTGCCAGCGAGGGCGACGCTTCTCCCAAGGGTCTCAAGGTTGAAAACGCATGAATCAACTTCAGCCAAGGGACGGTCGAGTACCGTGACGGGCTGCACTTCAGCGGGGACAACTCTGTTCGCTCTTAAGTTGGCCCGTGAGCCCTTGCGGCCTCAAAACGGATCTCCAACTCTTGCCTCAGTTGTTTGCGAATATTGGCGGCAGCATGTCGCCTTTGCTCATCTGGCGTTGCCGGCCTAAGCGTCGGCACGGCTACGGGTTTGCGTTCGTCATCTACCGCAACCATCGTAAAGAAACAGGAATTGGCGTGGCGTATCGCCTGCGTTTGAATGTTCTCGGCCATCACTTTGATGCCGACTTCCATCGATGTGCTGCCGGTGGAATTAACCGACGCAAGAAAGGTCACCAGTTCACCGACATGAATCGGTTGACGAAACATCACCTGGTCAACTGACAAGGTCAAGACATAGCGCCCGGCATAGCGGCTCGCACAGGCATAGGCAACCTGATCGAGAAACTTCAGCACGGTGCCGCCATGCACATTGCCAGAGAAGTTCGCCATATCCGGCGTCATCAGCACCGTCATGGTCAGTTGGTGCTTCGCTAAGTTCATGCTCAATCGACTTCTCCTTTAATCCGAAAAGGGGGTATCCATATTGACTGCAATGCCCAGCAAGCTGCAAACGATGGACCACGGCTGGCCCGCAGTCAACAAAGCCCAAACTCAACCTTTGGGCCTTGGAAGAACTGGGCCTGGGCTATCGACACATAAGGCGGCTCGCCTACCAAATCCGAATCCGCTCCGCCTCCGGCTTGAACATCTTGTCGCCCGGCTTGGTCTCAAAAACCTCGTGGAAACCGTCATGATTGACCGGTGTGCCATTGGCGCGGAACTCGGCCGGCGAGTGCGGGTCGGACAGGATCTGCTGCAGCGTCTGCTCGTCGCGCGACTTGCCGCGCCAGACCTGTGCGAAACCATAGAAGAAACGCTGCTCGCCGCTCAAGCCGGCGATCACCGGCGCTGGCTGGCCCTGCAGCGAATGCTTGTATGCCTTGTAGGCAATTTGCAGGCCGGACAAGTCGGCAATGTTCTCGCCCAGCGTCAGCTTGCCATTGACTTGTTTGCCGGGGATGGGCGAGTAGCCGTCGAACTGCGCCGCTAGCTTGGCGGCGATGGCCTCAAAAGCCTTGCGGTCGGCCTCGCCCCACCAATTGCGCAGCGCGCCGTCGCCATCGAACTGGCTGCCGCTGTCATCAAAGCCGTGGCTGATCTCGTGCCCGATCACCGCGCCGATGCCGCCGTAATTGACCGCATCATCGGCATTGATGTCAAAGAACGGTGGCTGCAATATCGCGGCCGGAAAGGTGATCGCATTGAAGCTCGGGCTGTAAGACGCGTTGACCGTCTGCGGCGTCATGCCCCATTCAGCGCGGTCCACCGGCTTGCCGGCCTTGGCGACCTGGCGCTGCCATCTGAAAACTGCCGCACGTTCGGCATTGCCAAGCGCATCACCGGCAATCACCTTGAGCGCGCTGTAGTCGCGCCATTGCTCCGGGTAGCCGATCTTGGTGATGAATTTGGATAGCTTTTGCTGCGCGCTGGCCTTGGTGTCCGGGCTCATCCAAGTCAAGCCGTCGATCGACTCGCGGTAGGCCAGCATCAAATTGGCAACCAAGCCCTGCATGCGCGCCTTGTGCTCGGGCGAAAAATGCCGCGCCACATAGAGTTGGCCGACGCCCTCGCCTAAAGCGCCGTTCA
>CAUPEV010000096.1:0-17115 GCA_963510335.1 uncultured Roseateles sp.
CTCGGCACGCTGGACGAATCGATCCACAAAGGTATTGGCGACGCGGTCAAACACGGGGCTGACAACCGCCTCCAGCGCCACGCTGGAGAAGGCATCGCGCAACTCGAACTCGATCTTGCAGGCAACCT
This sequence comes from uncultured Roseateles sp., assembly GCA_963510335.1. Taxonomy (GTDB): domain Bacteria; phylum Pseudomonadota; class Gammaproteobacteria; order Burkholderiales; family Burkholderiaceae_C; genus Paucibacter_A. The sequence goes on from CAUPEV010000096.1 coordinate 129, forward strand.
CGCCTTCCGAACTACCGCCCGGCTTGGCCAGCGGCAGAAACCGCCAATCGCCATCGAGCAGAGAGAAAGGGCCATCGACCAAGCGCATGCTGACGCGGCGATCGACTTCGTGGCTGTTGCGGGTAGTAAAGGCGTGGCGCACGCCGGCATAGGCCAGCGACAGACGGGCTGTTACCTCATCATCTTGCTGGTCCAGCAACTCGGCGCGTTCGCACCAAGGCAAGAACTCGGGATAGCGCTCAACGCCGACGACCAAGTCATACATCTCGCGCGGCGAGTACCAGAGCAGAACGGATTTTTTTACATGCTTCATACAATACGTGAATTGTATTGGCGCGGCCGACTCTATTCAGAGTCTCCCTGCTCACCCGAAAATAAGAAGCCCATGTCCACTTCATCGTCCAACTCGTCATTCAGGCCGCCGGCCAAAGCGAAGCCTGTCGTCTCGAGCGCCCCCATCGCCGAAAACCGCCGCGCCCGCTATGACTATTTCATCGAAGAGCGGCATGAGGCCGGCATCGTGCTGGAAGGCTGGGAGGTCAAGTCCATACGCGCCGGCCAGGTGCAACTGACCGACGGCTACGTGATGATCAAGGGCGGCGAGATGTATTTGATCGGCTGCCGCATCAACCCGCTGCGCAACGCATCCACCCATATCAGCCCGCTGGCCGACCGCATCAAGAAGCTCTTGTTGAAAGGCGAAGACATCCGCCGCCTGATCGGCAAGATCGAGCAAAAAGGCTTCACCCTGGTGCCCTTGAACCTGCATTTCAAAGGCAGCTACGTCAAGGTCGAGATCGGCCTGGCCAAGGGCAAGGCCGAGCACGACAAGCGCAACACCGAGAAGAAACGCGATTGGGAAAAGGAGAAGGGGCAGCTGATGCGTCACGCTGCCAACTCGAAGAGTTGAGGGTCGCGCAGCGACACCCTTCTACTTTCGTCAAAAGGAAAAGGGGCAATTGATGCGGCATGCCGCCAAAGCCCCTTCCCGCGACTAAAGAGCGGCCAGCGCCTGCGCCAAGTCGGCGCGCAAATCGGCTTCGGCCTCCAGGCCGATCGCAAAACGCACGACCACACCTTCAGCAAATTTGCGGCCCAGGCTGCGGCTGCGGCTCAAGTCATAGGGCACCGCCAAACTCATAGGCCCGGCCCATGAGTAGCCAATGCCGAACAGTTCCAGCGCGTCGACAAAAGCGTCGACCTGCCGTGCGCTGTACTCTGGCTTGAACACAGCCGAGAACAAACAGGCCGCGCCGGCGCAGCTGGTCCGCATCCAATGGGCATGGCCTGGCGAGCCCGGCAGCGCCGGGTGCAAGACCTGCGCCACTTGCGGCTGAGTCTGCATCCAGGTAGCCAGCGCGCGCGTGGTGGCATCTTGCGCGCGGTAGCGCAACTCCAGCGTCGGCAGGCCGCGCAAGACCAGTTCCACATCGTTCTGACCCAGGCCATAACCGAGATGCTCATGGGCGTGATTGAGCCGCTCATGCAGGGCCAGGTCACGCGTGCAGACCGAGCCCATCAACACATCGGCTCCGCCGGATGCGTACTTGGTCAAGGCTTGCATGGAAATATCCACGCCTATGCCCGGAGCGATTTCAAACGGATTGAAGGCAACTCCCGAACCCCAAGTGTTGTCCAAGGCCGTGATGACGCTCCCATGGTCCCGGCAGGCCGCCAGCAAGCCCAGCAGATCGGGGAACTCCAGCGTGATCGAACCAGCGGCTTCCAGCCAGACCAGCTTGGTCTGCGGCGTGAGTAGGGACTTGAAGCCTGCCGCATCGAGCGGATCGTAGAACTTGTATGTGATGCCGAACTGCGGCAGCCAGGACTCACTCAAATAGCGGTTCTGACCATAGACATTGTCGGGCACCAGCACTTCGTCGCCGGGCCGCAGCAGGCCCAGGCTGACCAAGGTCACCGCCGCCAAGCCGCTGGGCACCAACAAGCAATGCTTGGCACTTTCCAGGCTGGCGATGCGGGCCGCCAGCGTGTAGCTGGTCGGCGTGCCGTGCAGGCCGTAGCGGTAGCTCAGACCATCACGCGGACGGTATTGATGCAGGTCGGCGGTGTTCTTGAACAGCACCGTGGACGCTTTGAAGACGCCGGGCGGGAACGCATTCCAGCCCTCGGGCGCATGGTAGGGGTGGTGGATTTGATCCGTGGAGATGGCGCGTTTGCTCAAGTGAATACTCCGACCAGGAAAAAGAAAACGGGCCGCAGCCCGTTTGAGTCAAGAACAGCGACTAGATCGGCACGCCGATCAAGTCATGGCCTTCGGCCGCGACGATCTTGGCCTTGGTGAATTCACCAACCTTGAGCGTCTTGCTGGCCTTTTGCGGCGCGGCCAAACGCACCGTACCGTCGATCTCGGGGGCATCTGCATAGCTACGGCCGACGCCGCCCTTGCGGCCCATCGCCGGCGCGGAGTCAACCAGGACTTGCATGGTGGAACCAATGCGCGAGCGCAGTTTGTCGGTCGACACCGCTTCTGCCATGGCCATGAAGCGCGCTCGGCGCTCTTCGCGGACCTCTTGAGGCAGTGCGCCATCCAGTTCGTTCGCCGCGGCGCCGGTCACCGGTGAATAAGCAAAGCAGCCGGCACGGTCGATACGCGCCTCGGCCATGAAGTCCAGCAGATACTGGAACTCAGATTCAGTCTCACCGGGGAAGCCGGCGATAAAAGTCGAGCGGATCACGATATCCGGGCAGATCTCGCGCCAGCGCAGGATGCGCTCCATATTCTTCTCACCATTGGCCGGGCGCTTCATGCGCTTGAGCACGTCGGGGTGGGCATGCTGGAGCGGCACATCCAGGTAAGGCAGGATCAGGCCTTCGGCCATCAGCGGCAAGACCTCGTCCACATGCGGATAGGGGTAAACGTAATGCAGGCGCACCCAGGCGCCGTACTGCTTGGCCATCTCACCCATCTGCGCGACCAAGTCGTACATGCGGGTCTTGACCGGCTTGCCATCCCAGAATCCGGTGCGGTATTTGACGTCGACGCCGTAGGCACTGGTGTCCTGGCTGACCACCAGCAACTCCTTCACGCCGGACTCGAACAGCGCGCGCGCCTCATTCAACACATCGCCGATCGGACGCGACACCAGATCGCCACGCATGCTGGGGATGATGCAGAAGGTGCAGCGGTGGTTGCAACCTTCGCTGATTTTCAGATATGCGTAGTGCTTTGGCGTCAGCTTGATGCCCGCGATACCGCGTGACTCGGGCACCAGGTCCAAAAATGGGTCATGCGGCTTGGGCACATGCAAATGCACCGCGTCCATCACTTCTTGCGTCGCATGCGGGCCGGTCACGGCCAAGACGCTGGGGTGCATTTCGCGCACCAAGCCGCCGGCATCCGGGCTGCTCGCACCCGCTTTGGCACCCAGGCAACCAGTGACGATCACCTTGCCGTTTTCGGCCAGCGCCTCGCCTATGGTGTCCAGGCTTTCGCGCACCGCGTCATCAATGAATCCGCAGGTGTTGACGATCACCAAATCGGCACCGGCAAAGGTCTTGGAGGTTTCGTAGCCCTCGGCCCGCAACTGGGTCAAGATCAGTTCGGAGTCAGTCAAGGCTTTCGGGCAGCCCAGAGATACAAAACCGATCTTGGGCGCGGCGGCGGCGGTGATGCCGCTTGTGTTGATTGTGTTCATGCGGGGATTTTCGCTCATACCGAAGCGGCCAGCCGCAAAGGCCCGGCTCAAAGCCGGCAATGAGTTACTTTTTGGGGAATCCCGGCAGCCCTGGAATGCCCGGAAACAGAGCAGAAGCCTGCTGAATCTGCTCCTGCATTTTTTCCTGCATCTGAGAAATCAAGGTCTTTGACTGCTCGGCATAGCCGCCCATCCAACCCTGCATCATCGGTGCCTGAGCGCCGAGGAACTGGGTCCACAACTCGGGGCTGAAAGCCAGACCTTTGCTCTGTTCTGCGAACTTGCTCTGCAGGTCACCAAAGCTCTGCACATTCTTTTCCAGATAGTCGCCCATCACGCCCTGCATGGCATGGCCGTAAAAGCGAATGATCTGCTCCAAGGCAGCAGTGCTGAACATGGGCACACCGCCGGTCTCTTCTTCGAGAATGATCTGCAAGAGGATGCTGCGCGTCAGGTCTTCGCTTGTCTTGGCATCACGCACCTCGAAAGCCTGGCCCGCAAACACCATCTTCTTGACATCGGCCAGCGTGATGTAACTGCTGGTTTGGGTGTCATAGAGGCGTCGGTTCGGATACTTCGTGAGTACGCGTACAGCAGAGGCTTGCTCGGCTGTTGTCTGTTCCTCTGAGCCTCCCGCGGCCTTTTTGCGGGCAGTAACCATGGACAACTCCTCTTCGATTCGGTTAGCAACAATGCATTCAGCAATGTGCTTGGGACCCTCTGCCGAGCAGGGCCGTCGATACATTGGCAATGTGCGGGTGCAGCAATATTCTAAAATACGCCCCAGGATGGATCAGAGGGGATTACCCCCACACCGCCACAAACACAGCTCGGCCGCAGTAGCGATGACTAACTATTGCATGGCTTTCCAGCCCTCACCGGGCTCGACTCGCAAGGCACGAACCGCTTGCCAAGTCGCATCAGCGCGCCACGCCGGCGCTGCCAGTTGCAAGTCCCACAGCGCGATCCCCGCACCCAAGGCCTGCACCTCGCGCACATGCGATCGCGCATCGGCGCCCAAGCCACCTTTGCCCCAGTGATCCACCCAAGTCGGTAAACCCAGCACGATCTGGTGGGGCTGGTAACCTGCGCGCAAACCATATTGCAACTGCCAGCTGTACTTAAAGATATGGGCGCCCTGAGCGCAAGTTGGCCGCCCCGGCGGCGTAAATACTTCGGTACTGCCCTCATACAGATCGTCATAGCCCATGCTATGAATCGCGTCGATCTGGCCGCGCCAATCTGGCCACCAACTCATATTCGGCGCATTGGCGCAGGGGCTATGGAAACTATCAATCGTCAGCAACTTTCCTTGCGCTTTCAATGCCTCAGACAATAGCGCCACAAATTTTGCATAGGCCGGTCGATCGGCGTCAAAGTTACCCTCGCCTTCCAAATCCAGGTCAATGCCGTCAAGCCCATAGCGCTTCATCTCGACCAGCAATGCATTGGCAAAGTCTTGCGGTTGTTCAGCAAACGCCCGTTTGGCAAGCGCCCAGTCCCACCGACCCAGCGCCTGGGAATTGTTATAGACGGTCAGCAACACCTTAACATTGCGCGCCCGCGCCCAGTCACGCAAACGCAGCAGCTCGTCCGGCGTGACAAGGTCTCCCGCCTTGGACTTCGGCGCAAAGACCAAACCGCGGCCATCAGCGCTGGGGTTCCAAAGTTGCAGGCCCAAGTGCGTCAGATTGGCGCCAATCAAAGGACTTGACTCAATCGCCTGCAACGAGGCCTCCACGCCATAAGGTGGAACCCAGGAAATAACTCGCGGCCTATTGTCTGGCAACCCTTTGCCTGGCGACTCATTGGCGGGCTCGGCCGCGACACTGGTGTGGGCCGCCAAGACAAGCATCGAACCAAGCAAACAAAGCACCGCCCGCAAACTCAAATTTCTCACGCCCGCCCTCATACGGTTTACAGAATCTGTTGATTATCAAGGGCAAGCCAATGGGAATCGCTCCGGCGTGCGAATGACATGCCAGAACCACACGTTCGAACGACAAATCGATAACGCAGCCATGTTCGCTATACCAGACCGCTATCCGCGGATGGTTTGGACATCGCGGAAAAGTTGCTTCAAGGCGGGTTGATTTGACAAGAGATGCAGTGAGTCGTGGGTTTGCATTCCACACTGATCAACGCTTCAGAATCTCGAAACGAAATGCAGTGAGACGGCGCATATTTCAATGCGCCAAAACGAAACTGCTGGCGCCAAAATGCTAGCGCCAAAAGAAAAACAGCCTAGCGACTCTCGCCGCTAGGCTGTTGATTTCATTCTTATTTTTGGTGGGCCCTGAGTGACTCGAACACTCGACCTACGGATTAAGAGTCCGCTGCTCTACCAACTGAGCTAAGAGCCCTACTCTTTGAGTAAACCGCTATTTTACTAACGAATACCCATTTTGATACTATAGCATATATTCAGCACCCATTAACTTTTCAGTTAACACATACTCATGCCGGCTAGATTTGGTGGGTCGTGCGGGACTCGAACCTGCGACCTACGGATTAAAAGTCCGCTGCTCTACCAACTGAGCTAACGACCCATCAAGCTAAGCTCACTATTCTAATCTTATTTTCTACTGTCACGCAATAGACTTCTGCGGATTTTTCAAAAGAATCTTGATGAGCGCCGCCGCCGCCGCCATGCCAAAGCTCGCGGTGACCGCAACACTGGAGCCGTAGCCATGGCAGTTGAGGCTACCGTCCACAGCACAAGCTGCGCCGTCTTGCTCGATGGGCCGATGAACCGCCTCGCGCGAAAACACACATGCAAGCCCCATCTTGCCCTTTCGCGGAGCCGCATGATGTTGGCGCAAGCGCTGGCGCAAAGAGGCCAGAAGAGGGTCGTGGCTGGTGTCGGCCAAGTCTTCTATGCTCAACAAATGTGGTTCGCGTTTTCCGCCGGCGGCACCGACCACAACAAAAGGCACATGCTGCCGCATGGCCCATGCCGCCATATGAGCCTTGGCTCGAACCTGATCACAGGCATCCACCACGCCATCAAGCGAAAACTCAGTCCCTTCCAGCATCTTGGGCCAGTTCAGTTCATCAACGAACTCTTCGATGATGCGGACCTTGCAACCCGGATGAATGTCTTGAATCCTTTGCTGCAGCGCTTGCGCTTTGGCCATGCCGACGGTCGAGCGCAAGGCCTGGACTTGCCGATTGATGTTTGACTCGGCAACTTGATCAAAATCTATCAAGGTCAAGGCTGCCACCCCGCTGCGAGCGAGCGCTTCAACCACCCAGGACCCCACGCCGCCCAGACCCACGACAGCGAAATGAGCGCTGCGCAGGCGGAGATAGTCTGCATCGCCATAGAGTCGGCGCAAACCACCAAAGCGTCGCTCTGCGTCCACCTCCATGGGCGCATCAACAGCCAAGTTTTGGGCGATGGCATGGACCGGAATTTCAGAGCTTGCTTGCATGGTGGGATTTTAAGAAGTCAGTACTGGAAGACTCGGGCCTACGGCCCTGCTAGAAAAAAAGGCCCTGCAAGCAGGGCCTCATCCTTCGGCTACTGGCGACCTGCTATTTCAAAGCCGCCAAGCGCTCTTTGGCCGCCTGCGCGGCCTCGGTGCCAGGATAGGCTTTGATCAAGTCCTCCAAGCTGCGGCGTGCCAACTTGTTGTCCTTCAACTCGATCTGACTGTTTGCCAAAGCCAACAAGGCCTCGGCCGCTCTCGGGTGCTGCGGGTTGCTGGAGATGAAGGTCTTGAAAGTTGCAATCGCATCCTTGTAGTCCCGCTTGCCGTATTGGGCATTGCCCAGCCAGAAACGTACCGAATCGACATAGCCACTGTCCGGGAAGCGACGTAAGAAGCCTGCCATAGCCGTCTCAGCCTCGGCAAAGTCACCGCGCCTGATCAAGCCCATTGCCGCCTCGTATTGACGACGCTCCTCAGGATCGACTTGAAACTCGCGCCCATCCAATTGCACCTTCTGAGGTTCCAAAGGCTTCAGGCGCGAATCCAAGGCCTGCGCTTGCTCACTGAGCTTGCGCTGCGTTTCGGACAAGTCGCGGGCGAGTTGCTCGTTTTGGCCGCGCAACTTGACGATCTCGAGGCGCAAGACATCGATCTGGGCATTCAGATCGAGCATGCTACGGCGCATGGGGGCCAGCTGGTCTTGCGACTGCACGGCAAGCTGCTCGATCCGCTGACGCTGCGCGTCTTCGCTTTGTTGAGCACGGTTGCGCAAGTCAAGAATTGCCTTGCGCGCCTCGTCGTCTTCAAACAAGGCGGCCTGCGCCGAGAAACTGAACAGCGCACTTGCCGCCAGAGCAGCCAGGATAGGACCAATACCTCGGCCTTGCCGCAGCAGCACCGTCATCTCACTTGTCCTTCAGTTCGACGCGACGATTCTTGGCCCAAGCCGCTTCGTCACTGCCCTGTGCCGCTGGCTTTTCCTTGCCAAAGCTGACCGCCTCGACCTGCGCCGCGCCGACGCCCATCAGGCTCAAAGACTTGGCCACTGCCTCGGCACGACGCTGGCCCAGGGCCAGGTTGTACTCACGGCCACCACGCTCGTCGGTATGACCTTCCAGGCTCAGAGCCAGCTTGCGGTCATTGTTCAGGCGTTTGGCGTGAGCTTCGACCAAACCACGATAGTCGTCTTTGACCACATAGCTATCAAAATCGAACAAGACAACGCGCTGGCTAGCAACAGCAGCGGTCAGTTGAGCACCCAAATCAACCGTTGCAACCTTGGACTCAGCCATAGCCGCGCTGCTGGCGCCGCCAGTAGCCGCACTGTTCGCCGACACTGGGCGGGTCTCGACAGGTGCCGGCTCATCCAGCTTGACGGCAGAACTGCAGCCAGCCAAGCCAGCCACCACCAACAAACTCATAGCAAAACGGGTCAACTTCATTCGGGTCACTCCTTCAGAAACGATCGTAAAAATACGCAGAACTGTTCCGTTGGTCACTAAGTAGCCAGCGGGCAACAGTGGCAATTATCCAACAAGTCAGAGCTTCTCTTGACAGACGCACGAGACAAACGTTTTATCCCGGCATTTGCGCCACCAGATCAGCGGCCGAACGGACCCCAAGTTGGCTCACGCACATCGACCGAGCTGGAAATCAATTTGGCTTTGATCTTGCCGTCCAAGGTACTCGTCATCAAGACATCGCGACCGCCGGCTCGTGTCGCATAGACCAGCAAACGGCCATTTGGCGAAAAACTCGGGCTCTCGTCATCGCTGCCCTCGCTGATCTGCTGCACCGCACCCGATCCCAAATCCATCACGCTCAGGCGAAAGACACCGCCACCGAGGCGTGTGATGAAGGCCATGGTTCGGCCGTCTGGGCTGATCGCGGGGCTGATGTTGTAGGCGCCATTGAAAGTGACTCGCTCTGCCCCGCCGCCGCCGCCATTCTGAGCGGCCACCGCCATGCGATAGATCTGCGGACCACCGCCCCGATCACTGACGAAATAGATGGACCGGCCGTCCGGCGAAAACACCGACTCGGTATCGATGGACGAGCTCTGAGTCAGCCGGCGCAAGCCGCTGCCGTCCCGGTTCATGATGAAGAGTTGCGAGCCGCCTTCGCGTGACAGCGTCAGCGCTACTTGCTGACCATCAGGCGAAAACGAAGGCGCGCTATTCGTACCCCGGAAGTCCGCCAGCACTCGCCGCCGGCCGGTTTGTACATCCTGAATCCACACCACCGCCTTGCGGCTCTCAAAAGACACATACGCCAACTCTTTGCCACTTGGCGACCAAGCCGGCGAGATGATGGGATCAGGGCTTGCCAAAGCCACCTGCCCACCCTCGCCGTCGGCGTCGGTGATGCGCAGGCTGTAGCGCCCGCCGGCCTTGGTGACATAGGCCATGCGGGTGGCAAAGATGCCGCGCTCACCGGTCAGCTTTTGATAGATGGTGTCAGAAATTCGGTGCGCGCCCAGGCGCACATCCTCGGGCGCCACCGCATGGGCTTCGCCGCCCAGGTCTTGGCCCTTGACCACGTCCCAGAGCTTGTAGCGCAGATCGACCCGGCCGTCGGCCAAGCGAGCGGCAGAGCCGGCCGCCAAAGCATCGGCATTGCGCCCGCGCCATTCACTCCACACCGGCTGACTGCCCTCGAACAGACCGGCCGGCGCGTCAATGATGCGGAACTGACCGCTGCGCTCCAGGTTCGAGCGGATGATGGCCGCCACCGGCTGCCCGGCCCGCGCTTCGTCGCGGAAATCCGGCAGCGCGATCGGCATCTGGGTGCCGCCTACGCCCGAGATATCGACTCGGAATTGCGCGCGGGCCAGCGGGCTGAAGCCAAGCAAAGCGGCGGAGCAAGCGCTGACGGATTGGCGAAGCAGGCTGCGCCGCGATTGATGATTCATGAAATTCTGCTCAGGCATTGTTTTCGCAATCAACAGTGGTAATTTTTCGCTGCGGCATTTTGCCTGAGCAGGCCGGCAGCAAGCCCGGCTGCTCAAACGTCTACAGCAGCACGATGTCGTAATGCTCGGTCTGGTTGGCCGGCTCGGCAGTCAGCGAGATCGGCTTGCCGATGAAATCCGACAGGCCGGCCAAATGCTGGCTTTCTTCGTCCAGGAGCATCTCCACCACATTGGCCGCGGCGACGATGCGGAACTCCTTGGGCGAGAACTGGCGCGCCTCGCGCAGGATCTCGCGCATGATGTCATAACAGACGGTTCGAGCGGTCTTGACCTGCGCCCTGCCCTCGCAGGTCGGGCAAGGCTCGCAGAGCATTCTGGACAGGGACTCGCGCGTGCGCTTGCGCGTCATTTCGACCAAGCCAAGCTGCGTGAAGCCGCCCAGCGTGACCTTGGTGCGGTCGCGGCTGAGCTGCTTGCGGAACTCGGTCAGCACCGCCGACTTGTGCTCTTCGCGGGTCATGTCGATGAAGTCGACGATGATGATGCCGCCCAGATTGCGCAAGCGCAGCTGCCGCGCTATGGCGCCGGCCGCCTCCAAATTGGTCTTGAAGATCGTGTCGTCAAAATTGCGCGCACCGACAAATCCGCCGGTGTTGACATCCACCGTGGTCATGGCCTCGGTCTGGTCAAAAATCAGATAGCCGCCCGACTTCAGATCGACCCGCCGCGCCAGCGCCCGGCTCAGCTCAGCATCGATATTGTTCAAATCGAAAATCGGCCGCTCGCCCATGTAATGCTCGAGCTTGGCGGTCGCCGCCGGCATGAAGAGCTCGCCGAAACCATGCAGCACGTCGTACTGCAGCTTGGAATCGATGCGGATTGAGCCGGTGCGCTCGCTGACCAGATCGCGCAGCACGCGCTCGACCAGACTCAGATCCTGATGCAGCAAGCTGCCTGGTGGGGAATTGAAGCTCTTCTCACGAATCGCGGCCCAGGCCTTGCGCAGATAGGCAATGTCCGAGGCCAACTCCTCGTCGCTGGCGTCCTCGGCATTGGTGCGCAGAATAAAACCGCCGCCGCCGCCATCCTCGGGCTTGCCCACCAAAGCCTGCATGCGCGCGCGCAGCAATTCGCGCGCCTCGGGCGATCCAATTTTTTGTGAAATGCCGATGTGATCATCCTGCGGCAAAAACACCAGCATGCGCCCAGCGATGCTGATCTGGGTCGACAGCCTTGCGCCCTTGGTGCCAATCGGGTCCTTGATCACTTGCACTGTCAAGGCCTGCCCCTCGAAGACCAGGCGTTCAATCGGCGTCGCCACGCCGCCCTCGGCATGCTGGCTGCGCACATGGCTGGGCGCACCATTGACATGCAGATCGGCGACATGCAAAAACGCCGCCCGCTCCAGGCCGATGTCGATAAAAGCCGACTGCATGCCCGGCAGCACGCGGGCCACCTTGCCCGAATACACATTGCCGACCAAGCCGCGCTCCAACGCGCGCTCGACATGCAACTCCTGCACCGAGCCGTTTTCAACCACGGCCACGCGCGTTTCCTGGGGAGACCAGTTGATCAGAATATCTTCCATGGCCCTAATCTCGAATGTTGACGCATGAAGGCAAGCTTGCCTTCATGCGTCAAAACACGACCCGATCTCTCTGCTTCAGAAGCGCAGCCCCCATTGCCGCAGCAATTGCGCCGTCTCGAACAGCGGCAAGCCCATGATGCCTGAATAGCTGCCCTCGATGCGAGAAATCCAGGCTGCCGCCTGGCTTTGAATCGCATAGGCGCCGGCCTTGCCGAATGGCTCGCCGCTGGCAATGTACTGACGGATCTGCTCATCGCTGAGCGGAGCGAAGTCAACCAAGGACAAGCTCACCGCCACGCTGCGTCGCTCGGCCAGCCCCAGCGCCACCGCCGTGATCACGCGGTGCTGACGACCCGCCAACAGGCGCAGTATGCGAAAAGCGTCCTCAGCGTCGCGCGGTTTGCCAAGAATCTGTTGATCGACCGCCACCGTCGTATCCGAACAAAGGACCGCTGCAGGCGGCAAACCACGCGCCGCCAAGCGGGCCAAAGCGGCATCCAGCTTGGCCGCGGTCACGCGCGCCACATAGGCCTCGGGCGACTCGCCCTTGATCTCATCCTCCAGGCTTTCGGCATCCTCCTCGGGGCCAGCCAGCAGCAATTCATAGCGCACACCGAGTTGTTCCAGCAACTGGCGCCGGCGCGGGCTCTGTGAAGCAAGATAGATGAAATCCAAAGCCGTCCTCATTCGCGGTCGTGCGCAGTCATCCGCGGCCAAAAGCGGTCATTCACGGTGATAGGGATGCCCCGTCATCACCGTCCAGGCGCGGTACAAGCCCTCAGCCAGCAGCACGCGGGCAAAGGCATGTGGCAAGGTCAGGTCAGACAGACGCAGCGTTTCATCGGCGGTGGCTTTCAAGGACGGGGCCAAACCATCAGGCCCGCCGATGATCAGGGCGACATCACGTCCGTCCCCCATCCACAGCTTCATACGCTCGGCTAACTGCATACTGGTGCGGCGCTCACCGCGCTCGTCCAGAATCAGCCGGCGCACACCGCGAGGCAAAGCCGCTTCGATGCGCAGCGCTTCCGCTGCCATCAACTGCTCGGCCGTCTTGCTGCCGCGCGTTTCGGCCTTGACGGCTTTCAATTCCAAGCGCATCTCCGGCGGAAAACGCTTGGAAAAGTCTTCATAGGCCGTATCGGCCCAGGCCGGTTGGCGCTGGCCCACGGCCACCAAAAGCAAACGCATGCCTGAACCTTGGTTTAGGCGTCGCGGCTCTTCTTGCTGGCGGCCTTTTTCACCGCAGCCTTGACTGCAGGTTTAGCTGCAGCCTTTGGGGCGGCCCGCTTGACGCCGACGGTCTTGGTCACGGCCGACTTCTTGGCCGCGGCCTTCTTCACTGCCGGCTTGGCTGCGCCAACCTTCAAGGTGCTGGTGGCGGGCGTCTTGTGATCAACCTCGCGGCTGCTGGTGGACGAGCGGTCCACCGGTTTCTTGGCGGCAGGCTTCTTGACAGCAGGCTTTTCAGCCGCGGTCTTTGCGGCGACCTTCTTGCCCACGCCAGGCTTGCCCGGCAGCGAAGCGGCAACCGCCTTCTTCGCTGCAGTCTTCTTGGCTACCTTCTTGGGCGCGACGTCTTCCTCGTCATCTTCTTCCGAAGCCTTGACCAATTTGGTCTTGCCGTCGCCCAGCGCCATCTTGACGGGCTTGCCGCCCCACAGCTCTTCGAGGTGGTAGTAGTCGCGGATGGCAGGCTGCATCACGTGCACGACGGCGGCGCCGCAGTCAACGATGATCCATTCGCCGTTTTCCTCGCCCTCGCAGCGCAGCACATCCATGCCGCGCTCCTTGACCGTGACCCGCACGGCCGAGGCCAAGGCCTTGGTCTGACGGTTGCTGGTGCCGGAGGCAATGATCACGCGCTCAAACAGCGGGGTCAGGTGCTCGGTGTTGAAGACCACAATGTTCTGGGCCTTCACATCTTCCAAACCATCGACGATGGCGCGTTGCAACTTACGAATGTCCATTCAGTACCTACTCACTGTAAAGACGGTGGAGGGCAATATACCCCGCCACCGCGTCGCCCACCAAGGGGCTTAAATCCTCGTTGCGCGAGGCCAACTCGCGCACTTGGGTGGATGAAACCTGCATCGCCGGCATGGCCAGCTTCAGCATTTTGTTGGGTTCGGCGAGGACGATTTCCATGACTTCGGCCGAACCTTGAACTTCTTGACCCGCGCGTGCAGCTACCGCCAGCGTCACCAGGCCTAACAACTCGCGCCAGTCGCGCCAGGTATGAAAACGCTCGAACTGATCCTGTCCAATCACCAGGAACAATTGCTCACCGGGATGCACGGACTGGCGTGCCCGCACGGTGTCGATGGTGTAACTCGCGCCATCGCGTTCCAACTCACTGTCGTCAAGCGCAAACCTCGGCTCCCCCGCCACCATCAACTCGGCCATGGCGCGCCGATGCAAGGGGGCGGCCAAACCGCGGCCGGTCTTTTGCCACGGTCGCCCGGCCGGCATCCACAGCAATTGATCCAAACTCAGCTGAGCCAAGGCGCAATGCGCCAAGCTCAAATGTCCCAGGTGAGGAGGATCAAAACTCCCGCCAAACAGGCCGATGCGGCCCGTTCCGCCGAGCTTTACAGCCATAAATGAGTGGCTGATTCATGCGCCCAATCGCGTGGCCGCAAGAAGTCGCTGTACAACTTGGCCTCTTGCGTGCCGGGCTCCGGCGCCCATTGATAGCGCCATTTTACGATGGGCGGCATCGACATCAGAATTGCCTCGGTGCGCCCGCCCGATTGCAGCCCGAACAAGGTGCCGCGATCAAACACCAGATTGAACTCGACATAACGGCCGCGCCGGTAGGCTTGGAAGTCACGCTCGCGCTCGGTATAGGCCAGACCTTGGCGGCGTTCGACGATGGGTAGATAGGCCGGCACAAAAGCATCACCGACCGAGCGCAGCATCGCAAACGCGGCCTCGAAGCCGCCCTCGGCGTAATCATCAAAGAAGATGCCACCAATGCCACGCGGCTCGTCGCGGTGCTTCAAATAGAAATACTCATCGCACCAGGGCTTGAAGCGCTCGTAGAGCGCGTCGCCATGCGGCATCAGCGCCGCCTCGCAAGTGCGGTGGAAATGCTGTGCGTCACGCTCAAAGCCGTAGTAAGGCGTCAGATCCATGCCACCACCGAACCACACCACAGGTTCGGCATCCACCGGGAAGGCCGCAAACATGCGCACATTCATATGCACCGTTGGCACGAACGGATTGTGCGGATGAATCACCAAGGACACGCCCATGGCCTCGAACGGCGCACCGGCCAGCTCGGGGCGGTGCTGGGTCGCCGATGGAGGCAAGACCCGACCCCGCACATGAGAGAAGTTCACACCACCACGCTCGAACACCGCGCCGCCCTCGATCAGACGCGACAAGCCGTCACCTTCCAGGCGGCTACCGGGCTCACGGGTCCAGCCATCGCTGATGAATTCGCCGCCGTCCGCGGCCTGCAGCGCGGCCACAATGCGCGACTGCAGGTCGAGCAGGTAGTCGCGCACGAGTTGAGTGTTCATCGTCATGCTGCTTGGCTGCCTTCCGAATCCATGCCAGGGCTTAGGTGATGTCTGCTCAACGCTTCACCGCCCGATAACCGATGTCTTGACGATACTGCTTGCCTTCGAACTGGATATTGACCAGGCTCTCATAGGCCAGCGCTTGCGCCTTGCGCACCGACTCGCCCAAAGCGGTCACACACAGCACGCGCCCACCCGAGGTCAGCAACTGACCATCGACCTCGGCGGTGCCGGCGTGGAACACCATATGGTCCTCGGCATCGGCAGGCAAGCCGGTGATCGCGGCACCCTTGGCGGGATTGAGTGGATAGCCGCCGGCGGCCATCACCACGCCAAGTGCGACACGCCGGTCCCATTGCAGCTCGACCTGATCCAGCGTGCCGTCGGTGGCATGCAGCAGCACTTCGAGCAGATCGCTCTTGAGCCGCATCATGATGGGCTGCGTTTCGGGGTCACCCATGCGGGTATTGAACTCGACCGTGCGCGGCTGGCCGGCCGCATCGATCATCAAGCCGGCATAGAGAAAACCAGTGAAGGGGATGCCGTCACGCGCCATGCCGTGGATGGTCGGCATGATGATCTCGTGCATCGCCTTGGCGTGGACATTGGGCGTAACGACCGGCGCCGGCGAGTAGGCTCCCATGCCACCGGTGTTCGGGCCTTCGTCGCCGTCCTTGAGGCGCTTGTGGTCCTGGCTGGTGGCCAGCGAAACGACGTTCTTGCCGTCACACAAGACGATGAAGCTTGCCTCTTCGCCTTGCAAAAACTGCTCGATGACGACACGCGCGCCACCTTCGTTGTGCACGACGCCGAGCTTGTTGTCTTCCAGAATCCAGTCGATCGCCTCATGCGCTTCGGCCAGCGTCATCGCGACCACGACGCCCTTGCCGGCGGCCAAGCCGTCGGCCTTGATGACGATGGGCGCGCCCTGGGCATCCACATAGGCATGGGCCGCAGCGACATCGCTGAAGACCTCGTAAGCGGCGGTGGGGATGTTGTGGCGCTTCATGAAGTCTTTGGCGAAGGCCTTGGACGACTCCAGCTGCGCGGCGGCCTTGGTGGGCCCAAAGATGCGCAGGCCGCGCGCGCGGAACTCGTCGACGACGCCAGCGGCCAGATAGGCCTCCGGGCCGACCACGGTCAGCGAGACCTTCTGCTCGACAGCAAAGTCGGCCAGCGCCTTGACGTCGGTGATGGCGATATTGGTCAAACGGGAGTCACGCGCGGTGCCGCCGTTGCCGGGCGCCACATAGACCTGACTGACCCGCTCACCCTGAGCCAGCTTCCAGGCTAGCGCATGTTCGCGCCCGCCATTGCCAATTACCAAAACCTTCATGCGCAGACTTCCCTATTCATTCAAATAATCGTTTATTCGTTGATATTGGCATTGCTGTAGACGGCTTGCGCATCGTCCAGGTCTTCCAGCATATCCAGCAACTTTTGCATACGCACGGCCTCGTCACCGCTCAGCTCGACGGTGTTCTCGGCCCGCATCGTCACTTCGGCCACCTCGGCGGTCAAGCCGGCAGCCTCAAGCGCGAGCTTCACGGCCTCGAAATCCGCCGGTGCTGTCAGCACTTCGATAGCACCATCCTCATCGGTGATGACGTCCTCGGCACCGGCTTCGAGCGCCACTTCCATGATCTGGTCTTCCGAACTGCCGGGCGCAAACACCAGCTGGCCGCAATGCTTGAACTGGAAAGCCACGGCGCCCTCGGTGCCCATATTGCCGCCACATTTGCTGAAGCAATGCCGCACTTCAGCGACGGTACGCACCTTGTTGTCGGTCATCGTGTCGATGATCACTGCTGCGCCGCCGATGCCATAGCCTTCATAGCGGATTTCATCGTAATGAATGCCGTCCAGATTGC
>CAUPEV010000097.1:0-17115 GCA_963510335.1 uncultured Roseateles sp.
AGCAAAGCCCTGCACCCGTACCCACTTTGCGTGCCCCTTGGCACTGGTCAAGGGCAGTTCCAGATCAAAGGCCGTGCCACGCTCGCGCGCTGCCAGCAAATCGGCCTCGATCAAGGGCAGAGCCCCCGCATCGAACAAAGCCAGCATTCTCGACAGCGAGGGCGTTGCCGTAGATTCCAAACCGGTGATCTTGAACATCTGCTCTGACCACACCATGGTCATCGTCGCCATCTCCAGCTCCCAGCCGCCGACCTGCGCCAACTCACCGGTTCGCGCCAGCAATTGCGCCGAGCGATCCAATGCCTCGCGCATGCGGTAATCCGCGCTGACGTCGCTGAACACCAGCACCACGCCAACGATGGCCCCCGCCAAGTCACGAATCGGCGCGGCGCTATCGGCGATTTGGTACTCCTCGCCGCCGCGCGCCAGCAGCGTGGTGTGATTGGCCAGGCCCACGACGCGGCCAAACTCGATCACGCGTTGCACCGGGCTGAGCGAAGTTTCACGGGTTTGCGCATTGACGATACGGAACACTTCGCTCAAGACGCGCCCTTGAGCCTCTGCCAGCGGCCAGCCGGTCAAGCGCTCGGCGGCCGTGTTCATGCGGGTGATCAGCCCTTGCTGGTCGGTCGCAATCACCGCGTCACCAATCGACTGCAAAGTGATCGCCAGGTTCTCTTCACTCAGACGCAAGCGCTCTTCGGCCTGCTTGCGGGCCGAAACATCGCGCACCACGCCTTGCATCAAGACCTGACCCTCCAGCTCGACCCGGCTCAGGAACACTTCGGCCACAAACATTGCCCCGTCATCCAGCCGCTGATGCAGCCACTCAAAGCCATGACTGCCTTCTTGATTCGCGACTTGGATATGGCGCGCTGCGGCGGCCAGCGAGGTCTCAGCGCCGCGCTGCAGCGGCGGCGACAACTCACTGGGTTGGCGCCCCAGCAAGTCCTCGCGTCGCGCCGCGCCGAACAAGCGCAAGGCGGCCGGGTTGCAGTCAATGACTTTCTCGTGACTCAAGAGCAGCACCGCATCCGCATTCGACTCAAACAAGGTTCGATGACGGGCTTCGGAATGCTGCAACTCGGCGCTGCGCTTGAGCACCTCGGCTTCCAGCGTTTGATGGTCTCTTTGCACCGCAGCGGCCATATGGTTGAACGCCTCTGCCAGCGCCAGCAGCTCACGGCTTTGCGTCGGCTCGGTGCTCGCGCGCACGGCCCGCTTGCCGGCCCCCAACTGCTCAGCGGCATCGGCCAAACTCTTCAAGGGCCGGGTCAGCCGGTATGCCACCCAGCGGGTCAGAGCCAGCGCGAGCAAAGTCATCAGCACCCCGGCCCAAGCCAGACTCTGCACCTTGTCGCTCAAGCCCGCCATCGCTTCTTGTTTGGCAGCCAGATGCACCAGCGTCCAGCCCTGCACCGCGCTCAGCTGCACCGGCCTGTAGACAACAATCAAGTCCTCGCCTTGCACGCTTTGCTGCAGCATTGAGCCCTCGAAGCTTCTGTTCAAGGCTTGCGTTAGCGCCGAATTGGCAATCTCGAAACCTTTGTCCAGGGGCAGCGAGTGCGCCAACACCCGCCCGGATGCATCAATCAGCATCCGCTGAACATTTGCGCCAGCGCCGGCCAACTGCTCTTGCTGCCCTGCAGCTACAAACTGATGGATGTCCAGCGAGGCGACCAAAATGCCTGCCAGGCGCGGGCTGGGATAACCATCTGTATCTACGGTTCGAATCTGGCGCAGGATGGCCAAGCCAACACCGGGCTCGGTCAACTGAACCAGCAGCTCGGCGGCACCCGGCTGCCGAGCCCGCTCCAGAAAGTCGGCGGCGCCAAACAGCGTTTCGCCGAGCTCGGCCGGTTCACTGCTGGCCAGCACCCGCCCGGAAGGGTCAAGCACACGCAGACGCTCGAATCGATCGGGGTACGCGCGCTGCCAGCGGTCGAAAATTCGCAGCACCGTGGCCTGTGCGGCCGGGTCAGCTGACTCCAGCTGCTTGGCCAGCACAGCGTTCTCGGATGCGATGAAAACATCGCCGCGACGCTCATTGATACCCTCGACGATCAAGCCGCGCTGCACATCAGCACGCGACTCCAGGCCGCGCATTGCCTGCGCCACACGCTGATCGCGCTCACCCGGCAAACCAGCACTGGGCAAGCCGAAGTACCACAGGCTGAACAAGGACCCGACGAGCAGCAAGAACAGCAGCGCAAAATTCGCCGCGATACGGCTGCCCATCGAACTGGCTTGGCGCCGCATGCCTTGATCAGTCCGCATAGTCAAAACTGCGCAGCGCGAAGCTCCGTGCCTGGGCTTGCACATGCGACAAGCCGGGGTAAGCAAATGCAGCTTGCACTTGCGCCCATTGAGCATTTGCCGGCAGCTTGCCCAACTTGCCCAGGAACTCGAACTCGCTGCGCATGGGTGGCTCGGCGGGGTTGAAGACAATCATCGGGGCCGAAGGCACATCGAGAATTTCGCGTCGCGTGATGGTGGCAATTTGCGCCAGCGTCACCGATTGGCCAGCTGCTACAGCCTTGCCCGGCGGGGCCGCCGAACCCGCCGAGCCCGACTGAGCAGTTTGGGCAGCGAAGGCCTGCGTATCGGCCAAAGCCCAGCGCGCCGCCCGCTCAAGATTGCCCTGCGAGCGCCGCATCCATTCGATCGCTCGCAAATAGCCTGCCAACAATTGCTGAGCCGCCTTTGCTGAGTGCTGGCCAAGATCGCGCTGAATGACGAAGTAGTCGCTGCTATGGCTGCGGAAAACAATATGGTTTTTGTCGTTTTGGCTCAAGGCTATCGTCGGCGCAGGCTCCCAGGCCGCAAATGCATCGATCTCGCCGCGCTGCAGCGCCGCCGGCATATCGCCCACACCCATGGGCACCAAGGTCACCTGCGTTTGCACAATGCCGGCCGCCGCCAAACCCTGCAGCAGGGTCAGGTGGGCGCTTGAAGCCTCGACATAGGCGACACGCTTGCCGACCAGGTCGCGCACCTGCAGCCCACCTTTGGCGACGATGGCGGTCGAGGTTTGCTTGACCAGACCCGCGATCCAGATCCGCCCCTCGGCGGCAGCCAACAAGGTCGGCATATCGCCCAACAAGGCCGCGTCGAGCCGACCGTCCGCCAGCAGCGGCAACATATCCGCGCCACGCCGAAACGCGTGAATCTTCAGTGGCCGTTTCGCCTCGATCAAAGCCTTGGCAAGAATTCGGTCACGTGCCATGACCGCAGTGATCACGCCGGAGGGGTAGCCCAGCGGTTGCGCGCCGAGATCAAGCGCCGACGAAGCCGGCAGCAGCCCATAAGCGTCAAAATACTCGGCTGCTTGTGTGGCGGGGGGAATCAGCGTTAGCAACAGAGTAAGAGCGCCCCATTGCCGCCGCTTCATCGCAAATCACCCGCGCAAGAAAACGCCGGGTAGGCATAGAGATTGACCATTTGAGACACTCCCCTGCTAGCTGAACTGTCGCAGCTT
Organism: uncultured Roseateles sp.; assembly: GCA_963510335.1. Classification (GTDB taxonomy): domain Bacteria; phylum Pseudomonadota; class Gammaproteobacteria; order Burkholderiales; family Burkholderiaceae_C; genus Paucibacter_A. The sequence continues at coordinate 3,479 of CAUPEV010000097.1, forward strand.
TATGACGGTCATCTTAAGGCAGGACTCGGCCGCTTAAAGCCAGATCAAGACACTTTATAGCTCTGCAAATGAATGCTGGTTTCGGTCGTTTCTATGCCCTTGATCAGCCGCACGCGCTCCAGCACATTGGCGAGTTCACCCAGGCTTGGCGCACTCAACTCGGCCAGCAAGTCCCAGCGCCCATTGGTGTCGAACAGGCCCGACACACCCGGCTCACCCAGCAAGATGCTGATCACCTCGCGGGTCTTGTTGCCCTCGACCGCGATGCTCATCCAGGCGGTGATCTGGTTCGGCGTCGCATCCGGGCGCAGCTTGACGGTGTAGCCATTGATGACGCCGGTGTCCTCCAGCTTGGTGATGCGATTGCTGACGGTGCCGCGCGACACCTTCAGCTTCAGCGCCAAGGTGGCCACGCTGGCACGTGCGTCCAGGCGCAGCAAGGCGATCAATTGCTGGTCCAAAGTGTCCATTTCTCGCCCATCCTTTTTGACTGTGTCTGGCAGCAATTCTGCCATTTCGGTAGCCACAGCTGACGAAATGATCAATTCCTCTGACTTTTTGATCGTTTTTTGCTCTTCTCGCTAGCAGCGGGCTTGGCCAGAATTCAATCATTCGAAAAATTGGAGACTTTCATGACCACCTTGCTGACCACCCAAGACGTTGCCCGCATCACCCAGACCCTTGGCCTGCCCGAGGTATTCAAGCGCATGGTGGGCTATATCGAAGCCGACTATTTGCGCTGGAATGAATTCGACAAATGCGCCCGGGTTGCCAGCCACACCGATGACGGCGTGATCGAGCTGATGCCGATTGCCGACGCCAGCCTGTACAGCTTCAAATACGTCAACGGCCACCCCAAAAACACTCGCTTGGGCCTGCCGACGGTCATGGCCGTGGGTCTGCTGGCCGAGGTCGCCACAGGACGGCCAGAGCTGGTCAGCGAGCTGACATTGACCACCGCCTTCCGTACCGCTGCAACCTCGGCCATGGCTGCCCGCAAACTGGCTCGCAAAGATGCCAAGTCCATGGCCTTGATCGGCAATGGCGCGCAAAGCGAATTCCAGGCTCTGGCCTTCCACTACCTCTTGGGCGTCAGCGAAATTCGCCTGTTCGACATCGACCCGGCTGCCACCGCCAAGTTGTTGCGTCATCTGCAAGGTTTGCCTGGCTTGACATTGAAGGTCTGCGCCAGCACCGCCGAGGCTGTGCGAGGCGTCGACATCATCACCACGGTGACCGCCGACAAGACCAATGCCACCATCATCACCCCCGAGATGATTGAGCCCGGCATGCATATCAATGGCGTCGGCGGCGACTGCCCCGGCAAGACCGAGATGCACCGCGGCGTGCTGGAAGCGTCCAAGGTGTTTGTCGAGTTCGAGCCGCAGTCACGCATCGAAGGTGACCTGCAGCAGATGCCGGCGGATTTTGAAGTGACGGAATTCTGGCGCGTGCTCAAAGGCATCAGCAGCGGCCGCGACAGCGCCGAGCAGATCACCTTTTTTGATTCGGTCGGCTTTGCCCTGGAGGACTTCTCGGCCCTGCGCCTGCTGCGCGACTGCGCGCGCGAGCTGGGTCTGGGCCAAGACGTCAGCCTGATCCCGACCATGGCCGACCCGAAGAACCTGTTCGGTCAACTCGATTTGGCCACCTCGGCCACCAAGCTGCACGCCGCATAGGGGCGGCATAAGGGGCTGCAAAAGAGCAACTGAATGAGCCTCGACAGGAGGCACAGACAGCGAGCCTCATTCAAGGCTGAATTAGCGATTGCACCGTACGGGCAATTTCAGCTGGAGGCCTCGCCGGGCCAGTCGTGATCGAAGAGCTTGAGCCCGGCACCTCGCCGGCGCTGCTCACGCAGTTGCCGCATCACCTCATCCAAACGTGCCCTGTCCGCGGCGGCCAAGCTCGCCAGGATGCGCTGGTCAAGGCCAGACAGCTGGGCCTTGGCTTGGGCAACTGCTTGGCGGCGAGCATCTTGCCGGGCTGCCCATTGCGCGGCAGCAAGCGCTGCCGACTCGGGTTCTCCCAAGGCAGTGAAACAACGCATCTGCGCCCGCAGCGCCGGCAGCGCCACCAGGTCGCGCACGCGCAGATCCGCGCGCTCGAACACCGCCGCCAGCAAGGCCAAAGCCTGCTGCGGGCGGCACTCGTCCTCCTCCATCAACGCCAGCTCCAGCAAAACCGGCCGCCGCACCGCGTGCCAGCCGCCCGCCGCCGCGCGCTGCTCCAGATCAAGAAAGGCCCCACGCGCCATCTGGCGACGGCCGCAACGTCGGTGCCAGCGCGCCTGATTGGCTCGCCACATGCTGACGATATAGGGGCTGGCCACTTCGGGCGCCAGAGCACTGGCCTGCTCGTTGATACCGGCAGCACGGTCGCGTACAGCGCTCGCCGCGGGAAAGTCTTCGGCATCGATATAGGCATCGAACAAGCTGCAGATCAGATGCATGGCGTTGGAGTAACGCCGAATCCGCTCGTAGCCCGAATTGTGCTGGTCCATATGGCCCAGCGCCTCGAACATGAAGGTCACAGCGGCTTCACCGTCACCCATGGACAGGTAGACCATCGCCAGCCGCTCCAGCGCTTGCGCCGTCAACAGGCCGTTTTTCAGATGCAAACCGTCTTGCAGGGCCACATGCGCGGCGCGCAAGGCCTGCTCGGGCATGAGCAAATTGGCTTGCGCAAAAGACAGCTGAATCATCACGTTGCCACGCTGCGCCGACGGCTGGTCCAGCGACACCAGATCAAGCATGCGGGCGCAGTCGTGCAAGACCAGATCAAAGCGATCAAGCTTGGTCAGCGCTGCCACGCGCGCAATCCGCAGCCGGTACTCCTGCGCGCCTTTTTCTTCATCGGAAGTTGCCGGCGACTGAAGCAAACCATCCAGCAAATGCTGCACCGCAGCCACACCCGCACCAAACTGCTCGGCGTCCAACAAGGCTTGAGCAGCTTGGAATTCGCGTTCAAACTCGGCCGGGGGGCTTGATTCAGCAGTCATGATCGGAAGGTCCTGAGGGCAAATTCAGTTGAAGTATTGCGCGCGCAGCGCTGCATACCGGCCGTCGCGCTTGAGTCGGTCAAGGGCCGCTTGCAAACGCTGTTTGGTCGAGGGATCAATCTTGGGGTGCAGCCCGTACCAATAGCTCAAGCGGCTATCCAGCGTTGCCAACTCGGTCAGCGTGGCGAAGGGCAGTTGATGCTGGCGCAGATTCCAGGCCGCAGCCCAGTCCAGCATCACCAGCAGATCCATTCTCCCGGCCAGCAATTTGCGCAAATTGCTGACGTCGTCAAGCGCCCATTCGATATCGGCCTCGGGCTTCAACCCTGCATTCAACAAACGCTTGGCCGCCGTTGACTCGCGCACCACGCCGAGCCTGAGCCCTTGCAAGCGCTGAAGCCCGGCGTAGTCGATATCGCTGCGTTTGCTGAGCCGGTAGATCACGATGCGCCGCTCGCTGATCGGCCCCAGCCATTGAAATTGCGACTCCCGCTCGGGCAAGCGCGCGAGCGAGAACAGCACCGTGTTGCTGGCCTCGCCGGCCGAGCGCTTGGCGCGCACCCAGGGCTGGACTTGAATGTCGAGGCTCAGCCCCGCCTCGCTTGCCATCAAACGCAGCAAGTCGACACTGAAGCCGGCCGCACCCGCAGGGGTGGCGTAATTCAAAGGCGGCAGGTTCTCGGTGAATGCCTGCAAATCCGGCGTCAGCATTTGAGCGCGCAAAGGCTCGGATGCCGCCAATGCCGAGCCCATGGCCGAGCCCAATGCAGCACAAACCAGTTCACGCCTTTTCATCTCGGCTCCTGCTGATTCAGATCATCACACTGAGAGATTGTGCAGCGCAGACGCGACGCGCGCGTCCAATTCGTCCAAGCCCAGGGCCAAGTGTGTCTTTGCGGGCGCGCCCAACTCGCGCAGCGCTGTGCCCCACACCGGATTGGGAAAATGGCTGTCCCAGTCGAAGCGCGCAATCACATGCCAATGCAAATGCGGCACTACATTGCCCAGCGTTGCCAGATTGATCTTGGTCGGCCGCAAAGCGCTCCGCAAGACCCGCTCAATCGCCGTCACCGCCCGCATGCAAGCAAGTGCGTCAGCGTCGCTCAAGTCACTGAATTCCGCGACATGGCTTTGCCAGATCAAACGATAGAAGGCCGGAAAGTTCGCATCCTCGACGCGCACCACCCGCCACAGCGGTGTTTGGACAATCGGCACACCACCGATCTCAAGGCAAAAGGGGCATGCAGCGTTTGAATGAGTTGTCATGGTTCAAATGGTGGCGGTTCAGCTTGCGTGCACTGTAGCCGCAGGCGCCGCGCCAGATCCCAAGTCGAAGATCTCCTGTGCCAACAGGGTCAAGTCTTGCGTGCCACTTTCAATCAGCAGCAAGAAGGCGGTCTGCCACTCGGTCGTTGGGGGCTGCTTGCGCTTGAGCATGGCCTCACCTTCGGCCCCAAAAGCTGCGAGTCGATTGGCGCCAAGCGTGGCAGCCAGACCCTTGAAGCTGTGAAGCGCCCGCTCGGCCTCGGCGAACTTTGCCTGCGCCAGCCACGCCGCCAATTGCGCCGGCAGCTCATGCGCCGAGGCACAAAAGCTGCCCACCATGCGCTGATAGAGCGCCGTTTTTCCCATGAATCTATTGATGGTCTGCTGGGCATCTATGCCCAAATCCATGGCTTTGGCCTGCAGCTCTGCCGGAAGCGCGAGCGTCACGAACTTACGCTCCATCACGGTTTTGGCCGCTGCCAAGCGTCCGCTGACGCGCAAGAGCACCTGGACCAAGGCCGCCATCTCGAAGGGCTTGCTGACAAAGTCATTCATGCCGGCGGCCAGGCATTCTTCGCGGTCCGAAGCCATCGCATTGGCGGTCATCGCGACCACTGGCAGCGCCGCCAAGTTCAACCCATCGCCGCCCGCCTTGCGCAACAAGCGCGTCGCGGTGAAGCCGTCCATCACCGGCATTTGCACATCCATCAGCACGACATCGAAGGCACTCGCATCCAGTCGTAGCAAGTCCAGCGCCTGCTGACCATCGCAAGCCAAGCGCACCAGTGCGCCGGCCTGCTCCAGCAAGGTCTGTGCAACTTCCTGGTTGAGCTCATTGTCTTCAACCAAGAGCAGGCGCAGGCCCGCCAGTTCAAGCCGTTTGGCGCCAGCCTGGCGAGATTGACGCCGCACATTTGACTGGCCGGCGCGGGCACGCTTGAGCACCTCGTGCAGCATCGCGGCCGTGATCGGCTTGACCAGAATACCGTTCAGGCTCGCCTGCTCATCCTTGCTGCGCTCGGCCAATCGCTCGCGCCCATGCGCAGTCACCATCACGGTGACCGGCGCATTCGGGCCCATCAGCTCCCGCATGCGGGCAATGGTTTCCCACCCATCCATGCCCGGCATTTCCCAGTCGATGAACACGGCATCGAACAGCTGCCGCCCCGCCACTTGGCGGGCCTGCATCAGCTGCAATGCCTCGGCCCCGTCCGCAGCTACCTCGGCATGCCAAGCGAGCGACTGCGCCATATGCTGGACCAGCTCTCGGGCGATCGCGTTGTCATCCACCACCAGCACGCTCAAATCTTCCGTCAGACCGTCGCCACGCTGATCTTCCTCGGCGGCGTCGACATCCACGGCCAGCGCATCGCCGACCGGCAGCGTCAGCGTGAAGTGAAAAGTGCTGCCCTTGCCCAGCACGCTGTCCAGCGCCAGCTCGCCGCCCATCATCGCCACAAGGCGCTGCGAGATGTTCCGGCCCAGGCCGGTGCCGCCGAAGCGCCTTGTGGTCGAAACTTCGGCCTGCGAAAAGCCTTCAAAAATCTTCTTTTGATTCTCCGGCGCGATGCCAATGCCACTGTCGCGCACGCTGAAGCGTATTTTCACCTCGCCGCTTACCCCGCTTACCCCGCCGTGCACCTCGCTGTGCACCTCGCTGTCCGTGGCGCTGCCACTTTGACTCCGCAGTTCGAGGCGCATCACCACCTCACCTTGCGCGGTGAACTTGATCGCGTTGCCGCTCAAATTGATCAGCACCTGTTGCAAACGCATCGCGTCGCCGATCAAGACCGGCGGCAATTGCGGGTCAATGTCAAACAAGACCTCAACCGGCTTCTTGCCCACATTGGTCGACACAATCACCGACAAGTCCTGCATCAGCTGATCCAGCGCAAACGGCTGCGGGTCCAGCGTCATCTTGCCGGCATCCATCTTGGAGAAATCCAAGATGTCATTGATCAGCCCCAGCAGCGATTTGGCCGCACCGGAAGCCTTGAGCGCGTAGTCGAGCTGGCGCTGATTCAAATCGGTGCCTTGCAAGAGTTTGAGCATGCCCAAGACCGCATTCATGGGCGTGCGGATTTCATGGCTCATATTGGCCAAGAACTGACCCTTGGCGGCCGTTGCGGCCTCCACCTGTGCATAGGCGTGGGCATTGTCGAGCGCGATCGCACCATAGCCGCAGAGCGCGCGCATGATGAAAACTTCGCGCTCACCATAGGCTTGCGCACGCAGTGACTGCACCGACATCACGCCCAGCAAGCGCTCGCCGATGAGCAGCGGAAAGTACATCAGGCTGCGGGTCATCATGGTGCCGGGAATCACGCTGGAGCTTTGCTCCTGTGGCGCCAGATTGATCAGCAATTCACGCCGCTCGCGCGCACAGAGCGCGAACGAGGAGCTTGGATCGTCCAGTGCCATGGGCATACCGGGCACTGGCTGCTCAAGCTCCCGCGCGAACACCATGTCCAAACGGCGCGCCTCTTCGTTGAACAAGCAGACCCCGAAAAAACTTGCATCCATCATCCGGTGTACATGCCGGGGCAAGGCAAGGAAAACGGCTTGCTGGTTCAAGCTCGCGGTGATTTCGCGGCCTATTTGCCCCAGCGTCTCCAAGGTATCACTGGTCGCCTGCAAAAGTTCGGCGCGGCGCGCTTCGGTTTGCGCAATCAAGCGATGGTGCTCGGCCGCGGCGAGCGCGCGCGCGGTGTCCTGGCGCACTTGCATGGCGATGGCGCGGTTGCTGCCATCTTTGCTGCGGGCATTGTCACGGGCCTGAGCCGCCGCCCGCGCGTTCAAATAGGCCGAGGCAAAGTCGCCGACTTCCGCCTGGGCCTGCGCCAACTCGTCGAACAATTCACTCGGCGCCAAGAAGCCATCAATGCTGGCCGCAGCCTCTTGAGCCTGCAGCAAATAATGCAGCGCTGCGCTGCCTGCCTGCATGCCAAAGGGCGCAGGAAGACGGTGCATGCGGTGTAGATCGGCCAGCACCCGCAGAATTTTCACTTGCTCTTCGATATTGCCCTGCTTGATGACCTCGGCCAAGGCGGCTTCGACCTTTGGCAAGGCCTCCAGGGGGCGGCCCAGCTTGGCCAAAGCACAGGCTTGGCCGCGCCAACTGCGCAACAAGGCAATCGGTTCACCCAGCTTGGTGGAAGCCTGCTCGGCCTGATCAAAGCGTAGCAATGCCTCCTGCGGCTGATCCAAATCCAGCAAGACCTCGCTCAAGCCTTGCAAGACCATCACATAGGTATTCGAAGCGCCCAAGCCGCCGAAAGCCTGCAAGGCTTCAAGCTGACATTGTTTTGCGTCTTGCGCCCGCCCGAGCATGCGCAGCACCGAGCCGGTCTGCGTCAAGGCCATGGCCAGCATGGCCGGCCATGCGCAGCCTCGCGCCAAAGCCAGACCGCGCTCGTCCCATTCCAGCGCCGCATCAAGGTCGCCCAAGCTGGCAAAGGAGTCGGCACCATTGCAGGCCGACAAAATGGCCAGGCGCAACTGGCCGGTCTGTTCGGCCGCGTTGAAAGCCTGCAAAAAGTGCGCCGTCGATACGCCCAGCTCGCCCGTGTAGCCACTCACCACCGCCCGTACACTGGCCAAAATCGGGGTCACAACGGGCCCCGGGTCGGCAGCCGGGTCAAAGACGCCATCCAGGGCGATACCGGTCGCCTTGGCATCTCGAAAAGCTTGGAATAGAAAACCGCGCGCGAGCGCAAAGCTAATCCGAACCGGATCGCCGCTGCTGCGGTAATCAGCCAGACATTCAGCCAAGATGCTGTCGCGCCGCGCCGAGTCGCCAGCATCACTGCAGATGGACACCAGCAAGGCCTTGGCATCACCACTGCCGATGTAGTCGGAGCAGCTTGCAAACACGGCCTGCACGGCCAGGACCTTGGGCTCGACCTCGGCTGATTTGCCGCGCAGCGAGTCGATCTCCGCGCGCAGCAAAGTCAAGCGCGCCTGGGCGATTTGATGTTGGCGCAGCGGCAATTCGGCCTGCAGCAACAAATCCTCGGCCTCAGCAGCCCAGGCCAAGGCCTTCTCACTGTCGGCTTGACGCTGATACCAAGCCAATTGAAGCAAGACAGCCAAGCGCTCCAGGCTGGCCGAACTTGGCAGGGCTTGCGTCAAGGACGCAACAAGCTCCTTGGCAGCGAACAGTTCAAGCGGAGGACCGTACTGCTTCACGCGAATGAAACTCCCAAAGATTCAGGAATGACGTCCATTCGACCACAGCCCGTGCCAGCGGGGCGTGAGAACTGCGCGCTTTACCGGCCCTTTACACCAGCACCCGTTCGATGCCGCCGCTGTTCGCCTTGGCCACGTATTCAGGCATCCAGTTTTCGCCGAGGATTTGGCGAGCCATTTCGACCACGATGTAGTCGGCCTCCAGCAAGCCGTTGTTGAGGTCATTGCCGTAGCGGCTCAGGCCTTGCAAGCAGCTCGGGCAGCTGGTCAGGATTTTGAGGTTCTCCGCTGCCGCGACTTTGCCGCTGCCGCGCAAGTCGGCCTCCATCTTGAGCAGCTCTTCTTCCTTGCGGAAACGGATTTGCGTCGAAATGTCTGGCCGGGTCACGCCCAGCGTGCCGCTCTCGCCGCAGCAGCGCTTGCTCTCGACCACATTCGGCCCGACCAGCGCATTGACGGTCAGCATCGGCGCCTGCAGCTTCATCGGCGTGTGGCAGGGGTCGTGATAGAGATAGCTCTTGTCACTGCCCAGCGTGATGCCTTTTTCCAGCAGGTATTCATGGATGTCGATGATGCGGCAGCCGGGGAAGATGTCCTCGAACTTATAGCCCTGCAACTGGTCATAACAGGTGCCGCAAGACACCACCACCGTTTTGATATCCAGGTAGTTCAGCGTGTTGGCGACACGGTGGAACAAGACCCGGTTGTCGGTGATCATCTTCTCGGCCTTGTCGAACTGGCCCGAGCCACGCTGCGGATAGCCGCAGCATAGATAACCCGGCGGCAAGACGGTCTGCACGCCGGCATGCCAGAGCATTGCCTGCGTGGCCAGCCCGACTTGGCTGAACAGCTTCTCCGAGCCGCAGCCGGGGAAATAGAACACCGCCTCGGTCTCAGACGTGGTGGATGCGGGGTTGCGGATGATGGGGACGTAGTCCTTGTCCTCGATATCCAAGAGCGCACGCGCGGTCTTCTTGGGCAGGCCGCCGGGCAGCTTCTTGTTGATGAAGTGAATCACCTGCTCCTTGATGGGTGCTGCGCCCACCGTGGCGCGGGGTGCTGCCGTCTGCTTCTTGGCAAAGCGTTTCAACACATCATGCGCCAGGCGCTGCGCCTTGAAGCCGACTCCGACCATCGCGGCACGGGCGAGCTTGATGGTCTCCGGGTTCGACGCATTAAGCATGAACATCGCCGCCGCGTTGCCGGGGCGCCAGGTCTTTTGCCCCATCTTGCGCAAGAGGTTGCGCATATTCATCGTCACTTCGCCGAAGTCGATCTTGACCGGGCAAGGGTTCAGGCATTTGTGGCAGACCGTGCAATGGTCGGCCACATCCTCAAACTCCTGCCAATGCTTGATCGAGATCCCGCGCCGGGTTTGCTCCTCGTACAAAAATGCCTCGACCAGCAGCGAGGTCGCGAGGATCTTGTTGCGCGGCGAGTAGAGCAGATTGGCACGCGGCACATGGGTGGCACAGACCGGCTTGCACTTGCCGCAGCGCAGGCAATCCTTGATCGACTCGCTGATCGCGCCGATATCGCTTTGCTGCATGATCAGCGACTCATGGCCCATCAGGCCGAAACTCGGCGTGTAGGCGTTGGTCAAATCAGCCGGGCTCGCACCGCCACGCAGCAGCTTGCCCTTGTTGAAGCGCCCTTCGGGGTCGACCTTGGCCTTGTAGCCCGCGAAGCCCGCTAACTCCGAATCCAGCATGAACTCGAGCTTGGTGATGCCGATGCCATGCTCGCCCGAGATCACACCGTCGAGGCTGCGCGCTAGCACCATGATGCGGCCAACGGCCTCATGCGCCGTCTGCAGCATCTCGTAGTTATCCGAGTTGACGGGGATGTTGGTGTGTACATTGCCGTCGCCGGCATGCATATGCAGGGCCACCCAGACGCGGCCGCGCAGCAACTCTTTGTGAATGCGTTTGCACTCGTCCAGAATCGGTGCGAAGGCGCCGCCGTTGAAGATGATTTGCAGCGGCTTGAGGATCTGCGTCTTCCAGGACGCGCGCAAGCTGTGGTCTTGCAGCTGATCGAAAAAGCTCAGCCCCTCGGGCTGGGCCGCGTCAAGCTGATCCATCCACAGCTGCCATTGGCCGCCGACCTCGTCCAGCAGCGCCAACGCTTGCTGAACCCGGTCTCCCAACAACTCGGCGCTGGGGATATCGCCGGCGTCGTCGCTGCGGCCCAGCGGCAAGCTGCTCTGCCCAAACAACTGCTTCAGACCGGCCACAAAGGCGAGCTTGTTGCGCAGGCTCAGCTCGATATTGATGCGCTCGATGCCCAGCGTGTATTCGCCCATGCGCGGCAGCGGGATCACCACATCCTCGTTCACCTTGAAGGCATTGGTGTGCTTGGAGATAGCCGCCGTGCGCTTGCGGTCGAGCCAGAACTTTTTGCGCGCATCGGCTGAAATGGCGACAAAGCCCTCGCCATTGCGGCCATTGGCCAGCCGCACCACCTCGGAGGTGGCACGCGCCACCGCATCGGCATCCTCGCCGACGATGTCGCCGACCAAGACCATCTTGGGCAGGCCGCCGGAGGACGCGCCGGCCAGATTGGCGCGCTTGCTCTTGGTGCTGTAGCCGACCGCCTTCAGATAGCGGTCATCCAGGTGTTCGAGGCCCGCAAGCACTGCGCCGCCGGGGCGCTTGGCTTCGGCGAACATGAAGTCCTTGATGTCGACAATCGCCGGCACGCAATCCTTGGGGTTGCCGAAGAACTCCAGGCAGACGGTACGCACGTGCGCGGGCATCTTGTGCACGACCCAGCGCGCGCTGGTGATCAGGCCGTCGCAGCCTTCTTTCTGGATACCGGGCAAGCCGGCCAGGAATTTGTCGGTGACGTCCTTGCCCAGGCCCTCTTTGCGGAAGGTGCTGCCGGGGATGTCGAGGCGCTCGGTGCGCTCCAGCCTCAGGCCTGAGGCATCGAAGTAGCGCAACTCGAAGCTGGCCGTCTCCACATCATGAATCTTGCCCATATTGTGGTTCAGGCGCGTAACCTCCAGCCACTTGGCGTCCGGCGTCACCATGCGCCAGGAGGCGAGGTTGTCCAGCGCCGTGCCCCAGAGCACGGCCTTCTTGCCGCCGGCATTCATTGCCACATTGCCGCCCACGCAGCTGGCCTCGGCCGAGGTCGGGTCAACGGCGAACACAAAGCCATGCGCCTCGGCCAGGTCGGCGACGCGTTGCGTGACCACACCGGCCTCGCTCCAGATCGTCGCCACCTCACGGTCCATGCCGGGCAGGGTCAGCATCTCGACGCCGCGCAAGGCCTCGAGTTTTTCGGTGTTGATGACGGCGCTGTTCCAGACCAGCGGCACGGCGCCGCCGGTGTAGCCGGTGCCGCCGCCGCGCGGGATGATGGTCAGGCCGAGCGCGATGCAGCCCTTGACCAAGCTGGCCATCTCGAGCTCGGTGTCAGGGGTCAGCACTACAAACGGGTATTCGACCCGCCAATCGGTCGCGTCGGTCACATGCGAAACGCGCGAGAGGCCGTCGAACTTGATGTTATCGCTGGCCGTGGTCTTGCCAAGCAGCTTGGTGGTACGGCGGCGCAGCTCGGCCACCGCATCGAACTGGGCAGCAAAGCTTGCAATCGCGGCGCGCGCGGCGGTCAGCAATTCACCGACCGATTGATCGCGCAGTGGATCGGTGCTTGGGTCGCGGCGCAGCTCCACCTCATGCAGCCGATGCTCCAAGGCCTCGATCAGCAGGCGACGGCGCTTGGGGTTGTCGAGTAAATCATCTTGCAAATAGGGGTTGCGCTGCACCACCCAGATGTCACCCAGCACCTCATACAACATGCGGGCCGAGCGCCCGGTGCGGCGCTCCTGGCGCAGCTGATTGAGCAACTCCCAGGCCGGGGCGCCGAGCAGGCGGATGACGATCTCGCGGTCGGAGAAGGAGGTGTAGTTGTATGGGATCTCGCGCAGACGGGGGGCGCCGTCGTGACCCTGTTTAACAAGGGTCAGGTCTTGAGTTGGGACAGACATCAGCGGGAGCGGAGCATTCATGGCGGCCGGACGCGCAAAAGCGCCCATGGTTGGCTGCTGATCGGGCATCTGGACAGACCCAAACAACAAGGCTGAGAATTTTTGTTTGCAAGAGGCGGCTGGGCTTGTGGCTGCGCATCTGCTGAATCTGAGTCGAATTACAGGGAATACCCCATGCAAGCCGGGCGCCGATCGTACCGCAGCGCAGCAATGTGCCGCCTTGTGAGCGCTTATGCCCTTGCCCGATTTTGGGTAAATCGCCTCCAGCGAACTCTGATCTACAACATCATTTTCGCAGCACTGTCGCTGTCACAATCTCGGCTGGTTTATGCAGACTCATCATTTCTACGGAGCCATCACCTCATGACATCCAAACAACTCGCCGCGCTCACCCTGCTGCTCGCCGCTTTGGCACCCCAAGCCCAGGCGCAGACCGAAATCCAATGGTGGCACTCCATGGGTGGCGGCCTCGGCGACTGGGTCACCGATCTGTCCAAGGAATTCAACGCCAGCCAGAAAGACTACAAAATCGTGCCCAGCTACAAGGGCAGCTACGACGAGTCAATGACGGCGGCGATCGCAGCCTTCCGCGCCGGCAATGCGCCGCATATCTTGCAGGTCTTCGAGGTCGGCACGGCCACCATGATGGCCAGCAAGGGCGCGATTGTCCCGGTAGGCGAGGTCATGAAAATGGGTGGTGCAAAGTTTGACGCCACAGCCTACGTGCCCGCCGTGGCCGGCTATTACACGGCGCCGAGTGGCCAGATGTTGAGCATGCCCTTCAACAGCTCGACGACAGTCTTCCACTTCAACAAGGACGCGCTGAAGGCCGCCGGTATCACCACCCCTCCCAGCACCTGGCCCGAGGTGGCGCTGGCCGCGGCCAAGCTCAAGGCCAGCGGACACAAATGCCCGTTCACCACATCGTGGGTCAGCTGGACGCAGCTGGAAAGCTTCTCGGCCTGGCATAACGTCGAGTACGCGAGCAAGAACAACGGCTTCGGCGGACTGGACACGCGCCTGGCCTTCAACACCCCGCTGCATGTGCGCCATATCGAGAACCTGGCCAATATGAGCAAGCAAGGCCTCTTGGTCTACAAGGGCCGCGGCAATGCGGCGGATGCGACCTTTGTCTCGGGCGAATGCGCAATGATGACCGGCAGTTCCGGCATGTACGCCAATATC
>CAUPEV010000098.1:0-17011 GCA_963510335.1 uncultured Roseateles sp.
CGCTTCGGCCGACGATTGGGAATCGACCCGTCAGATCCTGTGCGACTATGCCGCCAGCCTTGACATTGATCTGTGCTTTCAGGACTTCGAGGCCGAACTGCAATGTTTGCCGGGTCAATATGAAGCGCCCGGCGGCATCATGCTCTTGGCTTTGGTGGACGGTCAGGTCGCAGGCTGCGGTGGCTTTCGCCCCCTGCTCGATGTGGATTACGCCAATGCCTGTGAAATGAAGCGCCTGTTTGTGCGGCCGGCATTTCGGCGCTTCGGTTTGGGGCGTTTGCTGGCGCAAGGCTTGATCGACGCAGCCACGCAGGCCGGCTATTCGGCGATGCTGCTGGACACCTTGGACGATATGGAGTCGGCGCGCGGGCTTTACGAGAGTCTGGGCTTCGAGTCGGTGCCGCCCTACTATTTCAACCCGATTCCGGGTGCGCATTATTTGAAGGTAGATTTGGACTGATTGAGGCTTGGCCTGAGTTACGTCGAGTTACGGCCTTAGCATCGCGGTTTGCGCATCTCATCGCGCCCCCGACCCATTTGCCAAGATGAATTCTTCAGGTTCAATGCTTTACAAGATCGAGGCCGCCGGCCCAGCCCTTGCCGCTTTGGGTGAGTCGCCGCTCTGGAGCGTTGCCGAGCAATGCCTTTATTACGTTGATATTCCAAAGCGACAGGTTTTGCGGCTTGACCCAGCCAGCACCGAGTTGCGGCATTGGCAATTGGACAGCGAGCCCGGCTGCATTGCCTTGCTTGAGGGGGGTGGCCTGGCGGTGGCGCAGCGCAATGGGCTGTGGCACTTGAACATTCGAACGGGCGAACACCGACAACTGGCGGCCGCGCCGTTTGACAGCGCAAAGCAGCGCTTCAATGACGGCAAGCCGGACGCGCAGGGCCGCTTCTGGATTGGCACCATTGATGACGCGCGCGCCCCTAACGCTGGTCTGTATCGTTATGCCAACGGTGACATTGAGTCCGTGGCCGGTGGCATCGTGACTTCCAATGGTGTGGCCTGGAGCCCGGATCAGCGCCGTATGTATTGGTCCGACACCAAGGCGCATGAAATCTATGTCTTGGACTTTGACGCCGTAGCCGGCACGATTGGTGAGCGCCAGCTGTTCGCCAAGTTCGCCCCGCGTGTGGCTGGGGAGACCTTGGATCAATATGGTGGCCGCCCGGACGGCGGCGCCGTGGATGTTGAGGGTTGCTACTGGGTAGCGATGTTTGAAGGCCAGCGCTTGCTGAGGCTGTCGCCCGAAGGCCATGTCTTGCGGGAGCTGCGCCTGCCGGTGCGCTGCCCGACCATGCCCACTTTTGGCGGCGCTGATCTGCGCACGCTCTACATCACGACCGCCAGTGAGGGCCGTTCGGCCGAGGAATTGGCGGCGCAGCCCCTGGCGGGTTGTGTGCTCAAAGTGCGCGTCGAAGTGGCCGGGCTTGCGCCTAATCTGCTCAAGCTCTGAGTCCCGATCGGGTCGCCTGTGCCGGAAGTCACAGGCCCATCCTGAGCCTTTGCTAAGGCTCTTGTCGGAAACCTACGGGTTTACACATATAATCTTTGGGTTTTGCCGACATTCATCAGACCTTCATGACTCAGCCAATGCAGCAGGAAAGATCCAAAGTCTCTCCGCGCGGCGCCGATTGGGATGATGAAAAAGATGTGTGGGGTGATCCCAAACAGGATGAGGCCGAGGAGCTGGCTTTCAAGACCCTGACGCAAGAACAAGCGCAGGCCTTGAGATTGAAGCACCCGCCGATTTCGGTTTGGCGAGTGGTCGGGATTCAGGCTGTGGTGGGTGTGGCGATTGCCTTGCTTGCTTATCTGTTGACCGGTGAAGGCAAAACAGCGTGGTCCGCTCTTTGGGGTGTGGCTGCGGTGGTTTTTCCCAATGCCTTGATGGCGTGGGGGATGACCGGGCTCTTCAGAGGAATGCCAGCGGCTGCGGTGCTGGGGTTTATGTTCTGGGAGCTGATCAAGATCATGACGGCTGTTGCCATTTTGGCGGTGGCAGCGGTTTGGGTGTCGGATTTGAATTGGCTGGCAATGCTGGCGGGTTTGGTCGGATGCTTGAAAGTTAATTGGATGGCTCTGCTTTGGCAGGGTCGGACGAGTCAAGTTAAGTAAATACGCAGGACGGAAACTAACGATGGCAGCCGAAGAACATGGCCTAGCGCAAGGGCCCAACGCTGGGGAATACATCCAGCATCACCTGCAGCATATGCAGATGAATTTCAAGGGTGAACTGGTCAAGCAGACCAGCATCGTTGATTTCAGCTTGTTCAATCTGGATTCGCTGATTTACGCCGTGGTTCTGGGCGTCTTGGGTTGCTTTATCTTGTGGCGCGCCGCGCGCAAGGCAACCTCTGGCGTGCCCGGCCGTTTCCAGGCGGCGGTCGAAATTCTGTCCGAAATGGTCGAAAACCAGGCCAAGGGCGTGATTCACAATGCCGCCAGCCGCAAGGTCATTGGCCCCTTGGCGCTGACCGTGTTTGTCTGGATTTTCCTGATGAACTTCATGGACATGCTGCCGGTCGACCTGCTGCCGACGCTGTGGGCCAAGATCTTCGGCTCCATGGGTCACGACCCACATCACGCCTATCTGCGTGTGGTGCCAACGGCCGACTTGTCGACCACCTTGGGCTTGTCGACCAGTGTGCTGATCATGTGCTTCTTCTACAGCATCAAGATCAAGGGCATTGGCGGCTGGACGCATGAATTGCTGGCCGCTCCCTTTGGTGACAAATGGTTCTTGTATCCGATCAACTTCCTGATGCAGCTGATCGAGTTCGCTGCCAAGACCGTCTCGCACGGCATGCGGTTGTTCGGCAATATGTTCGCGGGTGAGCTGGTGTTCATGCTGATCGCGCTGATGGGTGGCGTCTGGGCCTGGGAGTTGAACCCGCTGTCGGGTGGCTTCTGGCTGGGTCTGGGCCATTTGGTGGCTGGTACGGTGTGGACTTTGTTCCACATCCTGATCATCACCTTGCAGGCCTTCATCTTCATGATGCTGACCTTGATCTACACGGGCCAGGCGCACGATCAACATTGATCGTCTGCTGAACATCGGATAGTTCGCTTTTTCTCTTTTCCCTTTCTTTTTTCTTTACTTACCTTTCCTTCTGGAGCAAATCATGGAAAACATTCTCGGTCTCGTAGCACTGGCTTGCGGTCTCATCGTTGGTCTGGGCGCATTGGGCGCTTCTATCGGTATCGCCTTGATGGGCGGCAAGTTCCTGGAAGCTTCGGCCCGCCAGCCTGAACTGATGAACGAACTGCAAACCAAGATGTTCATCTTGGCTGGTCTGATCGACGCCGCGTTCCTGATCGGTGTGGCTATCGCTCTGCGGTTCGCATTCGCCAAGCCTTTCGCCATCTAATTAATTGATGCGCCAACCGTTCACGGTTGAAAGGATAGCTCTGTGAATATCAACGCAACACTGTTCCTGCAAGCGATCGTTTTTGCGATCCTTGTATGGTTCACCATGCGCTTCATCTGGCCTCCAATGATGAAGGCCTTGGATGAGCGCGCCGCAAAAATCGCCGAAGGTCTGGCTGCGGCCGATAAGGCCAAGTCCGAGTTGGCTAACGCCAACAAGAAGGTCGACGAGCAATTGGCGCTGACCCGTGGCGAAACCACCAAGCTGCTGGCTGACGCTGAAAAGCGTGCCGCAGCGATCGTGGCAGCTGCGGCCGGCCAAGCCGAAGAGAAGGCCGCCAAGATCGTGGCCGACGCTCAGGTGGAAGCTGAAGCCCTGTCCACGCGTGCCCGCGAGGTCTTGCGCGAGCAAGTCGCCGCGCTGGCCGTCAAGGGCGCCGAGCAAATTCTGCAGCGCGAGGTCAACGCCTCTGTGCACGCCGAGTTGCTGGGTCGCTTGAAGACGGAGCTGTAAGCATGGCCGAGCTCGCAACCATTGCACGACCTTACGCTGAAGCGCTCTACCAAGTAGCGGCCAAGCATGACGGCAAGGCTTGGGGCTTGCAGCTCGATGCCTTGGCCCAAGTGGCCGGAGCGCCCGAGCTGCTTGCGTTTGCTGATCATCCCAAGGCCACGGCCGAGCAGGTTTACGCGGTCACCGCGCAGACCGCCAAGCTCGATCTGGCCGAAGGCGTGCAGAACTTTCTGCGCACGGTCATCGCGAACGGTCGCTTGAGCGCTTTGCCCGCCGTGGTCCAGCAATTCCATGTCTTGGCCAATGCCGCAGCTGGTGTCGCGGACGCTTTGATCTACAGCGCTTATCCCCTTGATGCAGCCCAATTGGCCGACGTCATGGTGTCGCTGGAGAAGCGTTTCGCACGCAAGCTCGATGCACAAGTCGTCTTGGAGCCGTCACTGATTGGCGGCATTCGGGTGGTGGTTGGCGATGAGGTGCTGGACACCTCGGTCAAATACCGTCTGGAACGCATGAAAGTAGCGCTCACGGCCTGATAAGGCCTTGAGCGCAATTTCACCCTTCATTCATCCCTGTGCCGACCGCTCTGGAAACCGAGCGCAGGCCAGCTGGGAGCTATAGCAATGAATCTGAATCCTGCTGAAATTTCCGAATTGATCAAGAGCCGCATCGAGGGCCTTGGCACTTCGACGGACGTCCGCAACCAGGGCACCGTGGTGTCTGTGTCCGACGGCATCGTCCGCATCCACGGTTTGTCCGAGGTGATGCAAGGCGAAATGCTGGAGTTCCCGGCTGCTGCTGACGGCAGCCAGACCTTCGGCCTGGCGTTGAACCTCGAGCGCGACTCGGTCGGCGCCGTGATTTTGGGTGCCTACGAGCACATCTCCGAAGGCGACACCGTCAAGTGCACGGGCCGTATTCTGGAAGTGCCGGTTGGCCCTGAGCTGATTGGCCGCGTGGTCAATGCCTTGGGTCACCCGATCGACGGCAAGGGCCCGATCAACGCCAAGATGACGGACGTGATCGAGAAGGTCGCTCCAGGCGTGATCGCCCGTAAGTCGGTTGATCAGCCTATGCAAACCGGCCTGAAGTCGATTGACTCGATGGTGCCGGTTGGCCGTGGTCAGCGCGAGCTGATCATTGGTGACCGCCAGACCGGTAAGACGGCTGTCGCGATCGACGCCATCATCAACCAGAAGGGTCAGAACATGACCTGCGTCTACGTTGCGATCGGCCAGAAGGCTTCGTCGATCAAGAACGTGGTGCGCGCTCTGGAAGCCAACGGCGCGATGGCTTATACCATCGTCGTGGCGGCCTCGGCCTCCGAATCGGCTGCGATGCAGTACGTCTCGGCCTACTCCGGCTGCACGATGGGCGAGTACTTCCGCGACCGCGGTCAAGACGCGCTGATCGTTTATGACGATCTGTCCAAGCAAGCCGTGGCTTACCGTCAGGTGTCGCTGCTGCTGCGCCGTCCACCAGGCCGTGAAGCCTATCCTGGCGACGTGTTCTATCTCCACAGCCGTCTGCTGGAGCGTGCCGCTCGCGTGAACGCCGACTATGTCGAAGCCTTCACCAAGGGCGAAGTGAAGGGCAAGACCGGTTCTTTGACCGCGCTGCCTATCATTGAAACGCAAGCCGGTGACGTGTCTGCTTTCGTGCCAACCAACGTGATTTCGATCACCGACGGCCAGATCTTCTTGGAGACCTCGCTGTTCAACGCTGGTATCCGCCCTGCGATCAACGCCGGTATTTCGGTGTCGCGAGTCGGTGGCGCTGCGCAAACCAAGTTGGTCAAGAACTTGTCCGGCGGTATCCGTACCGACTTGGCCCAGTACCGTGAATTGGCTGCGTTCGCGCAGTTCGCTTCCGATCTGGACGAGTCCACCCGCAAGCAATTGGACCGTGGTGCCCGCGTGACCGAGTTGCTCAAGCAAGCTCAGTACTCGCCGCAAACCATCAGCTTGATGGGCGCGACGCTGTACGCGGTCAACAAGGGCTTCATGGACAGCCTGCCCGTGAACAAGGTTCTGGCTTTCGAGTCGGGTCTGCATCAATTCCTGAAAACCAGCCACGCCGCTCTGTTGGCCAAGCTGGAAGCCGACAAGGCGATGGACAAGGATGCCGAAGCCGAATTGAACGCTGCAATCACCGCGTTCAAAAAATCTTTCGCTTAATGCCCATGACGGGGCGGATCAGCTACTGAACCACCCCATCTGAACAGGAGAAATCATGGCATCAAGCAAAGAAATTCGTGGCAAGATCAAGTCGGTCGAAGGCACCAAGAAGATCACCAAGGCCATGGAAATGGTCTCGGTCTCGAAGATGCGCAAGGCCCAGGAACGCATGCGTGCGGGTCGCCCTTACAGCGAGAAGATCGGCAACATCGCCGCCAATCTAGCCCAGGCTAACCCCGAGTACAAGCATGCTTTCTTGACCGCTAACCCGGGCGCCAAGGTGGCCGGCTTTGTGGTGGTGACAACGGACAAAGGCCTTTGCGGCGGTTTGAACACCAACTTGTTGCGTGCGACCACGACCAAGCTGAAAGATCTTGAAGCTGCCGGTCAAAAAGCCGAAGTCGTTGCCATCGGCAACAAGGGTTTGGGCTTCATGAACCGTATTGGCGCCAAGGTCGTCGCTCACGTGACGCATCTGGGTGACAAGCCGCACATCGAGAAGCTGGTCGGCCCGGTCAAGGTTTTGCTCGACGCATATGCCGAAGGTCGTCTCAGCGCCGTCTACCTCTGCTACACCCAATTCATCAACACGATGAAGCAGGAAACCGTCATCAAGCAGTTGCTGCCTTTGACGACCGATAGCATGAAGACGGCCAATGCCGATGGCTCCCCAGCTCACGCTTGGGACTATCTGTACGAGCCCGACGCGGCAGCGGTGATTGACGAGCTGTTGGTGCGTTATGCCGAAGCGCTGGTCTATCAAGCCGTGGCAGAAAATATGGCGTCCGAGCAATCGGCACGCATGGTGGCGATGAAGGCCGCAACCGACAACGCCGGCACCTTGATTGGTGAGCTGAAGCTGGTCTATAACAAGACTCGCCAGGCAGCAATCACCAAAGAGTTGTCAGAGATTGTCAGCGGAGCGGCTGCAGTGGGCTGATGCCCGCTACTCGCCAAACCATACGCAACGAATACTGATTGTTTTAAGGAATCGATATGTCGAACACTCAAACCAACCCGGTTGGCAAGATCGTTCAGTGCATTGGCGCCGTGGTGGACGTGGAATTCCCACGCAGCCAGATGCCCAAGATCTATGACGCGCTGAAGATGAACGGTAGCACCCTGACTCTG
This sequence comes from uncultured Roseateles sp., assembly GCA_963510335.1. Lineage (GTDB taxonomy): Bacteria > Pseudomonadota > Gammaproteobacteria > Burkholderiales > Burkholderiaceae_C > Paucibacter_A. The sequence continues at coordinate 7,197 of CAUPEV010000098.1, forward strand.
GAAGTTCAGCAGCAGCTGGGCGACGGAATCGTGCGCACCATCGCTTTGGGATCGTCCGACGGCCTGCGCCGCGGCACCGAAGTTTTCAACACCGGTGAGAACATTCAAGTTCCAGTCGGCAAGGCGACCCTGGGTCGCATCATGGACGTGCTGGGCGCGCCCATCGACGAGCGCGGCCCCGTGGCAGCGACGCAAGTCGCCTCCATCCACCGCGCTGCGCCTGCTTACGACGAGCTGAGCCCGTCGCAAGAGCTGCTGGAAACCGGCATCAAGGTGATTGACTTGATCTGCCCGTTCGCCAAGGGCGGCAAGGTCGGTCTGTTCGGTGGTGCCGGTGTGGGCAAGACCGTGAACATGATGGAACTCATCAACAACATCGCCAAGGCCCACAGTGGTCTGTCGGTGTTTGCGGGTGTGGGCGAGCGGACTCGTGAAGGTAACGACTTCTATCACGAGATGGCCGATTCCGGCGTGGTGAACCTCGAGAACTTGGAAGACTCCAAGGTCGCGATGGTTTACGGCCAGATGAACGAGCCTCCAGGCAACCGTCTGCGCGTGGCCTTGACCGGTCTGACGATCGCCGAGTCCTTCCGTGACGAAGGCAAGGATGTGCTGTTCTTCGTGGACAACATCTATCGCTACACCTTGGCCGGTACCGAAGTGTCCGCGCTGCTGGGTCGTATGCCTTCCGCCGTGGGTTACCAGCCTACATTGGCCGAAGAAATGGGCCGCTTGCAAGAGCGGATCACTTCGACCAAGGTCGGCTCGATCACTTCCATCCAGGCCGTTTACGTGCCAGCGGATGACTTGACCGACCCATCGCCTGCGACGACTTTCGCCCACTTGGATTCCACCGTGGTGCTGTCGCGTGACATCGCTGCGCTGGGTATCTACCCTGCCGTGGACCCGCTCGACTCGACCTCGCGTCAGCTGGACCCGAACGTGGTCGGCGAAGAGCATTACCTGACCGCCCGTGGCGTTCAGCAAGTGCTGCAGCGCTACAAGGAACTGCGCGACATTATTGCGATTCTGGGTATGGACGAGCTGTCGCCTGAAGACAAGCTGTCGGTGTCCCGCGCGCGCAAGATCCAGCGCTTCTTGTCGCAGCCTTTCCACGTGGCCGAGGTGTTCACCGGCTCGCCTGGCAAGTATGTGCCTCTGAAGGAAACCATCCGCGGCTTCAAGATGATTGTTGCCGGCGAATGCGATCACCTGCCAGAGCAGGCCTTCTACATGGTCGGCACCAGCGACGAAGCGGTTGAAAAGGCGAAGAAGCTGGGCTGATCAAAGCGGGGAGACCAAGACCTCCCCGATTCAGCACAGTTCTCCACCTCAACGCTAAGGAAGATTCAAGATGGCAACCATCCATGTCGATGTGGTCTCCGCCGAAGAGCAGATCTTCTCCGGCGAAGCCAAGTTTGTTGCACTGCCGGGTGAAAGCGGTGAGTTGGGCATCTTGCCTAACCACGCACCACTGATCACCCGCATCAAGCCGGGTGCCGTGCGCATCCAGCGCGCCGACAACGGCCAGGAAGAGTTCGTCTTCGTGGCTGGCGGCTTGCTGGAAGTGCAACCGGGCCGCGTCACCGTTCTGGCCGACACCGCGATTCGCGGCAAAGACCTGGACGAAGCCAAGGCGGTTGAAGCCAAGGCTCTGGCCGAAGAAGCGATGAAGAACGCCAAGAGCGATATCGACTTTGCCAAGGCGCAAGGCGAGTTCGCTGCCATGGCCGCCCAGATCGCTGCGCTGCGCAAGTTCCGTACGAACTGATAGCTCCGAGCCTCGCTGCTCGAGCTTCAAACGCCCGCCGACGAAAGTTGGGCGGGCGTTTTTCATAGACAACACTAAGTTAAACGCCATGTCCAAGCCTCTTGCCCTTTCCCGTGTTCATGGCATGGACGCCATCGAACTTGTCGCCCCCGATGGCGCTCGCGCCACCGTCTTGTTGCATGGCGGCCACTTGGTGTCTTGGCAGCCGGCCAGCGCCGAAGAACAGCTCTATATGTCTCCCAAGTCCGAATTCGTCTCGGGCCAGGCGATTCGTGGCGGGGTGCCGGTGATTTTTCCGCAGTTCGCGGCGCGTGGCCCCTTGCAGCGCCACGGGTTTGCGCGCACCAAGCCTTGGGCGCTGGTGATGGCCGAGCAGGGCAAGGATGATGCGCTGGCCGTGCTGCGCCTCAGCGATGATGCGGCGACACGCATGTTCTGGCCGCACGCTTTCGAGCTGGAGCTGAGCGTGCGCATCAGCGGGCGAGAAATCCAGATTGAGCTGGCCTGCGAGAACAAGGGCGAAGAGGCGTTCGAGTTCACCGCCGCGCTGCACAGTTACTTGCGCGTCGCCGACATCGACTCGACCAGCTTGCAAGGCCTGACCGCGATGCGCTACTGGGATTCGCTCGACGAGATGGAGAAGGTCCAGCGCGTGGATCTGCTGCTGCCCGGAGGCAATCTCGACCGCATCTACCACCGGGTGCGCGAAGCCATGACGCTCAGAGAGCGTTTGGCAACGACCGAGCGGCGGCTGCAGATTGCGCAACAAGGCTTTGAGGATGCAGTGGTCTGGAACCCTGGCGCCGAGAAATGCGCAGCGCTGGCCGATATGCCGGCGGATGGCCACAAGCAGATGCTTTGCGTCGAGGCTGCTGCGGTAGAGACGCCTGTGCGTTTGGCCGCAGGCGAAGGCTGGGCAGGTATGCAAACGCTGACCTTGCTCTGACAGACTCGGCTTGTCCTGCAGGCCTTGCAGGGCTTAAGCTGCTGGCTTGCAAAGCGGGAGCGACCAAGATGGCAAGCAAGACGAAAGAGACAAAGACCAACAGCGGCAAGTCCGACAAGCTCAGCAAGAGCGACTACCTCGAGCAACTGGCGCCCTTGCACCTGGAACTCAACGCGATGGCGCGTTGGGTGCTGCAAAAGGAACAGCGTCTGGTGGTGCTGGTCGAGGGGCGAGATACCGCCGGCAAGGGCGGGGTGATTTCGGCTATTTCCGAGACCTTAAACCCGCGCCAATGCCGCACCGTGGCCTTGGGCAAGCCGAGCGACCGTGAACGCGGCGAATGGTACTTTCAGCGCTATGTGCCCTATCTGCCGGCGGCCGGCGAGATCGCGCTGTTTGACCGCAGTTGGTACAACCGCGCCGGTGTAGAGACGGTGATGGGTTTTTGCACGCCGGCCCAAACTGCCGCGTTCCTGAAGCAAGCGCCGGTGTTCGAAAAGATGCTGGTGGACGATGGCGTGTTGCTGTTCAAGTATTGGCTGACGGTCGACCAGGAACAGCAGGAGCTGCGCTTCGCTGAACGCTTGGCCGACCCGCTGAAACGCTGGAAGTTGTCGGCCATCGATCTGGAGGCGCGGCGCATGTACAAGCAGTACGGCGAGGCGCGCGAAGTGATGTTGAACGCCACTCACACACGCCAGGCACCTTGGGCCTTGGTGGATTTCAATGACCAGCGGCGCGGCCGCCTCGCCTTGATTCGGCATCTCTTGAAGCATCTTCCGGATGTCACGGTGCCGCAGCCCAAATTGAAATTTGGCCCCCTGGGTCACAAGCCGCTGCTCGAGCAATTTTGCAGCAAGCACCGGCCGATCAAGTAAGGCCTTGGCTGTCTATCTGTCCCTAGAGAATCACCACCGCATCAGGCAACTCGTTCGGATTGCTTTGCCCAGGAGCTAGCGGGAACTCGGCATGCAGCAGCGCGTCAACGGCATCTACTGCCGCTTTCAGGCCCTGCTCAAATTGGCCAGTACGCAGCTGAACGCGCAGGGTCTCGACGATGCCTGCCCATTGCGCCGCGCTGACGCGGGCATTGAGCCCACGGTCGGCCACGATCTCGATCGCGTGGTCGGCCACCAGCAGGTAAATCAACACACCGTTGTTCGACTCCGTGTCCCAGATGCGCAGCTTGCCGAACAGGGTCACGGCGCGCTGGCGAGCGCTTAGGCGCTTGGTCAAGTAAGACAGTGGTAAGCCAGCTTCCACGCAGACGCAGATTTCTCCGCTATGGCGGGATTCGCTGGCGCGGATGGCGTTTTCCAAACCCTCAATGGCGCCTGACGGCAGCGCGCGGGCAATGTCCGAGTGGTCGGTCCAGCGGTGTTTGAGCAAGCGGCCTAGCATTGATTTCTTGTGCTGTTGCTGAGGCATTACCAATCTCCCGAGGCGCCGCCGCCGCCAAAATCACCGCCGCCACCGGAAGAGAAGCCACCACCCCCGCCGCCGCCTCCACCGCCGCCGCCCCAGATCACAGGGCCGCTTGAGCCACCACCGCGCCGCCCAATCCCGCGACCTGAGCCGACGCCCATCACGCCAACGAGAATCATCGACGCGATGCCGGCCAAACCCGCGACCAACAAGCTTGACATCAAAAACCAACCCAGCGCACCGGCCGCGCCGCCGGTCAGCACGCTGCCCAGCTTGCGGCCAAAGATGCCAATGAGAATGCCGCCCAGCACCGGCACGCCAATGAAGAACAGCGCGCCCAATTCTTCGAAGCTGAAGCCATTGTTTCTCTGCTGACCCTGGCCGCCCTGTTTTTTCGGCGCCGGCAATTCTTCGCCGCGTATGCGCATCGCCAACTGGTCGACGGCCAAATTCAGGCCACCCGCATAGTCATTCTTCTTGAAGGCCGGCGTGATGGCGTTTTGAATGATCTGCCGCGCCGCCAGGTCGGGCACCGCGCCCTCCAGCGTCTTGGCGACTTCGATGCGGACCTTGCGGTCGTTCTTTGCCACCAGCAGCAGCAGGCCGTCGCCGACATCCTTGCGCCCGATCTTCCAGGTGTCGCCGACTCGCTGCGCATAGGAAGTGATGTCCTCCGGCGCTACCGTCGGCACGATCAGAATCACAAGCTGCGAGCCTGCCTCGGCCTCAAAAGCCGCCAGCTTGGCACTCAGCGCCGCTTGCTGCTCCGCGCTGAGCGTGCCGGTCTGGTCGATCACGCGCGCCGTCAGTGGCGGCACTTTCACTTCTTCCTGCGCCCACGCGGGTAAGCACAGGCACAGCAAACCCAGGACCAGCGGCAGCAGGCGACGCAGCATCTCAGTGCGCCTTATTTGGCGGCTGGCTTGTCAAAGCTGACGGTCGGAGCCACCTTGATTGCCGCTTCGTTCTCGACCGTGAAGTTGGGCTTGACCTTGTAGCCCATCACCATCGCGGTGAGATTGTTGGGGAAGCTGCGGGCGTGGGTGTTGTACTCGGTGACCGTCTTGATGTAGCGATTGCGCGCCACGGTGATGCGGTTTTCCGTGCCTTCCAACTGCACGCGCAGATCCTGAAAGCCCTGATTGGCTTTCAAGTTAGGGTAGTTCTCGGTGATCATCATCAAGCGGCTCAAAGCGCTGGACACCTCGCCCTGCGCGGCCTGGAACTTCTTCATCGCCTCGGGGTCATTGGCCAGCTCGGGCGTGACTTGGATGCTGGTCGCCTTGGCGCGCGCTTCGACCACCTTGGTCAGCGTCTCTTGCTCGAAGTTGGCCTCACCCTTGACGGTGTTGACGATATTCGGGATCAGGTCGGCGCGGCGCTGGTATTGATTCAAGACCTCGGACCAGCCTGCGTTCACCTGCTCGTCCAGGCTCTGGAACTGGTTATAGCCGCAGCCGGACAGGGTTAGCGCGCTTGCCAACAAGGTGGCGGCAATGGCGCCACGTTTGAGCAATGATGAAAACATTTTGAAATCCTCCAGTCGGTGATTGGAACCACCCCTCAGGTGGTGTCGCCCTGATCAGAATCAAGATCGGGCGCAGTATCGCAGCGTCTTTGTGTCAAGGGCAATAAAGCAGCATGGCGCATTGGATAATCCCCGCACTATGCATGCACCTCTTCAGAACGACACCTTTTTGCGCGCTTGTCTGCGCCAGCCCACTGACTACACCCCCGTCTGGCTGATGCGTCAGGCCGGGCGCTACTTGCCCGAGTACCGCGCTACCCGCGCCAAGGCCGGCAGCTTTATGGGCCTGGCCACCAACCGCGACTACGCCACCGAAGTGACGCTGCAACCGTTGGAGCGCTACGACCTCGATGCGGCCATCCTGTTCAGCGACATCCTGACCGTGCCCGACGCGATGGGCTTAGGGCTATCCTTCCAGCTCGGCGAAGGCCCCAAGTTCGCAAAAGTCGTGCGCGACGAAGCCGCCGTCAATGAGCTGGCCGTGCCGGACATGGAGAAGCTGCGTTATGTGTTCGATGCGGTCACGTCGATCCGCAAGGCGCTGAATGGCCGCGTGCCCTTGATCGGCTTCTCCGGCAGCCCTTGGACGCTGGCCTGCTATATGGTTGAAGGCGGCGGCTCGGATGACTACCGCCAAGTCAAAAGCCTGATGTATGCACGGCCCGATCTGATGCACCGCATCCTCAGCATCAACGCCGATGCAGTAGCCGCTTACCTGAACGCACAGATCGAAGCCGGCGCACAGGCTGTGATGTTGTTCGACAGCTGGGGCGGCGTGCTGGCCGACGGTATGTTCCAGCGCTTCAGCCTCGACTATTCGCGCCGTGTGCTGGCGCAAGTGAAGACTGAACATGAGGGCGTGCGCATCCCGCGCATCTTGTTCACCAAGGGCGGTGCGCTCTGGCTGGACGAGATCGCCGATGCCGGCGCCGACGCGGTGGGTCTCGACTGGACGGCCAATCTTGGCAAAGCCCGCGCCCAAGTCGGCGGTCGGGTCGCCCTGCAAGGCAATCTGGACCCGAACGTCTTGTTTGCCCCGCCCGACGCGGTGCGCGAGCAGGTGCGTGCGGTGTTGGACAGCTTCGGCAACCCGCGTCGCGCCGATGGCACTTGGGACGGTCATGTGTTCAATTTGGGGCATGGCATCAGCCAATTCACCCCGCCCGAGATCGTTTCGGTCTTGGTGGATGAGGTGCATGCGCATTCGCGTCGCTTGCGTGGCTAGTTTGGGTCGGCGTCTGAGCCGTTTGGGGCCAATTGTTTGGCTCTTCAAATGTGAAGTGAGCACTTAGGGTAGGGGACTTATCCCCAGTTTGGGGCGAGCGGGCTGACCTGAGTTTTTATATTGCGCCGCAGCTAAGTGTTTTCCCGATTGTGGTCTAAGTGCTTGATTTATATGAGGGTGTCGCCGTGGCTCTTTGAATGGTCGCCAACAGGTCTTGACGGCGATGCGCAGAATGAAAACGCATTCTTAGAACTTTCCCCACAAAGTTATCCACAGAAATTGTGGATTCGACGGTGAGCCCTTTCAAATCATGCACTTAAGCGACAAAGTTCAATCAAAGCCTAAATCACCAAGGCTTGCGTTGCATGACTGAAGCGGCGCAAGTGCTGATTTCGGCCGGCAGCGCCGGCGGGCTGCACCGAATACGGGTGGCGGTTGAAACGCCGCAGCACAGCGGTATCAGCGGCCCGCTTGAATATTTGAATGAGCAGCCGCTGGCGCCGGGTAGTTTGCTCCGGGTGCCACTGGGCAAGCGCGAGTTATTGGGCATTGTTTGGCCCGGCGCTTCGAGTGCCGGCGAGGCTGAATATGCCGACCCGGCCAAACTGCGCGCCATTATTGGTGTTTTGCAGGGTTTGACGCCCTTGAGTCCGAGCTGGTGCCGGCTGGTGGAGTTTGCCGCCGCTTACTATCAGCGCGGCGTCGGCGAGTTGGCCTTGTCGGTATTGCCGCCACAACTGCGTGAGTTGGACAGCCTGCAGCTGCAGCTGCGCCTCAAGCGCATGCGCAAATGGGTGGCTGAGCAGCAAGCGATTACTGCCCTGGAGCCGGTGCACCCGATTTTGAGTCCGGCCCAGGCCGAGGTGCTGGCCCAGTTGGACGCGATGCTGGGTGAAGCCGCGGCCTCAGCCACAACAAAGGCTGCGCCACCGCCCGTTTTGCTTTACGGCGTGACCGGCAGCGGCAAGACCGAGGTCTATCTGCGCGCCGCCGAACATGCGCTGAGCCAAGGTTTGCAGGTCTTGGTGCTGGTGCCCGAGATCAATCTGACACCGCAATTGGAGGCGCGCTTTGCCGAGCGTTTTGGCGGCCGGGTGCTGGTCTCCTTGCACAGCGGCCTGACGCCAGCGCAACGCCTGCGCAACTGGCTGGCCGCGCATGAGGGGCAGGCCGAGCTGGTGCTGGGCACGCGGCTGGCGGTGTTTGCGTCTATGCCCAGGCTGGGGCTGATCGTTGTCGACGAGGAACATGACCCGTCCTATAAGCAGCAGGACGGCGCCCGCTACTCGGCCCGCGATCTGGCGGTCTACCGCGCTCATCTGGAGAAGATCCCGGTCATCCTCGGCTCGGCCACCCCCGCGCTGGAGAGTTGGCGTCATGCCAATGAAGGGCGTTACAAGCGTCTGGCCCTGCCCGAGCGCATCGGCGGCGGCGCCTTGCCGCGTGTGCGCTTGTTTGACATGCGCTTGATGCCGCTCAGCAAAGGCGTCACGACGGCGCTGACTCGGCCGCTGCTGGACGCCTTGCGCCTGCGCCTGGAGCGCGGCGAGCAAAGCCTGATCTTTTTGAACCGGCGCGGCTATGCGCCGGTGCTGCATTGCAGCGAATGCAATTGGAAAAGCGACTGCCCGCATTGCAGCGCCTGGCGTGTTTTCCACAAGGGCGACCGCACGCTGCGCTGCCACCATTGCGGCTTCAGTGAGCGTGTGCCGGCGGCTTGCCCAACCTGCGGCAATCAGGATATCGCACCCTTGGGGCGTGGCACCGAGCGGCTGGAGGAGCAGTTGCTTGAGCAGTTGCCCGGTGCGCGTGTGCTGCGCATTGATGCCGACTCGACCAAGCTCAAGGGCGAGCTGGAGACGCATATGGCCGCCGTCCACGCGGGCGAGGTCGACATCGTCGTTGGCACCCAGATGATCACCAAGGGTCATGATTTCCGCCGCATCACGCTTGTGGCGGCCGTCAACCCGGACGGTGCGCTGTTCAGCAGCGACTTCCGTGCGCCCGAGCGCCTGTTCGCGCTCTTGATGCAGGCCGGTGGACGGGCCGGGCGCGATGCGGAACAAGCAGCGCGTAGTGAGATGTGGGTGCAGACCTGGCACCCCGAGCATGCGCTGTACAAGGCCTTGGCCAAGCATGATTTCGAGGACTTCGCCAAGAGCCAGCTGGCCGAGCGCGAATCTGCCGGCCTGCCGCCGTTTGCGCACTTGGCGATGTTGCGGGCCGAAGCGCGCACACCCGAAGTCGCCAAGGCGTTTCTGGACGCCGCCTCAAGCTGGGCGCAAGCCTTGCCCGAGGCAGCCGAGGTCTTGATCTACCCCTGCATCCCGATGAGCGTGGCCCGCATTGCTAACGTCGAGCGCATGCAGATGCTGATCGAGGCGCCCAGCCGCAGCGCTTTGCAGCGACTGCTGTGGCTGTGGAACCCCGAACTTCATGCGCTCAAGCGCGAGCACAAAGGGCTGATGCGCTGGGCGATCGACGTTGATCCGCTGGCCATTTAGCCGGTCAAGCGCGGCGGCGGCGAGTGGCAGCGCCGACCAATCCCAAACCAGCCAATAGCAAGGCATAGCTGCTTGGCTCCGGCACGGCGGCCACATTGCCCAAGCTCAGGTTGTTGCCGGCAACCCAGCTGAAATCACCGTTAGGCTGCACGGCACTGACCTGGAAGGCTTCCAGTCGGCTGGTTGAGACAAAGCCGAAGAAGCTGCCGGTCGTGGTGTTGTCCACCAAGATCAGCTTCTCGGTGCCGTCGATGTCCAAGACATTCAGCCGAATGGTCTGGCCGGGCTTGTAAGCGCCGGCCTCGTCGGCGCCAAAGAAGAAGCCGCCGATGCCGTAAACCTTTTCGGAAAAATAGCCAAAGGTCAGGTAGTCGCTGGCCTTGTCGGTAGACAACCAGGCGTCGCTGTCGTTGCCG
>CAUPEV010000099.1:0-16931 GCA_963510335.1 uncultured Roseateles sp.
CAGCGTGCCCAAGATCAAGGCGTTGGCATCCGACACCTGAACGTTGTTTGAGCCGGTATTGCTGAGGCTCACCGCCCCTAGGAAGGTATTGGCGGCCTCAGTCAAGGTGATCGCCGCGGCGCCCGCATTCGCGCTGGTCGTGCCGGTAACACTCAGCCCGCCGGCCGCCTGCGTGAGCGCCCCACCATTGGATGCGGCGACCAAGTTGCCGCCCACAGTGCCTGTGCCCAGGTTCAGCGCCCCCGTCGAGTTGGCATTCAGGTTGCCGGCAGCAATGCTCAGCGTGCCCAAGGTCAAGGCGTTGGCATCCGTCACCTGAACATTGTTCGCGCCGGTATTGGCCAGACTCACCGCGCCGGTGAAGTTGTTGGCGGCCTCCGTCAAGGTGATCGCCGCAGCGCCCGCATTCGCGCTGGTCGTGCCGGTAACACTCAGCCCGCCCGCCGCCTGCGTGATCGCCCCACCATTGGATGCGGCGACCAAGTTGCCGCCCACCGTGCCCGTGCCCAGGTTAAGCGCACCCGTCGAGTTGGCATTCAGATTGCCGGCAGCAATGCTCAGCGTACCCAGCGTCAAGGCATTGGCATCCGTCACCTGTACGTTGTTCGCGCCGGTATTGGTCAGATTCACCGCGCCCGGGAAGTTGTTGGAGGCATTGCCAAACGTGATCGATGCGGCGCCACCGTTAAAGCTCGCCACACCCCCGACCGTCAGGGCCGAGTTTTGCGTGATCGCCCCGCCGTTCGAGTTGACGGTCAAGCTGCCTGCCCCGGTATCAATACCGGCCAGCGTGATGCCTGTGGTATTGGCCGTTGCGCTCACGTTTGCCCCACCTGTCACGATCTGCGCACCGTTGGCCATGGTGATGGCGCTGGTATTGGTGCCAGGGGAGGTAAAAGCCAAATTGGAGCCGGCATTGAGATTGACCGCCAAGGTTTGCCCGCCGCCCGCCAACAGCTTGCCGCTCCCGGTAAAAATGATGTCGCGTTGCGCATCAAGTGTCAGGGTGGCACTGCCGGCTGATGTCACGGTCGAATTGACTGTGATATCTCCGCCTTCAGTATTGGCGCCTGCCGATCCCGCTTGGACCCTGATCGTTGTGCCGCCCGTCAACGCGGCTTCCAGCACTGAATTGCTGACGATGGCGCTGTCATCCGTGCTGGCAAAAAATGGGGGCGTCGTATCGTCCACATTGGTATGCGCGCCTACCGCTTCGATCGAAATATTGTTCGGGTCCAGCAACCAGTTGCCGCCCTTGCCTCGATCTGCACCAGCATCGACAGTGCCGGTCGCGTGCAGCGTCTGTTTGCCGGAGGTTTCGACCTGGCCACCGTTGCCTTCGTTGACACCCCCGCGCGCTCTGATCGCACCGTTGAAACGGGTATGTCCATCCGCCCACACCACCACCTGCCCACCGTCGCCCTTTTCCGTCGCACTGGCATTGATACTGGCCTTTGGGCCGACCACCGTCATGCTGGCATTCAACGGTTCACCGTGACCCTGAAAGCCTCCGCCCACATGCACCAAACCGCCACCGGACACGCCCGATGCGTCGATCAAGGCGGAGTCAAACAAGCCCACCCGCTGCCCCAGCACCCTCACCTCGCCGCCGTGCTCGCCCGCACCCAAACCACTGACGTCGATCTTGCCCGTCACCACGGTGTCGCCCACCGCGCCGCCGTTGATAAACACTTGACCATTGCGGCTGCCGATCGAGCGCGCCTGAACCACACCGTCCATATTCAAAACCGTGTCGGCCAGGCCGGCTCGCGCCGCCGCGCGCAGGTCCACCGTGCCACCGTCGGCCTGGATCTTGCCCAAGACCTTCAGCTTGGCATCGAGCTGCTCGTCATTGCGCGGTTTGAAGAAGACCAGGCCGTCGCCGTCGATATCGATCTGCACCGCGTTGACCGCGGCGGCCGCCACCCGGCGTGCTTCGATCTGGCCGTTCAGGCTGATTTGCGGGCCGGCAAACACCACCGTGCCACCGGGCGCGCGAATCACACCGTCAACAATGATCTCGCCAGGCAGCGCAGAATCGCCGGTCAGGCTATAGCTGCCGGCCACGGTGCTAGCCTTGTCGGCCGCTATGGCTAAGGTCGTGGCGACCAATCCTCCAACGTCGATGACCGCATCACGCCCGAACACGATGCCGCGCGGATTACTCAAAAACACCCGGCCATTGGCATCGATGCGACCCAAGATCTGACTCGCGTCATTGCCCGTCACGCGGTTCACCAAGACCGAAGTACTGCCGGGCTGCATGATGCGCAGTGACTCGGTCGCGCCGACGGAAAAACTGCGCCAGTCGATGCTCGCCGTGTCACTGGACTGCTTGATATCGAGCTTGCCTGCAACTGGCGTCGTGATGGTGGCCGTGCCAGCTACCACCTGTCCGCCTTGCGGCAAGGCTTGCACCAACTGAACGACACCGATGGCCAAAAGCGCCCCGATGCAAGTAGGCCTTAGGCGCAGGCAATCTGCAGCGAAGGCTTGTGTGGGGCGATTCTTGAACTGGTTCTGGGCGCACATAGTTTGAATTCCTGGCAAATCGTGGGTGCTGCAACGGTGCTTGCAGGCTAGCCTTCTGCTTGATCAGAAGTAAGCGCTGAACAGTGCATAGACGCGCGGGTCACGCACCACGGTGTCACCTTTGGCCTCACCCTTGATCGGTGAGGCGACGCTGATGCGCAAGGCGTACTGGCCGGCTCGCACCCAGGCTAATCCCAGGCCCGCACCCGAAAAGTTGGCCGTATTGCTTTGATCTTTGGCGCCCGAAAGGCTCCCCGGATCGTGGCGGAACCTGATGTGACCAAAATCGGCAAACAAAGCGAGCACCATCTCCTGTGCCAACTGCCCGCTGAACATGGACGTCAGCGGCGTGCGCAACTCGGCGGTCGCAATCAAGCCCGAATCGCCGGTGCCCTCACCGTTGGCAAAAGCCCTGACACCATCTGGTCCGCCAAGGCGAAACTGTTCGGTCGTGTCCAGGTTGTTAAAGCTGTACTGACCGCGTACGCTCAGGTAGGCGAGCAGCTTGCCGGTCACCAGGTTCTGCAATCGCGAGACCGCGACCATCAGCTTGGTGTAATGGGGGTCATCGCTCAAGCCTGACGGTGGCCCGTCGGTATAGCTAACCTTGCCGCCCGCCACGCCAACGTCGTAACTGTTTACGCCGCCGGTCAAAAAGCTGTCTCGAGTGTCGCCATTGGCCGCCAGCAACAAACTCTGCACGCGTTTCTTGGTCACAGATGCTGACGCGTCTTCGCGGTCGTCATAGTGCTTTTCATCGTAGGACAGCAAGGTGAATAAATTCAAATTGCGCGAGCGCACGGCCGGATAAAGCCCAAACAGATTGGCATTCAAGGCGGTGCCATGCCGGCCAATGGGGAATTCTTCTTCGTCCAGCTGATAGCTGACTGCGGAGACCGCTCCGCCCGCCCGCAACCCGCTGCCTCCCAGCGGTGAGCTGTAGCCGGCCAACATGAACTTCATACCGGCGTTCGTAGAGCTGAGCGCACTGATAGAGGCACTATCCCCGAGGCCGAAGGGGCTGCCGATCGTTGCTTGAGCGCCCAAGCGCGTCAAGCCAATGAAACGCGAGCCATTGACGTCGAGGTCCACTTTGTAGGCCATACGACTCTCGCGCCGGGGTTTCACAACCAAATTGGCCGTACCAGGCAAGGAGCCGGGCTCGATCTCAAACGTAGCGAAAATACCCCGCAAATCGTTGATTAGGAAAACGACCCGCTCAATTTGGCTGACGGTCAAAATAGTGCCCGGCTTGAGCTGCGCCAAATAAGCCTCGACGACTGCTTTGTCGACGATCTGTTCTTCATCCCAGATCAGCCTTACGCGGTCGAGCCGCCCTTCCAGCACTGCCAGCTGAATCACATTGTCAACCGGAGTCTGCTCGGGGATGTAGGCATAGCCGAGGTAGAAGCCCAGTTGGCTTTGCATAAAGCGCGTAACCGCGTCTTTGGCATTGACCAAATCCTCCCAACTCTTCCCTTTTCCAACATAGGGCGCGGTCAGGCTTGCCAACGCGTCCTTGAGTCTTGGCGGAGCATCGGCGGGCAAGGCAAAGCTTGCCACGTCGATCAAGATGTCGTCCTCTGGCTTTTGCAGCTCTCGCAGCGGTGCCCGCTGTGGAAGCAAGGAGGGATCGGAATCAAGGCGCTCCGGCCTGGGAGCCAAATCAGCAGCCCGAGGCACGATGGCGGGGGTAGGCACTGCTTGAGCCAGCACCAAACTGGGGCTAAGCAATTCGACCATCGAAATTGATACTGCTGCGACCGCTTTTTTCACAAAATCCCTAACGACGTGCCGGTGGTGTTCTTGAATGGAAGTGTCTTGGACCGAGGCAGTTTGATGCGTTGCCGCAAACTGCGCGCGCGCCACCGGCGCATACGCCAAAACCGACCGGTCTTGTAGCACAACTGTTTGAATAGGGCGTGTATGCCGGTCTTATTCACATACCCGGCGGCGCCTATGAACAGTGCCCAATCATCGACGATGTGAGCTCAAGCAAGCAGCCAATGCATATATGGAAAACCCCTGGTGCTTTAGTCACAGCCCGCAAACTTGATTTGACACGGCAAGGTGAGAGAATCTTTCGAAACCTACGCAAGTACAAAGCACAGTTCCTCCGGAATGGTCGACGCCTTTGTCGTAGCCGCACATTTTTCAATCCGCCAAGGGCCACAAGGTCCTCGGCCCAAGTAGGAGAAGACCTCATGTCTAAGCAATTCTCAGGTTCCAAGGTCTCAAAGGCTGCAGTGCAATTCAGCTTGGGCGCAATCTTGTTGTTGGCAGCCTTGGGTTCTAACGCCCAAACCGCCAGCCCTAATGCTTCAACCCCAACGACAGATCTGGGCAGCAAGGTGCCCGACGCGACTTCCCTCAAGGAGGGCCTGTTCCCTGAGGATCTGTGTGAAGAATTGATCAAGAGCGGCTTCAAGTGCATGGGCTTCAAGCCGGCGACTACTTTTTCACTCAGCGCCGTCGCCTTCGCGATTGGTTCGGCCACCTTGCCCGAATCTCTGAAACAGCAGCTCGATGTGTTCGCTGATGTCTTGAAGGGCAGGCAAGCTTCGGCAAAGAAGATTCGTATCGTCGGCCATGCCGACAGCAGTGGTGAAGAAGCCGCCAATCTGGCGCTATCGCAGCGCCGTGCCGAAGAAGTAAAACGTTACTTGGTCAACAAGGGCGTGGATGCCGGCATGTTCGACGTCGCCGGTGTTGGCTCCAAGGATCTCTTGAAGCCTGAGGCGCCAACGGCGGCCGAGAATCGGCGCGTGACTGTCGGGCGCTGATGCCCAGGGCTATTTGAATTGAGCAGACTCGTCCGGGTCAGAATCGCCAAGCTTGCGATGCCAGGGACTCCTGGGATTCCAGGGATTGCTGGAGTTCCAAGTCAAGGGCAGGTCGCTACTACGAAATCACCAGTCGGGCTTTGCATAAATGCAAAAGCGGGTGGCGCAGAGTCACTTGGCTGGGCCAGACAGTCAAGCTCTCGCCCGGTGGCATCGTCCGACTTCTTGCAATGCATAGCTAGGCATGCAATGAAACATGCCATGAGCCAATGAAGCGCACGCAGCCCAAGCCATTGCCACTTTCACCACAGTTGCAAATTGGCATGCAGGCCGCTTTAGCCAAGCACCAGGCCGGCCAAGTTCAGGCTGCCGCTGATCACTACCGCGTGATCCTGAAGATTGCCCCCGAGTTGCCAGATGCTTTGCACTATTTGGGGGTCGCCGAACACCAATTGGGCCGTCCCCACGAAGCTGCTGTCTTGATCGGCCGCGCGGTAAGACTGGCGCCTGCCTATGTCGACGCGCACAACAACCTCGGCAACGTTCTCAAGGAATTGGGTGACCTGACGCAGGCTGAAGCGGCCTATCGCGAAGCGATCGCCATTCGTCCGCAATTTGGGATGGCGCTGAACAATCTAGGCGTGGTGCTCGCCAAGCAAGACCGCTTTGATGAGGCCGCGACTTGTTATCAGCAGGCCATCGCGCTGAAGGGTGACTTCGCAGAGGCTTGGCACAATCTCGGCAACACACTAAATAAAGTTGGCCGTATCGACGAGGCACTTACTGCCTATCGTCACGCCATAGAACTGGCCCCCTACTCTACCGACGCCTACCAAGATCTAGGCAACGCTCTGGCCATATGTAAGCGCGTTGACGAAGCCCTGATCGTCTACTAGCAGTGGCGCGAACTCGACCCTGAGAACCCAGTGATAGAGCACATGATCGCGGCCTGCGAGGGCGAATCCAAGCTCGCGCGAGCATCCGACGCCTATGTGCAAGTGACTTTCGACGGCTTCGCAGAAAGCTTTGACGATGTGCTGGCGAGCTTGAACTACCGCGCGCCGGCCCTGACGGGTGAGTTGGTGGCCCAGCTTTTGGGAGAGCCTGCTGCTGCACTGCAAGTCCTTGACGCTGGCTGTGGCACCGGCCTGTGCGCACCCTACCTCAGGCCCTATGCGGCTTCACTGATAGGCATGGACTTGTCCAAAGGCATGCTGGATAGAGCGGCCCTGCGCCACAGCTACGACCGGCTAGATCAAGCTGAGCTCACGGAGTATTTGAGCGCCCACCAGAGCCAATATGACCTGATCGTCTCGGCCGATACCTTGTGCTACTTCGGCGCGCTGCAAGCAGTCCTGACCGCCGCCGCGCAAGCGCTTCGAGGTGGCGGCCACCTGATCTTCACGGTCGAAGAGCGCGGCCTGGAAAGCATCCCCGGCTATACCTTGCACGCCCATGGGCGTTACAGCCACAGCGCCGGCTATGTGCGCAGCCTGCTCGAAGGCGCAGGCCTGTCAATCAAAGTAATGAATCAAGTCAACCTGCGCACAGAAAGTGATCTCCCGGTACCGGGGCTTTTGTTTGCCGCCCTTGCTGAGAGTGAGGAAGTGTGAGCTAAGTCCTCAAAGTGAGTCTGGATGGTCAGCGCAAACCGATGGCTGGGCAGCAGGTGCTGGCGCACTCTTACCTAGGCGGTCATCAATATGAACGGCTCGGCGAATCGCTTTTGTAGCAATCGCCCGCGGCACAGTGAGATGTTCAGCACCAGATTCTTTCAACAAGGCGCCAGCTTTGATCGCATTGTCCAAGCCCGGCGTGCTGCGCAGCCAATTGTCTTGTTTGCGTCGCAACACCAGCACGGCAATTGGCTCAGTATCCTGCGGCCTTGATTTCTTGGCCTGGCGCTGCGCATATTGAAGTCGAGCCAGCGCTTCGCAGGCGTAGTTGTTGCAAATATCGCTGCGCAAATCTCGGCTCAAGGTACAGCCTTGCGGCCCATGATTGATGCATGAGCTGGTCTGCGACTTGCTCGGCAGCCTATCCAGATACAGGGCAAGCAAGTCGCTCGGTGCCTGTAGGTCAGGCCGTTCGCTCAACACACGGCGCATCGTTGCGGCTGTCAGATAGGCCTCGTTGCCGCCACGCGTGCAACAGCCACCGCCGCAGAGCGTACAGAGTTGCCCGGGCAATTTGGAATTGATGGCTGGGGCGGCAAGGCTTGGCGAATCAGGGCCTGTTTGCTGCGACAGCGGCTCTGGCGCGCTCTGAAGCTCTGGTTCAGGCCCATTCAAGGCCTCGGCAATGATTTTGGCAAGATGGTCGCGGTAGCTTTGTCGGCGCTGTGCAGTGATTTTGCTTGCCCGGCCAGGGCCGGATGGAACCACTAATTGCAAGAGTTGCATCTGCAAAGCTTCGGACTTCAAGCTTCGCCTCAGCTTGCTCCAAGCCGCAAGGTTCTCACGCGCCTCGGTTTCGCTCTTCTGTTGAGCCAGTTTGGCTCGTGCCAATCGACCTTGGGTTTGGCGTGCTTCAATTTCTAGATAGTGTTTGAAGCCAGCTTCGCTCATTTCGCCGCGGCGACTGACGATCATTCGGCAGGCGACGGTTTGGCAGCAGGGGTATTCAATGCAGGCGGATTGAATCTGTTGACCCATAGTTCGCAGTGGCGGCAACACAGCCGCGCAAACCACACAAGCTTGCTTGACAGACCGAGACCAGGCTTGAGTTCGGATTCGTTCAATCATTCACGCATATCTTTGGGGCTTTGGCCATGAAACTGTTTTGATTCCAGCCCTAAGCCACAAGGCAAGAATCGCTTTTCAAGCGAGCACCCGAATGACCAAACGATGCAGACAGGTGTGCTTGCAACTGTTAGGGCACAGGCTGCACAGACTTGTCGTCGATACGGAAAACGAACCGCTGCTTACGTTCGTTGGTAATGCGAATTTCTCGCTTTCCCGAGTCGAGTTCGAACGCCGTGAAGAACACGTCTTGCACGTCAGCCTCTAGGTTCGAGTCAAGGGGTACTTCGTAGATCTTGATCACACCCAGACGCGCGTTGGTGGCCTCATCGATGATCATCATCAGGCCGGTGCGCTGCGGAAGATCGAGTAGCTGGCCGTTAAGTATCTCCTTGTAGCGCTTGCCTTCGAAGAGGATCGGTTGCAGCGTTGCCTGACCGACGCGACTATGACTGTCATTGAGCGACATGCGCTTCTCCTTTGGGGGTGAGTCAGGCGCAAGCGCGCCTGACAGGGCAGATGTCGATGCCACGGCAAGCAACAAGCCGACCAGCACGACAATGCGTGATAAAACCATGGCCTACTAACTCCAGTTCTTCGGCAGCTTTGTGAGATTGCCGCCAGTACCGGCACCGGCACGCGTAATATCGCCGGCCTCCAGCGCGCCGCCACAATCGGCAGCGAAGAATGCCCAGGTATCCGCGTTCACCGCCGCCCTAGCCGCCGACAAGCTGGTGCCCACACCGATGCCCTGCCAAGCGTAGGCGTTGTCAACGGTGGCAGCGTCGATGTGAGACACCTCGTGCACCAAGATTCGGGCCCAATTTTTTTTCTGGTCGTGAAGAACCGAAACATCATAGTTCTCAAAGAATGCCTTCTCGATATACACCGTTTTCGGCTTTTCGATCAGATTGAAAATATAGGCCTCCGTCAGTTCCTTGCTTGGATTGGCGCGGTCTTTGGGCATATCGGTGATGACAAAGGTACTGCCATTCATCGTATTAGTCATTTTCTTAAAGCCCGCCAAGACGTTGGCAATAGTTAGCGCCAAATCAGTTTCTGACGTACTAGATTCGGCAAACCAGCGTTTGACTTTGATCATGGCGGCGGCATCAGTAGCGGCACCGGAAAGCACGGTCTGTGCAGCCATGCACCACGACAATCCCAATTGTGTAGCTTCACCAAAGCGCGACTTGGTCTCGTCGCTGAAAACCTCGGCAACATCCTGCAAGCAAGTAGTTAACTTCGCATAGCTGGTAGCGTCCGCACTAATTTGATCCAAAGGGTACTGCCGGTAGGAAAGCGGAGTTGAAAACACCCAGACTTTTTGCGACCCACGGGCACCCGCCAAATACAGGTGGCGTAGAAATTTCAAAAGCGAGGCTTTCTTCAATGCCTCTGCAGGCGGTACTCCCACCCCATCTGCGGCGAGCCCTGCCGCCTGCAGGATCACCGCCGCTTCACCGGCCTTCTTTGCGATCACTCGAAAATCATTGAGGGCGCCAGCGCTGCCCGCGTCAGGGCCGGATTCACCCAACGCCTTCTTCAATGTTTCAGAAGCGCCATGCCCTGCCAGCTTAGTTTTCACCAGAAGTTCGCGATGGGCCTTGTATTCGTCACTGAATCGTTCATTCGGCATAAAGATCCTCGACTATGGTTATCGTAGAAAAACAAGGGGTCTCCAATCCGCCGGTGCATTCAGGCTTTCAATCTAAACCCCACCTAAAACTCAACTTTCACTCAAACGCATAAGAAAATTCACGAGCACTCAAATCTACAGAAACTCCGCTATCTCATCGGGAACTGTCGCGAGATATCAGGCAGCATGGTATCGGCGCAAGTCTCATCAATCATCCGCACGCCCGCGTCCGACTCGGTGCAGCGCGAGACCGCCAGTTTCACCACCTCATCGCTGGAATCAAACGGAATCTTGTAACGTGCGACTATGGCGCCAGGTATTGAATGAAGGGCTCTAGATTCAAGACCTGCCTCCCGATATTATTTGTCGCAGCTTAAGAAGCGACCGACGTATCAAATTTGCTGCCGGTGTAGAACTTTCTACCGCTGCCCCAGTCGAGCTCATAAACATGGTCGGTGGCGCCGGTATGCCAGCCAACCGCAATAATGCCCGCCACGAGCACTTCTTGGACCACCTTTTCGCCGCTCGGCTTGACGACACCGTGATCTCCGCCGGTGAGCGTGAAGAACGCCGTGCAGCCGGTGCCCGAACCACGCTGACCGCTGGAAATATGAAACACAGTACGCCCTGCATCCTTGGCGCTAGTTCCGCCGCCACTGGTCAGCGATGTCTTGTTCAAGATGTAGTTGGCGCATGTCAGGCAGTTGCCGAGGTCCGCACGTTCGCCGGACTTTTTATGCAGCATGCTGGCCAACTCACTTTCGGTCAGTACGCCAGACTTGCCGTTCTCTTTTGTGCCATAAATAATTGCCATCGTGTCTCTCCTTAGATAGCCGCCGCGCCGCCACCCAGCTTAGAAAGCCCTGGGAGCAGCTCTTGAGTTTGCCCCTCGTTTCAGATAGTGACTTTCAAGCAAACGTATAAGCAAACTCCCCACCACTCACATCTACCGTCACCCCCGCAATCTCATTGCCCTCCATCATCCGAGTCAGGAACTGACGCGAGATATCCGGCAGCATGGTATTGGTGAGAATCGCATCAATCATCCGGCCGCCCGATTCCGACTCGGTGCAACGTGAAACCACCAGTTTCACAACCTCATCGCTGTAATTGAACGGAATCTTGTAGCGTGCTTCAACCCGCTTTTTGATCCGGTTCAGCTGCAGTTTGACGATTTGCCCCAGCATTTCGTCCGACAGCGGGTAATAAGGAATAGCCACCAAACGACCCAGCAAGGCCGGCGGGAATATCTTCAAGAGCGGCTCACGCAAAGCCTTGGCCATGCCTTCCGGATCGGGCATCAAATCCGGGTCTTTGCACAGGCCAGCGATCAAATCTGTGCCGGCATTGGTCGTCAACAGAATCAGCGTGTTCTTGAAGTCAATGAACCGCCCTTCCCCGTCTTCCATAAAGCCTTTGTCAAAGACCTGGAAGAACATCTCGTGCACATCCGGATGGGCTTTTTCCACCTCGTCCAGCAGCACCACGCTATAGGGCTTGCGGCGCACCGCTTCGGTCAGCACGCCGCCCTCGCCATAACCAACATAGCCGGGAGGCGCACCCTTCAATGTACTGACGGTGTGGGCCTCCTGATACTCACTCATATTGATGGTGATCAGGTTTTGCTCACCGCCATACAAAGCCTCGGCCAAAGCCAGCGCGGTTTCTGTTTTACCCACGCCCGAGGTGCCGGCCAGCATGAAGACGCCGATTGGCTTGCTTGGGTTGTCCAGGCCAGCGCGTGAGGTTTGAATACGCTTGGCGATCATTTCCATCGCATGGTCTTGGCCGATCACGCGCTGGGCCAGCGAGTCCGCCACCTTCAGGATGGTCTCGATCTCGTTGCGGGCCATGCGGCCGACCGGGATGCCGGTCCAGTCGCCCACCACCGCCGCCACCGCTTGGTAGTCCACCGTCGGCAGAATCAGTGGCGTTTCGCCTTGCAGCGTACTCAGCTTGGCCTGTACCTCGTTCAATTGAGCGAGCAGGCTCAAGCGCTCAGCTTCGCGGTCGCTGTCGGTCAGACCTTCGGCCACAGCCTCGGCGGCTGCTTCGGCTTCCAACTGGCTGCCTGTGCCCTCGACCGGGCGGATGCCGGCGCGCAGCTTGGCGCGCAAGTCGAGCAATTGGTCGACCAAGCCTTTTTCTTCCGACCAGCGGGCATCCAAGCCCGCAAGCCGAGTGCGCTCGCCGGCCAGGAACTCGGTGGCTTCGTTTTCGCGTTTGCCAATATCGATGCCGATCGCTTTCTCGCGAGCGATGATGCCCAGCTCCGTTTCCAGTGCCTCGATGCGCTTGCGGCAGTCATCCACTTCGGCCGGTGTAGCGTGCAAACTGACCGCGACGCGGGCGCAGGCGGTGTCAAGCAGGCTGACCGACTTGTCGGGCAACTGGCGCGCCGGGATGTAGCGATGGCTCAGGCGCACAGCCGCTTCCAGCGCCTCGTCAAGAATCTGCACCTTGTGGTGTTTCTCCATCGTGCTGGCGACGCCGCGCATCATCAAAATCGCCTTGGCTTCGTCCGGCTCGTCAACCTGAATGGTCTGGAAGCGTCGCGTTAGCGCCGGGTCTTTTTCAATATGTTTTTTGTACTCGGCAAAGGTGGTGGCACCGATGGTGCGCAGCGTGCCGCGCGCCAATGCCGGCTTCAAAAGATTGGCCGCATCACCCGTGCCAGCCGCACCGCCCGCACCGACCAGGGTGTGGGTTTCGTCGATGAACAAAATGATCGGCTTGGCGCTAGCTTGCACCTCATCGATGAC
Source organism: uncultured Roseateles sp. (assembly GCA_963510335.1). GTDB lineage: Bacteria > Pseudomonadota > Gammaproteobacteria > Burkholderiales > Burkholderiaceae_C > Paucibacter_A. The sequence goes on from CAUPEV010000099.1 coordinate 12,458, forward strand.
CGAGCGCAGGCGTTGTTCGAACTCGCCCTTCATGCTGGCGCCGGCTTGCAGCAGGCCCACATCGAGCGAGCGCAGTTCCACATCTTTCAAGCTCGGCGGCACATCGCCGCGCGCGATGCGCTGGGCAAAGCCCTCCACGACCGCTGTCTTGCCGACGCCGGCCTCGCCGACCAGGATGGGGTTGTTCTGCCGGCGGCGCATCAAGATGTCGACCACCTGGCGGATCTCATCGTCGCGGCCGACGATGGGATCCATCTTGCCGCTGCGCGCTTGCTCGGTCAGATCGACGGTGAATTTCTTCAAGGCCTCTTGCTTGCCCATCGCGGCGGGGGCCATCGCACCCGTGTCTTCGCCTGGGGCGCTGCCGCCTGATGATGAACCATCGGTGGCACCCAAGCCCTCTTCGGGCGAGCCGGCCAGGATCTTGGCCAAGTTGTCGCTGAGGTCTTCGACCTTGAGCTTTTCGAACTGGCGGCTGATCGCGATCAGCGCGTTGCGCAAGGTCTTGGTCTTGAGCATGCCGACCAGCACATAGCCGGTGCGCACGGTGTTGTCGCCATACAGCAGGGTGCCGTAGACCCAGCCGCGCTCGATGGAGTCGGCGATGTTCTCGGCAATGTCGGAGATGCTGGTGGCGCCGCGCGGCAGGCGGTCGAGTGCGGCGGTGAGGTCCTTGGCCAGGGCCGACTGATCAAGCTGACCGTACTTGATGATGCGGTGCCAGTCGGAGTCGGCCATTTGCAGGATTTGCGCAATCCAATGCTCGAGCTCCACATAGGGGTTGCCGCGCAACTTACAGAATACCGTGGCGCCCTCAACAGCCTTATAGGCCGCGCTGTTCAACTTGCCGAAGACTCTCACTCGGTTGATGTCTGCCATGGTGAATCCTATTAACGATGGTTGCGATTCGGATCGAACGGGTTCATTTCAAGCTGGCTTAGAGGTGCGCCAGCTTCGGGTTCAAATTCAAGACGGCGGCCCGCGCTCCGGGCGGCTTGCCCAGCCAGGTCGTCCAACCCAGGCGCCCATAGACGCCAGGCCGGCAAGCGGGTACTTGTTCTTTTTTTAGTTGCAAGGCCAAGTCCCAGCCAAATTCCAAGCCTATGTATTGATGCACCAGTGCTTGTACTGCCGGCAAAGCCTTGCCTACCGGCAGCAGCGCCTCAAAAGCAGGCAGGTCAAGCGGGCCAACATGGATGCGGAAGTGATGCTGGCGGTCAAACACAGCGCGCCCCAGCACGGCGCTAACGCCGAGTTGCGCGGTAGACAATCGTCTGGACGCTCCGCGCCGGCTCAGCCGTTTGATGCGAGTGCGCTCCTCGGGCTGCAGCGGCATCCAGCGCCCGAAAAATTGTTCTATGCGCGCCTGCATGCCCAAATAGTTGGAAAGGAGCAGGCTCAGACCATCTGCATTGCGCACCTGGCGCGACAAAACGCCGGCATGGGCCAAGCGGGCATGGTCGGGTGCAGCGTCACGGTTTTGCAGCTCGGGCCCTGCCACCCCAATCAGCGAGCCGACATAGGCGGCAAAGCGGTCTTCTTGCGGGCGATCGAGGCTAACCGCAGGCCTACCCTGAGCCCAGGCACGGTAGAACAGCAGCAAGAGGCGATGATGAAACATATCGGCAAAGCGGCCGAAGGTCTCATCACCCTTGTGCATGCGCCGCTCGCGGGCATAGGAGGTCATGTGCAAAGGCAAGGGGCTGTTCGGTCCGAAAAGCCCGAAGAAACGAACCTCAACACGAGGTCGCCCACTGCGGTCAGCCGGGTCCACCATGCTCAAGCTGGAGGGCGCAAAACCCAGATCGGCCGCTTGCCCCAGGCGCACGGCTTCATCCACCGGCCGCCGTGCGGTACCCAGGCGCGGCTTGTCAGCGTGATGTGCGTCTATCAAGCGCATGGCCTGATAGAAATCAAAACTGTGTGCCGCAGCCGCGATCTCATGGATCGGGTCCGGGCGACTGCTTTTTCGGGTGGCCATCACAGAATCGCTCGGGTACCGCAGCGTGGGCGGCCACTGAGGATGTCGCCGCGCGCGGGTGAGTGAAGGCGCAGCTGCGTGAAACCATTCAGCGACACATGCCGAGCGACAAAGCGCTCCAGCACCAGGCCCAGCAAAAAGGCGCTGCCGCCCTCGAAGGCGTGGTCGTCGATTTCAACCCGCACGTCCACGCCGCGCCCGAAGGTAATGGGGCCGGCCATGGGCAGACGACGCACCACCGAGGCCAGTTTGACCGAGCGCAGGCCGTCAACCTGGCGTTGCGCGCCGGCGTCTCCGCTGGGCGCGTAAAGGCGCAGAATTTCGCGCAAGGCAGCGGCCCCCTGCTCTGCGTCGGTATCGGTCAAGGAAAGGTGATTGAGCGACAGCTGGTTGATCATCTTCCAGGCGATGTTGCCCTCGCGCAGCGCTGACTGCGGGCGCGATGGACCCTTGAGCACCTGAATCAGCTTGACCGGCGCAGTCTGAGCCAAAGTGAGGTCGCCCTTGGCATTGCCGGTGGGCATCAAAATAGGCAAATCGCGGTTGCTGCACAAGGCTCTAACGCCGAGTTGACGCAGATCAGCAGAGAATGGCGCCTCGGCGGCATCGACCACCGAAACATAGACTTCGCTGCCGATATAACTGGAGCGTGGGCCTTCGCGGGTTTGCACCTGCGACATCAGGCGCGGAACGCGCTGCACCGAAAAGTAGGCATTGTGCGTGCGCGCCTCGGTATGGAAGGCGTTGTAAAAGGGCAAGAAGCGCCATTCGCTGGCCTTGTCTTTGCCTGCCCCTGCACCATTGCCGCTGCCGTAACCGATCAACTCGGTCACCGTGTGCACCTCGAAATCCATAGGCCGGGTTCGATCAGGCACCACGTGATAGTCGCTGTCGCCCGGATTCACCTGAATACGATCGCAACGACGCTCAAGCAAATTGATCGCCGGCACGCAATTCAAGGCCAAGCTGCTGACATCGACTTGCTGCAACAAAGCGTTGTCGGCGCGAGTAAACAGAATGACGATATCGACTTCGCTGCCACCATGCTCGCGCAGCGCCTCGCCAATATCGTGGAGGTCAAAAAACAAGAAGCGCTGCGGGAACGCAAAGTATTCCTGCACGATGCGGTAGCCCTCAAAGCCTTGCAGGGTGGGCGGCAGCAAGGCCTCATCATCTTCGAAACCGACCGGGCTGATGCATTCGGCGTCCAGCGCCTCATGCCAGTCGGCGGGCCGCTTGGTCGGCATCACCAAGACGCCCATGGCATGACCACAAATCAGCTCATGCAGACGGTACGCAACATCATCCAAGCCGGTGCAATGCAGGCGCAGACTGTCCAAAGCGAGCTGGCTCAAGTCGCAATTGGCGGTTGCCCGCAAGCGCATGCGCAGGCCTGAGCGGTATTTGCGCCACTCCGGCACGGCGGCAATCGGAAGCTCGGCCGCTTGATTGAAATATTCGACTTGCGTCAACTCCAGGGGCCAGATCTTGAGCTCATGTGCGCTGCGGAACTCGCAGGCGGTAGCACCCGCTTTGCCCGCTTGGCTGTGCATCACGCTGCCGCGCGCCAGCGTCAAACCGGAGGCCAGACTGGGGTCGGCCAGATCGGGGAAGACGCGGGCGATCAACATCGCCGGTGTAGGCGCCAGGAATTGCGGGTAGACGATTTCCAGCAGCGTCTGTGTGAAGCGCGGGAACTCGGCGTCGAGCTTGAGCTGGATGCGGCCGGCCAAAAAGGCAAACCCTTCGAGCAAGCGTTCCACATAGGGATCGGAGACCTCCAGCCCTTCTATCCCTAGGCGAGCGGCAATCTTGGGGAATTGCTGGGCAAACTCGGCGCCCATCTCGCGCAGATGACGCAACTCGTCGTTGTAATAGCGCAGCAGGCGCGGATCCATGGCCTGGCCCTTCAGCGATCGAGTTCGCGCACGGCGACCCGACCGGTTTCAAGATCAATGTCGGTACGCAAGAGCAACTCGAGCGGGACGGGTTGCGCCCACAACTGCCCGGCAATACGGAAACCGATCTGGTTGTGATGATCCAATTGCTTGGCCGAGATCACCGTCTCCACTGTCAAGGTATGCGGCAGGATGCGCGGCTCGTGGTCGAGGATGGCCTGTTTGACACGAGCTTGCAAAATCAGCGGATCGATGTTGGAGGCGCTGCTTCCTGACAAGGCAGGCAGGCCGTAATTGAGCACCGACTTGCGCGCATGCGGCGCCTGTGACCAATCGATATAGTCGCCCGGCGCCGTTGAATTGAATAGCCAGGACAGGTCACGCAGCACCATCTCGCGCAACTGATTGCGGCCGATTACACGCGTTTCGTTACTCTCAACGACCGAGTCCGGCTCGTCATCGGTCAAGCGGTCCAGCAGCGCAGGCTGAAGGCGGTCACGGGCGCGCAACTGGGTCATGATGATTTACTCGGCCGCTGTATTCAGTGTTACCGCACGAATATCCATCAAGGCGAAATCGGCGGTGTCGGTTGCCA
>CAUPEV010000100.1:0-16894 GCA_963510335.1 uncultured Roseateles sp.
GTTGCAGCTCTTCCACCAGCACCTCGAAGCGGTCTTCCTTGAGTAAATAACCGTCGGCGCCACACTGCAGGGCCGGGAACAGGTGATCGTCATCCGAGTACAGCGTGGTGACGATCTTCAGCGCTGGCGAGCCAGCCATCTCGGCCAGGAACTCCATGCCATTGCCGTCGGGGAGTTCCAAGTCGACCAGAATCAGCTTGAAGCCGGCGTCGGGCGAGAGCTCGGCCAATTTGGCCGCATGCCGACGGGCACCCTCCAGATCGCCAGCCTCGGTGATCTCCATGGGATCACTGAAACTCTCTCGCACAACTCTGCACAAGAAGCTTCGAGCCACCGGGTTGTCTTCAATGATCAGTACTTTGACGGCCATAGCTTGGAATGTCCAGATAGCGTCAATCCTATCTCACATCTGGCCCTTTCTTGCCCTGGCCATACGAAGCTCGGCAGGTGTTTTTATCTTGTTGTACACCGACCACCCACTGAGTTAGGGATTGCTCCCCGTGAATTCCCCAATTCGGCCGAAATCTGATGCAGGGAATACCCAGGGGCCCATCTTGCGGCCCCTGGGTGCCACACCAACTTAGCGGAACGAGTAGCTCAAGCTGGCGTAGAAGTTACGGCCCCGTGGGTCGGTATAGGTCGGGTCATAAGTGGCCAGGAAGTAGTAGCCCTGGTTGGAGAACGGCGGCTGCTTGTCGAGCAGGTTTTGCACGCCAACACGCAATTTCATCTCCTTGTTGACCTTCCAGGAGCCCGACAAGTCCCACAAGGAATAGTTGCTCACATTGCGCGCCGGCAGCAACTCATCGGTGTTGGGATTGAAGGCGGTGTTGTGGTCGGTGTAGCCCGAGTAGAAAGTATTGCCCAATGTCAAACCGACCGGGCCGAAGTCCCAATCCACTGACAGGCGGTGGCGCCACTTTTGAATCACTTGGTCGCTCAAGAATCGACCGGCATTGTTCTCGAAGGCCTCGCCCTCACCGAACTGGCGCTCGTACTTCAGCACATAAGTGCCGTTCACATTGGCCGTGAAGCGACCCGCGTCGCCGGCGTTCAAGCGGTAGCTGAAGTCCACGTCAATACCCGCCGTGCGCAGCTCGCCCTGGTTTTCCTTCTTGAGCAAAATGGTGTCGATGAATTCGCCGAACTCGTCGCGCTTGACATAGCCTTTTTCATACTTGGCCAAGTTGCCCAGAATCACCTGCTCGGACAGATCGCTGATCACATCGGTCTTGTTGATCATCCAATAGTCGATGCTGGCGCTCATTTCACGCACCGGTTCCACCACCAGGCCAAAGGAGAACTGCTTGGACTTCTCTGGCTTGAGCTTGTCATTGCTGCGCCGCTCAACCCGCCATTGGTCGGTGCAATCTGCCACCGCAAAGCCTTGTGCGACGCAGCCTGGGTCGGTCAGGAAGGCCGAGCTGGAGCCAAACGAGGTCGGGCGGGTCAACTCATTGATGCTGGGCGCGCGAAAGCCCGTGCCGGCCGAGCCGCGCAGCATCACTTGCTTGCTCGGCTGCCAGCGCGCGCCGAGCTTGGGGTTGAAGGTATTGCCCACGCCGCTGTAGTCATCAAAGCGGGCCGCGAGTTGCACTTCCAACTCTTTGGTGAACGGTGCGTTCAATTCGCCGTAGACGGCCGCGACATTGCGGCTGTTCGAGCTGGCCGGTGGCGAGTCGCCGCGTGAGCTGCGGTCGCCCTGGATATTGTTCGTTAGCAAGAGCGCCGAAGGTGTGAACTCGGTTTCTTCGCGGCGGAACTCGGCGCCGAAGGCGGCACCCAAGGCGCCGCCGCTGAGCTGCATCAACTCGCCGCTGAATTTGGCGTCCACGGTGGTCGTTGTGCCCTTGGAGCTGCGCGCGGTGTCTTGTACCTTGATGCTGCTGAGCAGGTCTTGACCGGCTTGCGGTGATTTGCCGAAGGGGTTGATCTGGCCGCCACGTACGCCCGCCACGAACTTGTCATACAGGAAATAGCCGTCCTTGAGTGCGTCGCTGGTCTTGTTGACCGCGCGGTTCAGCGCGAGGTCGTAGTCCCAAGTTCCCAGTGAACCGCTGACGCCGGCGACGATACGCTCGGCATCGCTGGTGACCTCATTGCTGCGGTTGCCGCCCTCGGTGACGCGCTGGCGCACGTCGACGGTGCCGCCGAAGGGCAGCGGCTTGGGCAAGAAGGGGTTGATCGCGGCCGTCGGCACCGCGGTGATCTCGATCGGATTCGGACTGGCGACATACAGGGTCTTGGTCTTGCTCTTCAAGACCTCGGCGAACAGCTGCGTGTCCTTGTTGAGCTGGAACACGCCACGGCCCAGGAAGGCGGCCTTGTCCGACTCTGGGTAGAGCTCGGTGTCCTGCATATAGTCAAAGCTGCAGGCCTCGGACAGATTGTCCTTGGCATACACGGTCGCCGGTGGGTTGCAGGCCGGCGCAGACAGATTGATCGTGCGCTGCGTGAAGGGCTTGCCGTTGAAGGTGAAACCGGCCGCATTCAGTGCATCGAGCTGCACCTTGCGCGGCGCGGCCCGGCTGGCCAGGCGAATATTGCCGGGGAAGGTGCGGCTGGACATGTAAAACGGCAGCGTCGTCGCCAAGGGCCGGTCTTGCAAAAACTCGCGCTCGGTCGAGCGCAGGCTGCCTAGCTTTTGCACATCAATCACGCCGAAGACGTTGAAGCGATCCTTGGACAGATCGCCAAAGCCGCCGCCGACCGAGGCGGCCGTCTTTTCGGCGCCGCCTTCTTGCGTGCGCGAGGCGTAGACATTGATGTCGGCGCCGCGGTAGTCCTTGCGGGTGATGAAGTTGATGACGCCGCCGATTGCGTCGGTGCCATAGATGGCGGAGGCGCCGTCTTTCAGGATTTCAACCCGCTCGATAGCACCCGCCGGGATATTGTTCAGGTCAACGCCCGAGTTGTCGCCTGGCGAGGCGAAGTTGGCCATGCGCCGGCCGTTCAACAAGATCAAGGTGCTGGAGACACCGATGCCGCGCAAATTGGCGCCGTTGAAGCCGCGCTGGCCGCCGGTGCTGTCGGTGATGCTGGCGCCATCGGTCAGGCCGGCGGTGTTGCCGCTGATAGCCCGCATGATTTCGGCCGCCGTGGTGGCGCCGGTCTTGTCGATGTCCGAGCGCTTCAAGGTTTGCACGGGCAGGGCGGTTTCACCTTCCAGGCGTTTGATGCTGGTGCCGGTGACTTCAACGCGCTCCAGTTTGGCTTCTTGCGCCAGTGCCTGAACAGAGGTGCTGCTGAAAATAAGCATTAGGGCTGCTTGAGTCAGGCTTTGCAGCTTGAAGGCGCTCGGCATGCGGGATGGGGTCATAGGTTTCATGGCAGGGTGGGGCCTCGTTTGACTGAAGGGAAGGAAGCAGGGGGACCGGAAATCTGAGGCCGCCGCGCCGGATACAAAAAGAAATGGACGCTGCGCTGAAGGCCTTGGATTGCACTCTAGGAGCGCGGTGCATGACTTGCCTATGGGGTTTTGGCGCGCCGGTCGCTTGTGCGCAAGTCCATGTCGCTTGGCCGCAAACCCCCGATGAACAGGCGCAACAGCGTTTGCAGCGATGCGACATGCACTTGCGCTTTGAGGCCAAATGAGTCGTTTGTGGGGCCATACCCGCTGGCGATTGCGGGCCGGCGCTGACAGACTGGCGGCATGCAATTCAAACCACTTATCCACGCGGCCGCTGCTTTGTTGCTGCTGGCGGCGTCAAAGCCCTTGTCGGCGCAAACCACGACTGTCACCAAACCGCTCAATTTGGCCGGCACGGCCATCATCATTGGTGGCGCTCTGAAGTACGACAACGATGCGGTCTGGAAGCGCATCGTCGATGCGGCCGGCGGCCCGGGCGCGCGCTTTGCGGTGTTTGCCACTGCGGCGGCCAACCCTGAGCGCAGCGCGGCTCAGATCGTCGCGGCCTTGAATGCCCAGGGCGCGCGCGCCGAGGCGATTCCGGTGGCGCCGCGTCTCAAGGGCATTGACTTGCAGGCAAATATCAATGATCCCGCCTTGCTGGCCAAGGTGGCTGCTTCGCAAGGCGTGTTCTTCTCCGGCGGCGCGCAGGAGTTGATCGTCGACAGCTTGCAGCCAAGCGGTGAACCCACAGCGATGCTGAAGGCGATCTGGTCGGTCTTCAATCGCGGCGGTGTGGTGGCCGGCACCAGCGCGGGCGCGGCCATCATGAGCACGACGATGTTCCGCGACGCACAAGATGCACTGCAGGTGATGAAGGGCCATCTGCGCCGCGGCAAGGAGATTGACCGCGGGCTGGGCTTTGTCGGCCCCAACTTGTTTGTCGACCAGCATTTCCTCAAGCGCGGCCGCATCGGCCGCATGCTGCCGCTGATGCAGGCCGAAGGCTACAAGCTGGGCCTGGGCGTCGAAGAGAACAGCGCTGCCCTGCTGCATGGCGAGGAGATGGAGGTGCTGGGCGCCAAAGGCGTGCTGCTAGTGGATCTCAGCCAGGCCAGCAGCGACCCCAAACCGAGCGCTTTCAATATTCGCAATGCGCAGCTCAGCTATCTGGACCGGGGCGACAGGCATAACTTCGCAAATGGGCTGACCACGCCATCCGCGAAAAAGCTCAGCGGCCACTTGATTGACCCGAAGGCTGCCGACTTCAAGCCCTTCTTCAGCAATCAGCCTTTCTTCCTGGACATCTTGGGCGACACCACGATCGTCAACGCGATGAGCCATCTGCTCGATAGCCCGCATGCCGAGCTGCTCGGCGTGGCTTTCAATGGTGCCAGCAAGGGGGGCACCAGTGTTGACGGCCAAGCCGATCTGGGCTTTGAGTTCCGCTTGCACAAGGGTGAAGGCACCCATGGCTGGTTCAGCGCCGCGATGGGCGGCGAAGACTACACGGTGCTGCGCTTGCGGCTGGATGTGCAGCCGATCGTGATCAAACGGCCGTTCTACACGCCCTTGAACAGCGCGCGCTAGCCTGCCACGCAAGCCTCAAACGAATTCTTCCTGCCTCGGCGCCTCAGCCGGGCTAGGCCCAAGCTTTGACTGGACATTTGATGCAAACCCAATTGCACCCCCTGACGCTTGCCAGTGCCGGCACCGCCCGGCAGTTGCGCAGCCTGCATTTCGGCCGCTGCGAAACAGGCCGCAAAGCCTATATCCAAGCTTCCCTGCATGCCGACGAGGTACCGCCCATGTTGGTGGCGCAAGCGCTGCGCGAGCGCTTGTCGGCAATGGAGGCTGCAGGTTTGATCGGCGGTGAAATTGTGCTGGTACCTATGGCCAATCCCATCGGGCTGTCGCAAGAGATGCAAGGTGTCTTGTGCGGCCGCTTCGACATGGCCACGGGTATCAACTTCAACCGCAACTATCGGCATTTGACGGCTGAGCTGATTCCGTTGCTGGAGCCCTTGTTGGGCGCGGATGCGATTGAGAACCGCCGACTGATTCGCTCGACTTGCCTGGAATTGCTGGTGGATGGGCCGGCCGCACAGACCCATACAGAGACCGAGCGGCTCAAGCAAATCCTGCAAACGCTGGCGATGGATGCCGACATCGTGCTCGACCTGCACTGTGACAACCAAGCCGTCATGCATGTCTACACCGGCACACCGCTGGCCGAGGCTGCGCGGCCCTTGGCGCGGCTGCTGGGCGCCCAGGCCTTGCTGCTCTCAATGGCCTCGGGCGATGACCCCTTTGACGAAACCGTCGCCCGCGTCTGGTGGGAGCTGGCCGCGCATTTCGGCCCCCACAGGCCGGTGCCCTTGGCCTGTTTCGCGGCCACAGTGGAGCTGCGCGGCGAGCTGCAAGTCGAGCCGGAGATGGCAGATCAAGATGCGCGTGCCTTGCTGGAATTTTTGCGTCAAGCCGGCCATATTGACGGCCATCTCGAAGGGCCTGCAGAGGCCGAATTTGCCGCCCTGGCGCCGCTGTGCGAGGCCACGCCGCTGGAGGGTGTGGAGCCCGTGACCGCGCCGCATAACGGCATCCTGGTGTTCTGCAAGGCGCCCGGCGATATGGTCAGCGCCGGCGAGGCGGTGGCTGAGGTCATCGACCCTCTGACCGATCAACGCAGCATGCTGTACGCCACGGTGTCTGGGCGTCTCTTTGCCAGGGTCTCAAGGCGTTATGCCAGTGCCGGCACGCGCGTGTGCAAAGTCGCCGGCGCCCAAGCTTTTCGCAGCGGCAAGCTGCTGTCGCTCTGACTATTTACTGCATTGAAGTCCATGTCAAAACTAAAATTTCCCAACACATTTGTCTTGCTGTTCAGCTTGTTGGCGCTGATCGCGCTGGCGACCTGGGTGGTGCCCGGCGGCAAGTACGACACGCAGCTGATAGACGGCAAGACCGTCATCGTTGCCGACTCTTTTCACCAGGTGGCCAGCAATCCGCAAGGGCCGGCCGCACTGATGATGGCGCCCATCAAGGGCTTTGTTGAAGCGGCGCTGATCATCGGTTTTGTGTTGATCGTCGGCGGTGCGTTTTCGGTCTTGCAACGCACCGAGGCCATTGACTCGATGATCAAGTCGGTCGCCAAAGCGCATACCCACTCTGCCTGGGTGAGGGTGGCCATCATCCCGGTCTTTGTGACCATGTTCTCACTCGGCGGCGCCACCTTTGGCATGGCCGAGGAGGCGATTCCCTTTGTGCTGATCTTCATTCCGCTTGCCTTGGCGCTCAAGTACGACAGCATTGTCGGCGTGGCTATTCCCTTTGTCGGCTCGCAGATCGGCTTCGCCACCGCCTTCTTGAACCCCTTCAATGTGGGTGTGGCGCAAAGCATTGCCGGTGTGCCGATGTTCTCTGGCATCGGCTATCGGCTGATCTGCTGGGCGATCGCCACCACGCTGACGATTGCCTTCCTGATGTGGTACGCGGCACGCATCAAGCGCACACCCGAGCTGAGCCCTTGTTTCGAGATGGACGAGGAAAAACGCAAAGAGCTGAAGTCTGCCGATTTTGAAAACTTCGCCGGCATGACGGCGCGCCACAAGCTGGTGCTGAGCCTGTTCGTGGCCACGCTGGCGGTGATGATTTTTGGCGTGGTCAAGTTCGGCTGGTACATCGAAGAGATCGCCGCGCTGTTCTTGCTGATGGCCGTCACGGTCGGGCTGGTCGGCCGCCTGAATGCCGATGAGTTTGTGGCCAGCTTCATGGCGGGCGCCAAGGACCTGGTCAGCACCGCCTTGGTGATTGCGCTGGCCAAGGCCACCGTCGTGCTGATGCGCGACGGCCACATCATCGACACCATGTTGCATGCGCTGGTGCCCCTGGTTGAATCGAGCAGCCCGATCTTTTCTGCGCAAAAGATGTTCCTGATTCAATCGGTGATCAATTTCTTCATCCATTCCGGCACCGGCCAGGCCGCGCTGACCATGCCCATCATGGCGCCACTGGCCGACCTGGTTGGCGTCAGTCGGCAGACCGCCATCCTGGCCTTCCAGTTCGGTGAGCTGACCACGCCGGTGATCCCAACCTCTGGCATCACGGTCGGTGTCTTGGCCCTGGCCGGCATTCCCTGGACCAAATGGGCGCGCTGGATGATTCCGCTGCAGCTGATGTATTTGGTGATGGCCTTGGCCTTGCTGGCCGTGCCTTCGATGATCAATTGGCAATGAGGCGAGACATGACTGTGTCTGAATTACAGTGCAGCGGTGAATAGCCTCAGCCCAACTTTTGCGGATGCGCAGCCTGCCTTGGCCGAGCTGCGGCCTTGCGCGGTGCTGCTGCTGCCGGGTTGCTCGCTATTGGCGCTGGCCGGCGTGCTGGAGGCTTTGCAGGCCGTCAATGACTTGCAAGTGGATGCGCGTTATGTGGCCGAGCTGCGCTCGCCGGAGGGCGGCGCGGTGAGCTGCGGCCCGCTCGCCTTGCCCACTCTGGCGTTCACGGATCATGCGGATCAGGCCGATCAATCGGCTTGGCATGCGGTGTTTTTGCTCAGCGGCGAAGGCGCCATGCCGAGTTTGGCGCTGCTGGAATGGTTGCGCGAACAGGCGGCGGCGGGTGTGGCTTTGGCCGGCGTCGATGGCGGCAGCGCGGTCTTGGCTGAGGCCGGCTTGCTGGCCGCCGAGCGCGCCACTGTCAATGCTCATCTCGCGGATGCTTTGCAGGATGAATTCCCTGACGTGGTGTGGAGCGGCAATGTCTGGGAGATCAATGCCGACGCCAAGCGCCTGAGTTGCGCAGGCGGCAGCGCCAGCCTTGATTTGATGATTGCCTGGCTGGGCCGCACGCATGGCGAGCGGCTGGCGCAAGACCTGACCCTGAGGCTTGGCCTGGAGCGCGCGCGCGGGCGCGACGAGCGGCAGCGCCGCCCGGTCGCCGAGCAGCGCGGCGGCAGCCCCAAGCTGGCCGAAGCGCTCAGCCTGATGGAGGCCAATCTGGCCGAGCCGCTGCCCACCGAGGATGTGGCGCGCTTGGTCGGCGTGTCGCGCCGCCAGTTGGAGCGCCTGTTCAAGCAGCATTTGAACGCCTTGCCTTCGCGCTATTACCTGGAGCTGCGCCTGAACCGGGCGCGGCGCTTGCTGCAGCAAAGCGGCCAGTCGATTTTGCAAATCGGCTTGTCTTGCGGCTTTTCGTCCGGCCCTCATTTTTCAAATGCCTACAAGGCGCATTTCGACAAAACACCGCGCGATGAGCGCAGCCTGCGTGCCATCGCCTGGCGCCGACCTGCTGGAGACCCGACATGAACCCCCGAGATTTGCTGCTGCGCCCGGTCGCCTTGGGCGACTTGCCGGCGCTGGAGCGCATCGCTGCCGCCAGCGAACATGGCATCAGCTCCCTGCCTAACGACCAAGCCAAGCTGCGTACGCGCATCGAGCGTTCGCTCGAGGCCTTTGCCAGCCTTGACGATGCGAGCGGCGAAGAAACCTATCTGTTTGTGCTGGAGGACAGGGCGCGCGCCGAGGTGGTTGGCACCAGCGGTATTGCCGCCAGCGCCGGCTTTCACGACCGGTTCTACAGCTATCGCAATGAGTTTGTCGTGCACGCCAGCGCGGCGCTGGGGGTCAGCAATCGCCTGCACACCTTGCACCTGTGCCATGACTTGAGTGGCTACACGCTTTTGACCTCTTTCTACATCGAGCCGGCCTATGCCCAAGGCGCGGCGCCGCAGCTTTTGTCGCGGGCAAGATTGCTGTTCATTCTGCAATTCGCCGAGCGTTTCAATGACCGCATTGCCGCAGAGAATCCGGGCTTGGCCGATCAAGCCGGCCAGAGTCCCTTTTGGGATGCCGTGGGGCGGCGCTTTTTTGACATGGACTATCCGCAGGCTGAAGTCCTGGCGGGCGGGCGCAACAAGGCCTTCATCGCCGACTTGATGCCGCATTCGCCTATCTATGTTCCTTTGCTGCCCGAAGCGGCGCAATGGGCGATTGGGCAACTGCACCCGGTCGGGGAGCTGCCTTTTTCTATCTTGCAAGACGAAGGCTTTGATGCCGACACCTATATCGACATCTTTGACGGCGGCCCGACCGTGGAGGCCAATTTGGGTTTGTTGCGCAGCGTGCGCCTGGCGCGCAGGCTCAGCGTACAGGCGCAAGCGGTGAGTGGAAATGGCGCAAGCCTTGGCTTTGCTTCTGCTGCCCCTTCAGGCCCTTCGGTTTGGCATTTGGCGGTGAATGGCGAGCGGGCAGGCTTTCGCGCGGTCTTGACCGAGATTGCCGCTGCAGCGCAGGCTTTGCCGCCAGACCATGAGGTGCTCGAACGCTTGGCTTTGTTGGACGGTGCTGCCAGCTTGCTGGTGACGCCCTTGTGGCCCGAGATGGTCGAGCGGAGTCGGTCATGATGCAAGCCCAGAACAATCCCCGTTTAACGCTGCGTGGCTGGCTGGCCAGTGATGCCGAGTGCATGGCCGGCTGGCGCAATCAGACCGGCGTGGCGCCTACGCTGGCCAAGGCCGAAGGTGAGTGGCTGATCCTCGCTGATGCTGACACTGGCGCACCGCAGGCCTGCTTGCGCCTGATCGAACATCTGGGTCTCGCCCTGCCGCGCTACAGCTACCACGTCGGCCGCGTGGTGCATGCCGCGGCCGAGTTGGGCTTGTTGCGTGCCCAAACCACGCTTTTGCTCGGCAATGACCACAGTGGTGAAAGCGAGCTGGCTGATCTGGCTTGTGCACCGGCTTTGCCCGCCCAGACTCAGCTCAACTGTCTGACTCTTTTGATTGAAGCGGCCATGCAGCGCATTCAAGCGCAGCCGCAGCGATTTGGAGAGTTCTTGATCGTTGAGCTTGGAGGCTTGCTCGACGGGGCAGGCCATGCGCCTTTTTGGCAAGGCCTGGGAGCGCATTTCTATGCCGGTGACCCGCTGGCCGCGCAGCTCAAGTATGGCGATGCATGGCGCAGCCATCTGGCGGCGCTGCTACCGCGTCAGACCTTGTATCTGTCCTTCATCAATGACGCAGCACAAGCTGCGATGGGGCGTTGCGGTGCCTCGAGCGCGGTGGCGGCAGAGGCCCTGAGAGCGAGCGGGTTCGGCTTCTCCCAGCATGTGCGTATTGATGATGGCGGCCCGGTGTGGGAGCGGCGCTTGCGCTGAAAGCGGCTCGCCCTTGACTTCGCTCAGGGCTGAGTCATCTGGGATCGTTCTTCCCGCGGGTCGCGCGCGCAAACCACCTTGTTGCGACCCGCTTCTTTGGCGCGGTAGAGCGCTTGATCGGCGGCACTGACCAACTGCTGGGTCAGCCCCGCAGATTCGCCGCTGAGATGGCCTGAGGGCAGCATGGCCAGGCCAATCGAGACGCTGACGGCGATGCTCTCGCCATGGGGCAGGGCCAAAGGCTTGGCCGCGATGCTGAGGCGGATGCGTTCCGCGATGTCCCGCGCATGTTGGGCCGGCGCTTGCGGCAGCAAGATCACGAACTCTTCGCCGCCGAAGCGGGCCACGGTGTCACCGGCACGCAGCTGCGACTGAATGATGTGCGCGATGCCCTGCAGCACAGTGTCACCGGCGGCATGGCCGAAGCGGTCGTTGACGGACTTGAAATGATCGAGGTCGAGGAACAAGCAAGCCAGATCATGCTGATAGCGGCGCGCCTGACTGACCTCGATCTGGCAGCGATGCTCAAAATAGCGCCGGTTGTGCACGCCGGTCAGCATATCGGTCAGGCCCGCCCGCTTCAGGCGCTCATGGTTCATGGCGTTGTCCAGGCAGACCGAGACAATCGCCGCCAGCCGTTCCAGCAATTGCGTGCCGGCCGCGCGCTCATAGCGCCCCGGATCGGTGCTGCCAAAGTGCAGGCTGCCGATCAGCTCGCCGTGGCGGCTCAAGGGCAGCAGCGCCACGGAGGCCAGGGCGGGCGAGGGCGTGCCGAATAGCGGCCGGTGCATGGCTTCATTGAAGGGGCCAAGGCTTGGGCGCGCCAAATCCTTGAACAGCGCTTCGATGGGGCTCAGGCTGTGAAGCAGTGTCAAGCCGTCGAGTTGGGCGCGTTCGACTTGGTCTTCGCGCGGCCGCTCGGCTTCCAGCATGGCGCTGGTTTCTTGGTCGTGGTCGAGCAAGGCCAGCGTCACGCTGTCGATGCCAAAACTCTGGCGGTACTCATTGAGCAGCAGGCGCAGCAACTCGGCCATTGAGCGCGCACCGATCAAGCGGTGCTCGAGTTGCTCAAAGCGCCGCATTTTGTCTTCGTTATTGCGAGCTTCGCGCAACAGCGAGGCCAACTGCTGGCGCAGCCTTAAGTTTTCGGCTTCGAGATCGCTGCTGTCCATCTATGCCTAGCTTCCGTGCAGATTGATACCACTGCTGCAGATTGAATCAGCCTCATCCTGGCGGTTTGGCTGGCCTGCAAATCACCCATTATTTCAGCGCAAGAGCATCTTGCGCTGGGCCTGACTGTAGCGGCTTAACTCTGCTGCAACAGCGCCAGCTGATCTTGCAGGCTGCGCACCTGTTCTTTCAGGGCCTTGTTTTCTGCGCTGAGCTCTGCCACTGTGCTTTGCAGCAGCTGCAGCTGTGCTTCGCGATTGCGTTGGTCAGCATCGCCAGGCGCGCCGTCCTCGCTACCGTTGGCGCCTTCGGCCGTGGCCTCGGCTTTGGGCGCGCGGCCCCCGGATTTGCTCTCCCGCACGCGTTTGGCGGCTTGCTGCAACTCCTTTTTGCCGCCGGCGACTGCCGCCACCTGCTCATCGTGTCCCAGGCTTGAGACGGCCGCGGCAGCATTGATCGAAATCGTGCCGGCCTTGACCGCCTGCACCAGCTCAGGCGCAGCGCTTTTTTGAATCTTCTCGATTTGCACCACGGTATTGCTGCTGATGCGGGCGGCTTTTGCAACGCCTTCGCGGCTGGTCAGCGGCTGATCGTTGTTAGCTGCGGCTTGTGCGTCAGCGCTAATCTCGGACGCGAATTCCGAGCCAATGCCGGCACCGGCCTCGGCCAGCGCGGCAACAGCGGCCTGCGCCCGGTCGGAGGTGATTTCTTTCTTGCGCAGCGCCAACACGCCGCGCTGGAAGTCCGACAGGCTGCGCCGGCCCAGGTGTTGGTCAATCATCCACAGGTGCACGTCTTCCATGGACTTGAAGCGGGTGTTTTGCACCGTGTTGAAGGGCAGGCCATGCTGTTGGCAGATGCCGTAACGGTTGTGGCCGTCCACCAGGATGTCGCCCCACAGCACCAGCGCGTCGCGGCAGCCTTCGCTCAGGATGCTGCGCTCCAAGGCTTGGTGCTCCTCGGGGGTCAAGGGGTCGATGTAAATGCGCAGTTCTTCGAGGACGGTGATGGTCATGGGCAGATTTGGATCTAAGGCGAGGCGGGCGCGCATTTTAGGGCTTGAGGCCATCTCGCTGCCCTTGCTCGCCATCTGGAGGCTTGACGGAATTCGAGAGCAAGCTCTAGGAATGTCGCGCTAACAGGCCGGATTTGGGTATCGCTCTCTAGGGCTTTGCCGGGAAACTAGCTTCATCGCCGGTGCAGTGCTCGAGAAAGAAGATTCTCGTTTGCTGAGAAATATTGGCGAGCTTCATTGAACCCTTTGAGAAAGCCAAACATGAACAAGCAAAACCTGAGCACCACCGCCCTTGCAACCATTGACAACTACGCCCGCGCCGCGAGCCTGACGGTCAAGGCCTATCGCGCCGGCAGCAGCCGTCTTCTCGATGGCGTCAATGAAGGTCTGCAAGCGCAGGTCTACAGCCGCAGTGTCAAAGTGGCGCCGAACTTGACCGAAGCCCTGACTCAGTTGCGCGACAGCCTGAGCGAGATCATCGACGGCGGCGTGAGCAAGCTCAGCAGCGGCAGCGAGCGGGCCATCAAGACCAGCACAGCCAAGGCCCGCGTTGGGGTCGCCCGCGTGGCCGGTTTCAGTGCCAAGGTCAAGAACCCCTTGCTCGCCCGCGGTCTGAGCACGGCTGCACGCCTGAGCATGCCTGGCGCGCGCGCCGCATTGGCGGTGTCGGCCGGTCTGGTTGAAGGTGCCGGGCGTTTGTCGCGCTTGGCTGGCGCTTCGGTGACCGTCAAGAGCGTGCGCAAGTCTGCCAGCAAGACCGCCGTGCGCACGAAGCGCACTCTGGTCAGCAGCGTTGAGGCGCAAGTGGCCGCAGCACCCAAGAAGGTCGCGGCGGTCAAGCAAGGTGCCGACAGCACCGTGGTGGCCGCCAAGCGCCGCGTGCGCAAGGTCGTAGCTGCAGCTTGAGTTTGTGACGCTGTCGCAAGGAGGCTGGCGTTCGCGCCGGTCTCGCTGAACGAATCGAAGGGCCTGGCTTGATTTACATCAGCCCAGGCCCTTGCTTCGTCTGTTCAGCGGCTTTTCGGCTTTGTGTCAAGACGTAAAGTCGGTGCACGCCGGCGCCGGCTTGCGCGTTAAGTGATCTGGCGATCAGCGCTTAACTCTTGGAGCCGGACATGAAGCGAATAGTTCTTTTGACAGTTTTTAGCGGTCTGTGTGGCTCGATGGCAGCTTCGGCTCAAGCCGCCGATGTGGGTGTTTCAATCAGCGTCGGTCAGCCTGGCTTCTATGGCCATATCGACATCGGCAATATGCCGCAGCCGCGCCTGATCTATCAGCAGCCGGTCATCATCGAACATGTCAGAGTGCGCCAAGCGCCGATCTATTTGCGTGTGTCACCGGGGCATGAAAAGAACTGGCGCAAGCATTGCAAGCACTACGGAGCCTGCGGTCAGAACGTCTACTTTGTGCGGGACGACTGGTACCGCGATGTCTATGTGCCGCGCTATCAAGGGCGGGAGCAGGGACGTGATCAAGGTAGAGATCAGGGTTATGACCGTGATCATGACCGAGGCCATGACCGCGGCGAACAAGGCCATGGCAATGGCAAGGGCAAGAACAAAGGCAATGGACACGATTGACGGCGCCTTGGCCGGACGGCATCAGGCCGCCACAAGCCCCGCCTGCGCCAGCATCGCGTGCAGCAGCACATTGCAGCCGGCTTCCAGATGGGCCGGCTTGGCATCTTCGATCTCGTTGTGGCTGATGCCGTCCTTGCAGGGAATAAAAATCATGCCGGACGGCGCCAAACGCGCCATATAGACGGCGTCGTGGCCGGCTCCCGAGACCACCGGCATCTGCGAATAGCCCAGGTCCGTGGCCGCCTGGGCCACCGCTTTGATGCAGTCGGCGTGAAAAGGCTGGGCCGGGTAATGCGAGACCAGATCGATCTGGATAGCTAAACCACTCGCGGTGGCCAAGCGCTCGGCACAAGCGCGGATGTCAGCGTCCATCGCCTCGACCAAGTCGTCCGAACTATTGCGCAGATCGATGCTGAACTTGACCCGCCCGGGGATCACGTTACGGCTGTTCGGATGCACCTGCACCATGCCGACCGTGCCGCGACCGTTCGGTGGGTGCCTGTGCGCAACCGCCACCACCTCCAGCATCAGCTGGGCGGCGACCTGCAGCGCGTCTTTGCGCAGCGCCATCGGCGTCGGCCCCGCATGGGCTTCCATGCCGGTGACCGTGCAGTCATACCATTTGATGCCCAGCACGCCGGTGACCACGCCGATGGTGATGTCGTGATCCTCCAGCACCGGGCCCTGCTCGATATGGGTCTCGAAGTAACTGCCTATGGGGTGGGCGCCGGGCACTTCGCTGCCGATATAGCCGATTTTCTCCAACTCAGCCTTGACCGTCAGGCCCTCGGTGTCGGTGGCGACATAAGCCTTTTCCAGCGTGAAGGCCTTGGCAAACACGCCAGAGCCCATCATCACCGGCACAAAGCGCGAACCTTCTTCATTGGTCCAGAACGCGACCTCGATCGGCGCCTCGGTTTCTATGCCGGCGTCATTCAAGGTGCGCACCACCTCAAGGCCGGCCAGCACGCCGTAATTGCCGTCGAATTTACCGCCGGTCGGTTGCGTGTCTATATGGCTGCCGGTCATCACCGGGGGCAGACCATTGTTGCGGCCAGGGCGGCGCATAAACGCGTTGCCGATTTGGTCGATCGTCACCGTCATGCCGGCCTCGCGCGCCCAGCCCAGCACCAAGTCGCGGCCCTGGCGGTCCAGCTCGGTCAGCGCCAAGCGGCAGACGCCGCCCTTGGGTGTCGCACCGATCTGCGCCAGCTCCATCAGCGCGGCCCAGAGCCGCTCGCCATTGATTCGCAAGTCTTTGCGATTCATGATTCGATGCTTTCATCAATCAACGCGGTACGGCGGTCGGGGTCAGGTCTTGCGTGCGCAGCAGCGCCGCCTTGGTGTTCGGCCCGAAGGCCGGCCGTTTGACATAGCGGCCGGCGCCGGCCACCGCGCGCAAATTGCCCTGCGCATAGACGACGCGGCCTTGGCTGATGGTGTGGCTGGGCAGGCCGCGCACCTGGCGGCCCTCGAAGATATTGAAGTCGCCCAAAGACCGCTGCGTCTTGACCGAAATCGTCTTCGTCGCCTGCGGGTCCCACAACACCAGATCGGCGTCGGCGCCCTCGGTGATGCAGCCTTTTTGCGGGTAGATATTGAAGAGCTTGGCGGTATTGGCCGAGGTGATGGCGACGAACTCGGACGGCGTCAGGCGCCCGCTGTTGACGCCGGCATCCCAGATCACCGCCATGCGCTCCTCGACGCCGCCACAGCCGTTCGGGATCTTGGCGAAGTGCTCAAGCCCGGCCGCCTTTTGCGTCGCGCAAAACGTGCAATGGTCGGTCGCCGTGGTGTGCAAATTGCCGGCCTGCAGACCGCGCCAGAGCATTTCCTGGTGCACCTTGGGGCGAAACGGCGGGCTCATCACATGGGCGGCGGCAAAGGCGAAGTCGGGGTGGCGGTAGACGCTGTCGTCGATCAGTAAATGGCCGGCCAAGACCTCGCCGTAGACCCGCTGGCCACGCGAGCGGGCTCTGGCAATCGCGTCAACGGTCTCTTGGCAAGAGACATGCACGATGTAGATCGGCGTGCCCAGCACCTCGGCGATCGCAATCGCGCGGTTGGCCGCCTCGGCCTCGACCATCGGCGGGCGTGACAGCGGGTGGCCCTCGGGGCCGGTGATGCCCATCTTGGCCACCTCTTGCTGCAGCAGATAGACCAGCTCGCCGTTCTCGGCATGCACCGTCGGCATAGCGCCGAGTTCAAGCGCACGCTTGAAGCTGTTCACCAAGGTTTCGTCATCGCACATGATGGCGTTCTTGTAGGCCATGAAGTGCTTGAAACTGTTGACACCTTCTTGCTGCACCAGCGTGGCCATATCGGCGTGCACGCTGTCGCCCCACCAGGTGATGGCGACATGAAAGCCGTAGTCGGCGGCCGACTTCTCGGCCCAGCCCCGCCAGGTTTGATAGGCCTCCAGCAGAGGCTGCTGGGGATTGGGGATGACGAAATCGATGATGGACGTGGTGCCGCCGGCCAGGGCCGCCGCTGTGCCGCTGAAGTAGTCATCCATCGTCACCGTGCCCATAAAGGGCAGCTGCATATGTGTGTGTGGGTCGATGCCACCGGTCATCAGGTTCTGGCCGGCGCCGTGCAGGGTCGGGCAGCCGGGCGGGGCCTCAGTGA
>CAUPEV010000101.1:0-16808 GCA_963510335.1 uncultured Roseateles sp.
CCTTCGTCCACGCAGTCGCGGTAGAAGTCATAGCCAAAGACATTGACGCCGTAGCTGCCGGTCAGGTCATAAAAGGCATTGCCGTCCAAGTCCACCACTTGCACGCCGGAAGAAGCCTGCAAGAAGCTGCCGGTCTTCAGATGCTCGCGCAGATAGGGGCTGTATTGGAACGGCACCCGATAGCTGCCAGTGAATTGCAGATCGGAAATCCCTTCGCGAGCGCGCGCCGTCATCGCGATGCTCTTGGCATAGCGTTGGGCAAAGGTCTCGCTCAGGCGCTTGAAGCCAATGCGGCGGCGACTCACGACCTCGGCCGGAGCGGCGTCGGAATTGAAAAACCGGGCTTCGCCATAGGCATAGCCGGGAATGAAACCGGCCAGGCGCTTGGCCATGCGCGAGTGGCCGGCGAGCGAGCGGTGCTTGGCGCGCGACAACTCCAAACGCCGCTTGGCGCGTGGCAGCGTCCAGGCCAAGGCCGCCAAAGCCAGGGCGGAAAGCGCAAAAGTCGATGTTTGTTCCATGACGTATTCAGTAGTCCAGTCCCTCTATCTAATCAGCGCTGCTTGACAGCCTCGTGAATATGACAATTTCCCTGCGAAAGATGCTCCAACAGGAGGATCTGAACTTCTTGCTGACGAACCGGATTCCGCGCATCGCCCTGACCCGGCTGATGGGCAAGTTCAGTCAAATTCGCCATCCGCTGCTGGCCCGCGCTTCGATCGCGATCTGGCGCCTGTTCACCGATCTCGACCTGAGTGACGCCAAGAAACAGAAGTTCGACAGCCTGCACGACTGCTTCACGCGTGAGTTGGTGGCGGGTGCACGCCGAGTTGACATGGCCGAGAACGTCTTGAGCAGCCCCTGCGACGCCATCGTCGGCGCTTGTGGCCAGGTCGAAGGCCGTCAGCTCTTTCAAGCCAAGGGCTTTCCTTATGCGATGCAAGACCTGTTCGGGCCTACGCAAGATACGTCCGCGTTTCAAGACGGCATGTTTGTCACGCTGCGCCTGACCTCGGCGATGTACCACCGCTTTCACGCGCCACAAGACTGCACGGTCGAGCATGTGACCCATATCGCCGGCGACACCTGGAACGTCAACCCGATTGCACTCAAGCGGGTCGAGCGCCTGTTCTGCCGCAATGAGCGGGCGGTGCTGCGATCAAGGCTGAAAACCGGCGAGCCGATCGCGATCGTGCCGGTGGCCGCCATCTTGGTAGCCAGCCTGCGACTGCATTTCCTCGACCTCTTGCTGCATGTCGACTACAAAGGCGCCAACGAGCTGCCCTGCAAAGTCTCATTCAAGAAGGGCGAAGAGATGGGTTGGTTCCAGCATGGCTCGACCATCATCGTGTTCGCCCCCAAGGGTTTCACTCTCAGCCCTGGCATCGAAACCGGCGCGAGGATTCAGATGGGGCAGGCTCTGATGCAAATGCCCAAGCTGATCTGAACGATTCAGCGCTCGGCCAGCGCCAGCCGCAAGGCCAAGCCGATGAAGACCGTGCCGGCCAGCCAGTTCAGGCCTTGTTGCGCACGGGTCGAGCGCTTCAGCACGCGGCTCGCAGCGCCGGCAAAGAAGGTGATGGAGCCAAACGAGATCAGCGTGGCAACGATGAAGATCAGCCCCAGCTGCGCGATCTGCCAGGCCACCGCACCTTGGGCCGCGTTGACGAATTGCGGCAGCAGCGCCAGAAAGAAAAACACCACCTTGGGGTTGCTCAAATTCATCAGCACGCCGCGCCCATACATCTTCAGAGGGCTCATACGGGCTTGCGCCTGATTGGCCAGCGGCCCGACCGGTGCGCGCAGCACCTGATAAGCCAAATAGGCCAGGTAGGCGGCGCCAAGCAACTTCAAGACGGTGAAGGCCGTGGCCGAGGCGGCAAACACCGCCGCCAGCCCCAGGGCGATCGCCAAGGTATGCACCATCAACCCGGTGCACAAGCCCAGCACCACATAGAAACCGGCACGTCGGCCATGGGTGGCCGACTGAATCAACACAAAGACGTTGTCCGGCCCCGGCGTGTAGCCCAAGAGCAGGGCCAGGGCAAAAAAGGTCAGCGCGGTTTGAAGGGTCAGCATGGGGAACAGGCAAAGCGTCGGATTATCGACCCCTGCTATGGCGCCACTTTCGGGATGATGATCTCGAAATGCGCTCCGGCGCCTGGCTCACTGCTGACCGTGATGCTGCCGCCCAGCACCGAGCTGACAATGTTGTAGCTGATATGCAGGCCCAAACCGCTACCGCCCTGGCCGAGCTTGGTGGTGAAGAAGGGCTCGAATACATGGGCCAGGTTGGCTGCGCTGATGCCGCGGCCGTTGTCGCTGAAGTTGATCTTGATCTGTGCATCGCCCAGCGCGCTGGCCTGCAGCGTCAGCAGCCCTTCACGGCGGCCGTCCAGACCGTGAATCAGCGCATTGAGGATCAAATTGCTCAGCACTTGACCCAAGGGGCCCGGAAAGCTGTCCAACTCCAAATCTGGCGGAACATCCAGACGCAGCTCATGCTGGTCACGGCGCAAGCGATTGCCCAGCGTTTGCGCGATTTCTCGGCACAAGGTCTGCAACTGAAACGGTCGGCGCTGCTCCGAGGTTTGATCTACCGCCAGCTGCTTGAAGCTGGTGATCAAGCCGGCCGCACTCTGCAAGCTGCGTACCAGCAATTCGCCCGACTCTTGATTGGCTTGGCAATACTGATCCAACTCCGAGCGCCGCAAGCCGCCCTCGCTCACATGCCGGGAGAACTCGCGGCCGCGGTCCAGCAAGGTGCTGGCCATCAACAAGCTGTTGCCTATGGGCGTATTCAACTCATGCGCGACGCCGGCCACCAAAGCCCCCAGCGCGGCCATCTTCTCCTGCTCGACCAACTGGGTCTGGGTCAGTTGCAATTGACGGTAGGCATCGGCGTTATCGAGCGCCACGGCCGCATAGGCACCCAAGGTGCTCAAAATCGCCAGATCATTGGTCGTGAAAGCATGACTGCGCTCGCTCAGCATAAAGAGCAGCCCGACCACCTGGCCCTTCAAGACCATGGGCGCATAAATGCCTGAATGCACCGCCGCCGGATCGGCTCCGGTTTGCAACTGGATCCGGCTGGGACCTTCCTGGTTGTAAAGCACACGGCTATCGCGCTCGATCTGATCGACCAGCATCTCTTTGCCTTGCAACACGGTCTGCAC
Source organism: uncultured Roseateles sp. (assembly GCA_963510335.1). Lineage (GTDB taxonomy): Bacteria > Pseudomonadota > Gammaproteobacteria > Burkholderiales > Burkholderiaceae_C > Paucibacter_A. The sequence goes on from CAUPEV010000101.1 coordinate 3,177, forward strand.
TGCCGGCATCTCGACGGCGGACAGGCTGCGCACATAGGGCTTGCAGGCTTCGCCGCTATGCATGACGAAGTCAAACACCAAAGTACCGGCCTTCCAATTGACCAGCCCCAGCCCGAACACGGCGGCCTCGATCAGCTGGCCCACCTGCTGATAGAGCGTGTTCTGAATCGAGCCCACATCCAGCGAGGACGTGAGCTGGCGGCCGATTTCGCTCAGCAGCGTGATGTCGTGCCGTGCCCGCTCGGCGGCTTCGCTGGACTGCAAGGCCAGCGCTGTCTGCGTCAAGGCGATTTGCTTTTCTTGCGCCAATTGGCGCGTCTGCTGCTGCAGCTCTTGCGTGCGCGCCGCCACCTCTTGCTCCAGTTGCGTACGAGCCCGGTGCAAGCCGCGCACGCGCATGCGGTAGGCCGTACCGAGCGTCAACATGGCCAGCAGCGCCAGCCCGCTGTTCCACCACCAGGTGCGCCAAAACGGCGGCAGCACTTCGACCTCCAATATTTGCCTGGCCTCACCCCAGACGCCGTCCGGGTTGGCCGCCTTGGCCATCAAGCGGTAGCGCCCGGCATCCAGGTTCGTGTAGGTGGCCAGGCCCACATTGTCTTGGCCATAGATCCAATCGCGATCAAAGCCCTCCAGCTTCCAGGCATGCTTGAGCAGCGGGCTCTTGTCGAAATGCAGCGCCGACAGCTCAAAGCTCACCATCGCCTCCCGGTGACTCAGGTGCACCTTGCGGGCCCGGTGCAGCGGCCCGTGGACGCCCAGGTCAGCCAAGCTCAAGGGCGGGCCGCTGGCGCCGGCTTGCCCTGCCTCCCCGGCATAAGCTGCCCCAGGCAAGGCTGCGGGTGCCAAGGATCGATTGAACACGCGCAAATCGCTCAGCACGACTTGGGGTGCATGGACGTTGTCACGCAAGGCTTCGGGCCTGAAACGCAGCAAGCCCTTGCCGCCGAAGTAAAGCGTTCCGTCAGCGGCGCGCGCACTGGCTCCGAAGTTGAAGCCGCCACCGAAATGGCTGGCGCTGGGGTAGAAGCGTGCCCAACCCTGTTCGGGTTGAAACTCGGTCAAGCCATGCTCGCTGCCCAGCCAAATGCCGTTGAACTGCGCGTCTTGAATCGACTCAAAGCCGCCGCTGGGCATGCCCGGCACGCCCGCAAAGGATTTCAGCTCCCAAGTCTCGGCGCCTTTCGTCAGCGATTTGGGCAGCAGTTCAAACAGCCCCAACTCGCTGACCAGCCAGATGCGCCCGGCCCCATCTTGGCGCAGGCCGTAAACCTGTAACGCAGCCGGCTTGGGCAGATCGGCATTGCCCTGAACAGGCCGCAAAAAGCTCTCGGTGAGCGGATCCCATAAATGCAGGCCGCCCTTGGTGCCAATCCAGAGCCGCCCGTCGCGGTCTTGCATCAAGGCGTCGACGATCGCATGACTCAATGCGCCTTTCTGGCTCGCGTCGGCCTTGAAACTGTGCACTCGGCCCTGGCGGTCGATGCGGTAAAGGCCGTTGGAACTGCCGGCCCAGACTTCCCCGTTGTCCAGCCTCAGCAGCGAGCTGATCGAAGCCGCCGCTGCCGAGTTCTGATTCAACTCGATCGTGCGGCTGCGCTGGCTCTTCGGATCAAAGAGCTGCAAGCCGCGCTCGCCGCCTATCCACAGCCGCCCGTCCGGCTCACGCAACAAGGCCTTGATATGGCTCAGGGGCATTGCCTGACTCGCAATGCGTTGGGTCGCTCCGCTGGGCAGATGCAAGCGATTCAGACCGCCGCCATAGGTGCCCACCCACAGATGCTCAGGGCCGTCAAAAAAAGCGGTCGCCATCACCACATCGCTGGACAGGCTCGCCGTATCACCCGGCAGGCTTAAATAGGCAGCAAAACGACGCCCCCCAAAATCCGCCAGACTGACTCCCGACAGCAAGGTGCCGACCCAGAGAATGCCGCTGCGGTCTTGCATCAACGAGCCGACCGAATCCGCCATCAAGCTGCTTTCAACCGCCGGCAAATGCTGAAAGCTCTCGAGCTGCTCCGACCCTTCGTGCCAGCGATGCAGCGCTGGCCGGCTGCCCTGGCCAATCCACATCGCCCGATCCCGGTCCAGCAACATGGCAAAAACACGTTCACGCGGCAATTGCAATTTATCGGCCAAGGGGTCGGGCTGCGGCGGCGCGCCATCAGCCGGGACATGCCAGGTCTGCAAGCCTCCGGCCAGGCCAAGCCACAAGCGACCCTGCCCATCCAGCGCCAAGCGACTGACCATCAAATCGACAGGGTCGAAGGACGAGGCCTTCAGCCCGTCCAAGGTGCTGAATTGCTGAAGCACGCGGCCGACCGAATCAATATGCAGCACTTGGTGACCGCGACTCAGCCAGACGCCGCCTTGGCCGTCGGCTAAAAGAGCACGAGCTGGCCCTCTGTCTGGGGTCAGCGCATCCGAACCCGCTTGCCAAGGAATAAATCGCCGGCTTACCTTGTCAAACAAGAGTAGGCCGCCAACACTGGCGACCCACAAGCGCCCGGCAGCTGCAGGAGCCAAGGCCAGGATTCGCCGCTCGGCCAAACCCATCTCCTCGGGCATCGCTTGGCGCTGAATCTTCTCGCTGGCCAAGTCCATGCGGTCCAGGCCGCCCCGAGTGCCTATCCAGAGTTGGCCTTGCTCATCCTCCAGCAAGGCGTCGATCAAAGAATGGCTGAGGGTGGCAGCCTGATCCGGGTAAGCATAAAAAGACTTGATGCGGCGTCCGTCATAGCGCGCCAAGCCTGCCGTGGTGCCGAGCCAGACCAAGCCTCGACTGTCTTGCAGCATGCTGAGAACAGCCCCCCCGGGCAGGCCGTCCTCCACCCGCAATTGCGAGAAGCGCAAGCTGTGCAAAGAGTTGGCCGCCGCCGGTGCTGCAGGCATCAGACCAAGCATAGGCAGCAAGCAAATCACCAAGAGCCGCAAGCGAAGTTGCGACAACAGCAGCAAGCACAGCAGCGGCGGGCGCCCAAGTACAGCCAAGTTCAGCCTCCCAAATTGTTTGCGCAAGCATAAGCCTCGCACCGCCTTTGTGCAGTTCGGGGCTCTACCGATAGGATCGGATGCGGCGGCCCCATTGACTGCATGTTCGGGACTACTCGGCGCATACGTCCCGAACGCAGCCTCGCAGCCAGCGGTGCGTCAGGTCAGCTTCCAAGCGCGGGTGCCACAGCATGGAGACGGTGAACGGCGCGATCGGCATTGGCAGCGCGAAGCTGTGCATGCCTGCATACAAAACACCGGTGTGCCGCTCGTGCACACAGGTGACCAAGTCAGTGGCCCGCACCAAGGCGAGCGCGGCCGCAAAGCCGCCGACCGTGGTTGCAATCTGTCGCTGCAGGCCCAGGCCCGCCAAGGCGGCGTCGATGGGGCCTTTGTCGCTGTCCCGGCGCGATACATGAACATGGGCGGCGGTGGCAAAGCGGGCGGGCGTGATTTCTCCATCGCTCAACGGGTGGCCCGCCCGTACGACGCCGATATAACGGTCACGGAACAAGCGCTGGGCGCGCACTTCCGGGCCAATGGCATGGTCCACCACGCCGGTTTCCAGATCGACCGAGCCATCGCGCAGCGGCCCACTGTCTTTGTCCAGCTTGTGCAGAAAATGCAGGCGCAAACCGGGGGCTTCGGATGCAATGCGCGCCAGCAGATTGGCCCCGAAGTTCTCCACAAAGCCCTCGCTGGCCCGCAGCGTGAAGGTTCTTTCGACTTGCCCGAGATCGAGTTTGCCGGCCGGCCGCAGCGCGCTTTCAGCGTCTTGAACAAGTTGGCCAATGGCATCGCGCAGCTCCAGCGCACGAGGCGACGCCACCATGCCGCGACCCGCGCGCACCAAGAGCGGATCGCCGGTCGCCTCGCGCAGCCGCGCCAGCGCGCGGCTCATCGCCGACGGGCTCAGGCGCAGGCGCCGGGCAGCGCCCGCCACGCTGCCTTCGGCGAGCAGCACGTCCAGCGTGAAAAGCAAATTGAGATCGGGTCTGGCCAAGCTGAGGCTCCGCGGTGTTGATTCTGGGTTGCTGGTAATGAGCTGCTGGTTCTGACATGGCGTTTGGCGCATGTGTCGAGTGCGAATCATGCGCCTTCCGCCAGCACTGTTGAATGACTATCTTCTGACCATGCGTTTGAGCGACGGTCGCTCGATCGCAACTGCAGGAGAAATCATGAACAGCAATACGCTTGAAACATCGATGGCGGGGATCAAGTCTGCCTGGGGGCCGCTCAGCACCTACGTGGTCGCCTCTTGTCGCGGGCATTTGGAGTCCGTGCTCACAGCACCCTCAACCGAGCCCTGGTAAGCGGCTCTGCACCGCGATGGCCCGGCCAAGCAGGAGCTGTACCGCGACCCCGAACACGGCTTTGTGCTCTTGGCGCACACGGAAGCAACAGGGCTGTACAGGCCACCCCACGACCATGGCCGGGCTTGGGTCATCTACGCAGTGCAGCAAGGTGAAATCGAGATGGGCACCTATGCCCGCTTGGAGCAGCCGGACGGCCAGGTCCGCTTGGTGAAACGGGGCTCAACGCTGCTGCGGCCCGGCCAAGTGCAGGCCTATCTGCCCGGAGACATCCATGACACGCGCTGCGTGAGCGGGCCCGCCTTGCTGTTTCGCTTCACGGAGCGCGACCTGAAGAAGGAAGACCAGCAAGCAAAGCAGGTGACGCGCTACGTCGAGCGAGACGGTGTTTGGACCGAGGGACTGCTGTGATCAGCGAGCCGCAGACAGAAGCTGCTAGCGCTGGTCTGCAGGGGCCACGGCGCAAGGCGGCAATTGCCGCCGTCTTGGCGGCCATGGTGCTCGCAGTGCTTGACGCGGCCATCGCCAACGTCGCGCTGCCCAGCATGGCTCGGGCCTTGCAGGTGACGCCGGGCATCTCGGTCTGGATCATCACCGCCTACCAGACGGCCTTGGTGATGGGCCTTTTGCCCTGCGCCGCACTTGGAGAAAGCCTGGGCTATCGGCGGGTATTCACGAGTGGCGTCGCGCTGTTCACGATCGCGTCCGCCTTGTGCGCACTTGCGCCGTCCTTGGCTTGGCTGGTCGCTGCGCGCTTTCTCCAGGGGCTCGGCGGGGCCGCTATCATGGCGCTGGGCATTGCGCTGCTGCGCCTGGCGGTTCCCACGCACTTGCTCGGCGCGGCCATAGGCTGGAACGCGCTCGCCGTTGCGCTGTCCTCGGCGGCCGGCCCCACGGTCGGCGCCATGCTGCTGGCCTTGACGAGTTGGCCCTGGCTATTCGCCTTGAACCTGCCCCTGGGCGGGCTGGTGCTGCTCGCGAGTCGTGCATTGCCCGACCTCGCCGGCACGGCGCGGCCGCTGGACCGCCTCAGCGTGGCGCTGAATGCTGCGGTCTTTGCAGCACTGGTAATAGCTGCGGAATTGCTGGTGGAGCGGCCTGCGCTGGCCGTCGGACTTTTTGCTGTGGCAACGATCAGCTTGGCGGCGCTGATCCGCCGGGAGATGCCCAAGCCGGCACCCTTGATTCCGCTCGACCTTCTGCGCGCGGGCCCATTCCGCATTTCGGTGCTGGCCTCGGTCTTTTGCTTCGCGGGCATGACCATGGGCTTGCTGGCACTCCCTTTCTATTTGCAACACAGTCTTGGGCAGGACACCCTGATGACCGGCCTGTACATGACGCCCTGGCCTTTGACCGTGGCAATCGCGGCCCCGGTGGCTGGCCATCTCGCCAATCGCATCTCGACCGCATGGCTTTGCGCCGCGGGCGGCGGCCTCCTTGCGCTGGGGCTCGCCGCTGCCGCGCTGTGGCCGCTGCAAGGCAGCGCCTTGACCTTGCTGCCCTTCACCATCATTTGCGGTCTGGGTTTTGGCCTCTTTCAAGTGCCGAACAACCGCAATATGCTGCTCGCGGCGCCGCGCGAAAGAGCCGGCGCCGCAGGCGGCATGCAGGCGACCGCCCGTCTGACCGGTCAAACCGCAGGTGGGGTGATCATGACGCTGCTATTTACCGTCGCGTCGGTCGATTCGGCCCCCAGACTCGCCCTCGGGATCGGGGCGCTGCTGACCTTGGTGGCGGGTCTGGTGAGCCTGCTGCGGGTGAAACCTGTGCATATCGCGGCATAAGGGGGCTTGAAAGCTTTGCACTCGCCCATATAATTCGTTTGCTAGCACTCAACCCAAGCGAGTGCTAACGATCCATCAAATCCGGTTCCGCCGGTTTTGGACGGATCTCGAAAATCCCTTAACGGGGTGTGCGGTTGAGCCAAACGCCTCGAACCAAAGTGTCGAAACTCTCTAGGAGAAGTGATGAATTTGCGTCCTCTGCACGATCGTGTGATCGTTAAACGTCTCGAGCAAGAAACCAAGACTGCCTCGGGCATCTTCATCCCTGACGCAGCGGCCGAAAAGCCCGATCAAGGCGAAGTGCTGGCCGTCGGTAACGGCAAGCGCAATGACCGTGGCGACCTGATCGCCCTGAACGTCAAGGTCGGTGACCGCGTTTTGTTCGGCAAGTACAGCGGCCAGACCGTCAAGATTGACGGCAACGAGCTCCTGGTAATGCGCGAAGAAGACCTCTTCGCCGTTGTTGAGAAGTAAAGCTACTGCGCGGCGCGCTGGCGTCGTTGGGCGGTGCTCGGAATCCTCACGTGCTTGAAGCACGCTCCGGTTCCTGCGCTCCGTCCGCCTAGCCAGCACGCCGCTCGCTACGCTTTTCTTCCCAACAATTGATTTGGCAAGTAAGAGCGTGGTCCTTATTCAAGATTTGGAGATATTTTCATGGCAGCAAAAGACGTAATTTTCGGCGGCGAAGCACGCGCCCGCATGGTTGAAGGCGTGAACATCTTGGCCAATGCGGTCAAGGTGACCCTGGGTCCTAAGGGCCGCAATGTGGTGCTGGAGCGCTCGTACGGCGCCCCTACTGTGACCAAGGACGGCGTGTCCGTGGCCAAGGAAGTCGAACTGAAAGACAAGCTGCAGAACATGGGCGCGCAGATGGTCAAGGAAGTTGCTTCCAAGACTTCTGACAACGCCGGCGACGGCACCACGACCGCGACCGTGTTGGCACAAGCCATCGTGCGCGAAGGCATGAAGTATGTGGCCGCCGGCATGAACCCGATGGACCTGAAGCGCGGCATCGACAAGGCAGTGACTGCCCTGGTCGCCGAGCTGAAGAAGGCTTCGAAGGCCACCACGACTTCCAAGGAAATCGCTCAAGTCGGTTCGATCTCGGCCAATAGCGACGAGTCGATCGGCAAGATCATCGCCGACGCGATGGACAAGGTCGGCAAAGAAGGCGTCATCACCGTCGAAGACGGCAAGTCGCTGGACAACGAGCTGGACGTCGTCGAAGGCATGCAATTCGACCGCGGCTACCTGAGCCCTTACTTCATCAACAACCCAGAGAAGCAAGCTGCTCTGTTGGACAACCCTTTCGTGCTGCTGTACGACAAGAAGATCTCCAACATCCGTGACCTGCTGCCCACACTGGAGCAAGTCGCCAAGTCGGGCCGTCCGCTGCTGATCATTGCAGAAGACGTCGAAGGCGAAGCGCTGGCAACGCTGGTGGTCAACACCATCCGTGGCATCCTGAAGGTTGTGGCCGTCAAGGCTCCTGGCTTCGGCGATCGCCGCAAAGCTATGCTGGAAGACATCGCCCTCCTGACCGGCGGCAAGGTCATCGCCGAAGAAGTCGGCCTGACGCTGGAGAAGGTCACTTTGGCCGATCTGGGCCAAGCCAAGCGCGTCGAAGTGGGCAAGGAAAACACCACCATCATCGACGGCCTGGGCGCTGCTGCCGACATCGAAGCACGTGTCAAGCAAGTGCGTATCCAGATCGAAGAAGCGACCAGCGACTACGACCGTGAAAAGCTGCAAGAGCGCGTGGCCAAGCTGGCCGGCGGTGTTGCACTGATCAAGGTTGGCGCTGCCACCGAAGTCGAAATGAAGGAAAAGAAGGCCCGCGTTGAAGACGCCCTGCACGCTACCCGCGCTGCTGTGGAAGAAGGCATCGTGGCCGGTGGCGGCGTGGCTCTGCTGCGCGCCAAGCAAGCTGCTGGCAAGATCGAAGGCGCCAACGCTGACCAAGACGCCGGCATCAAGCTGGTGTTGAAGGCCATCGAAGCACCGCTGCGCGAGATCGTTTACAACGCCGGCGGCGAAGCTAGCGTTGTCGTGAATGCAGTGTTGGCCGGTTCGGGCAACTACGGCTTCAACGCGGCCAATGACACCTATGGCGACATGATCGAAATGGGTATCCTGGACCCAACCAAGGTGACACGTACTGCATTGCAGAACGCCGCTTCGGTCGCTTCGCTGATGCTGACGACCGAGTGCATGATCGCTGAAACACCGAAGGACGAAGCACCTGCCGGCGGCGGCATGGGCGGCGGCATGGGTGGTATGGGCGGCATGGGCGATATGGGCATGTAATGCCTTTCTTCAAAGCCTGCGGGCTTTGAGACAAGTACGCCAAAACGTCAAAGGGGCTGCAGCGATGCAGCCCCTTTTTCATTTGTGGCCATTGCGTTGAATACTGCCCGCGCTAGCGGATACAAGGCAATGGAGGCACGCGCAGGGGATCGATAATTGCGAGCATTGGCTGAGCATCTGCTCAAGCTAGCTCTAGATGCCCCTCGAGGGCCAATTTGTATCCATGTCTGCTGCCTTGTCTTTGCCCTCCTTGCTGAATGAAGTGCGGCTCGAAACGCCGGCACTGAGCCGTCATTTGCTCAATGCCATGCAAAGCGAGTTGGATGGCGGAGCCAAGCATTTCCCCTTGCTGGAAAGCTGGCGCCGTATGCGCGGCCGCTTTGCCGCCGATTTCGTGGATGCCCTCCTGCCCCTGCTGCATGCGGCTGAGCGTGGCGAGGACCCCTTGCAACGCCGCGCTGGGAGCATGGATGCGCTCAGCTTGGTGGATGAGCGCCAAGCTTTGCAGGATGTCGCGATTGCCCATGTCATTCAAGCTGCAGAGGATCGCAGCGGACCGGAGCTGCATCAACTCAGCAACTTCTTTGCAGCGCTGCGAGGCACGGCACGGGCACGCAAGAACGAGAACCCGGTACGCGCAGGTCTGTTCGCGCAAGCCTTGTTGGTGGCGCTGTCCAGCGTTGAACTGGATCCTCAGCAACGCTATGCCTTGATGCGCGTTGCCGCCACGCCGCTGTCCCAAGGACTGCACCACATCTATTCGGCACTGTGCGCCAAGCTGCGCGCCGCCGAAGTCAGCGATTTGGTATCCAACCATGCGGCCCGATCGCAGGACTACGACATTGCGCAGCGCATTGCGCAAGGGCGACGCAACACCGTGCCCGCCACCCTCGACGGTCTCGCGCGCAAGGTCCACGAGCACAACAATCGCTCGCCCCATCAAAGCGCAGCCGGCACGCCGGCGCCGGTCTTCAAGGCCGATCAAAGCCCCGATATGCTGAGCCGTCTGTACGAGCAAATTCTGGCCGACACCCGCTTGCTGCCGCCCTTGAAGGCCTTGCTGGCGCGATTACAGGTGGCCGTCGTGCGACTCGCTCGCCACGACAGCAGTCTGCTGCACAAGCAAGACCATCCGACCTGGGCCTTGCTGAACCGGGTGGCAGCGCATGGCATGGCGTTCGAGCGTGCTGACGATGAGCAACTGCAGGCTTTTCTGCGCTTGATGACGGCCGAGATTCAAGTCTTGATCGATGCGCCCTTGCCCACTGCCGCGCAGTTTGAGCAAGTGCTGGGCCGGGTGGAAAGCCAATTAAGCAGCCAGGCACAAGAGCGCAGCAAGCGCAACGCCTTGGCCCTGGCTTCGCTGGAGCGCGAGCAAATGCGCCAGCAATGGCGGCAAATGCTCGGAGAGCAAATCAAAGCGCAAACGGCCGACGCCCCGCTGGGGCCAAAGCTGCGCGAGTTTTTGCATGCTGCTTGGGTCGATGTGATCGTGCAGGCCATGGTCTTGCATGGCCCCAACTCCAAGCAAGCGATGGCGCGCATCGAATGGGTTGATCAACTGCTGGAGAGTTTGCAACAACCCGCCGATGCGGCGGCCCAAGAGCGCCTGCGCCTACGTCTGCCCGACTTGATTCAAGAACTGCGCGCCGGCTGCGAAGCGCTTGCTCTGAATGCTGACAAACGCGAATCTGTGCTGCATGAATTGATGCTGCTGCATGGCCGGCTATTGCGCGGTCTGCCTGCCTTGGCTGAACGGGTCGATGCACCAGCCGTCGTCCCCACCAAAGCAGAACTCAGCCCGGAGGAATTGCTGGAGCGACTGCTGAACGAGCGCGAAAGCCAACTACCCGAGCATTGGGCGCACGCCAAGGTCGACCGCGGGCAATTGCCGACCGTGCCTATGCAGTTGTTTGATCAGCATGATCAAGATGCCTCGCTGGCGGCGGTATCCAACTGGATGGCGCGTCAGCGCGTCGGATCTTGGTATCACCTGTTTATCCAAAGCGAATGGATAACGGCGCAGATTGCCTGGATCAGCGACAAAGACCAGTTCTACCTCTTCATTGGCCAAGACGCCGAACAGCGCCACACCTTGACGCGCGGAGCCGTGGAACGCTTGCTGGCGAATGGCTTGATCACTGCCTTGGACGACGACAACCTCGTCCAGCACGCGGTGGACACGCTGATGCAAGATCTACAACAGGAGCCTAACTTCTGAATTGCGCGGCGCAGAGATGCGATGCTATGCGAACCGGCATCAAACCGGCGGCAGCGGATCGGCGGGCTCAATCACAGCATCGGCACCAGCAGGCTTGGCCAGCGGGTGCACCCATGCATGCAGGATCTGCGCAGCTTTGCCCACGCCCTGCTTCTTCAGCGCAGAAAACAGCATCACCGTGATGTCAGACTCGGCGCTGGCGCTCTCGGCCAAGAAGGCACGCGTGCCAAACAGCGCTGCATCGGCATCCTTGCGGTTGAGTTTGTCGGACTTGGTCAACAAAACCAGCAGCTTGATCTCTCCGGTACTGACACGTGGCATGACAAACTCGAGCAGCTGTTTGTCGAGATCGGTCAGGCCCAGGCGCGAATCCACCATCAGCACCACGCCTGAAAGACTGCGCCGCACTTCCAGGTAGTCGGCCATCACCTTTTGCCAGCGCAGCTTGGCCGCACGCGCCACTGACGCATAGCCATAGCCGGGCAAGTCGGCGAACCAGGCATCGGCGGCCGCTTTGGGGCCAAGCTCAAACAAATTGATATGCTGCGTGCGCCCCGGCGTCTTGGACGCGAAGGCCAGTCGTTTTTGCTGCGCCAGCGTGTTGATGGCGGTGGACTTGCCGGCATTGGAGCGCCCCACGAAGGCGATTTCCGGCAATTCATTGGCCGGCAAATGCACCAACTCGCTGGCAGTCGTCAGAAAACGGGCCGTGTGGGTCCATCCCAACACCACTTTTTCCGTCGGAGTTGTCTCAATTTCCGCAGAATGCTGCGGCACAGAAGTGGTGTTGGTCATGGATTGTTCTGGCTGAATGGATTGCCATTGTAAAATCTTAAAGTTGCGCTTACCGAATCAATAAATTCATGCCTAAGACTGCTGCTTTCCTGATGTCTGGCCTTGCTGGCCTTTTGTTTGCTTCCGCCGCTGTTGCGAACGAGGCCGTTGCTCCTGCGAAACCAGATCTGGTCAAGGGTCAAGCGACCTCGACGCAAGTCTGCGCTGCCTGCCATACGGCGGACGGTTCGCGCGGCAGCCCCGCCAACCCGATCCTGCAGGGTCAGCACCCGCAATACTTGGTCAAACAATTGACCGAGTTCAAGTCGGGTCAGCGCAAGAATGCCATCATGCAAGGCATGGCTGCAGCCTTGTCTGAGGAAGACATGAAGAATGTTGCTGCCTTCTACGGCTCCAAGCAGGCCAAGCCCGGCTTCTCCAAGAACGCTGGCCTCGTCTCTTTGGGTGAGCGCATCTACCGCGGCGGCATTGCCGACCGCCAGATCCCGGCCTGCGCGGCTTGCCACAGCCCGAATGGCGCCGGCATCCCGGCCCAATACCCTCGCCTGGCCGGTCAGCACAGCGACTACACCGAGTTGCAGCTGAATGCCTTCCGCTCCGGCACGCGCGCCAACAGCCTGCAGATGAATGGTGTGGCCGCCAAGATGAATGACCGCGAAATCAAAGCAGTGTCCGACTACATCGCCGGCCTGCGCTAAAGCAACAAACCAAGGGCCAAGCCGCTGTCTGGCTCTGAATCTGCAAAAGGCCGGTGAGATTCACCGGCCTTTTTTTCTTGCTGCGCTTCAGCGTCACAAACGTACCCACCGTATCCACCCACCCGATGTCCACCGACACCAGCCCCAAGAGTGAGTCCCCCAGCGGCCCGGCGAGCGTTCGGCCGCGCAATAGCGGCGCCAGCGATCTGCTGGATCTGCTGGCTTCGATGCGTTTTGCAATTGCCCTGCTGACGGTCATTTGCATCGCCTCCACCATAGGCACGGTCGTCAAGCAGCGTGAACCACTGACCAACTACGTCAACCAATTTGGCCCATTTTGGGCCGAAGTGTTTGGCAAATTCGACCTCTATACGGTCTACGGTGCTTGGTGGTTTCTGCTGATCTTGGCCTTTTTGGTCATCTCGACCAGCCTTTGCATCGCTCGCAATGCCCCCAAGATCATCCATGACCTGAAAAACTTCAAAGAGCATGTACGCGAGCAATCGCTGCAATCTTTTCACCACAAGGCGCTCGGCCATATCGCCCTGGGTCCGGAAGTGGCGCTTGGCCAAGTCACAGCTTATTTAAGTGGCCACGGCTGGAAAACCCGCGTGCAGGTGCGCGAAAGAGGTGCCATGGTGGCTGCGCGCAAGGGCGCCACCAACAAAATAGGCTATCTGGCCGCCCATTCTTCGATTGTGCTGATTTGCCTGGGCGGCCTGCTCGACGGCGATCTGCTGGTGCGGGCACTGATGTGGGCGCAGAACAAAACCATCTATCAAGGCGGCGGCCTGATCAGCGAGGTAAAGCCCGAACATCGCCTGCCGCCCGGCAATCCGAGCTTTCGGGGCAATTTGATGGTGCCAGAGGGTGGCCGCGCCGCGACCGCTATTTTGAGCATGCCCAATGGCGTGGTGCTGCAGGACCTGCCCTTTGACGTCGAGTTGCAGAAGTTCATCGTCGAGTATTACGAAACCGGCATGCCCAAGTTGTTTGCCAGCGAAATCAGCATCCGCGACCATGAAACCGGCGCCGTCACGAAAGCCTTGGTCAAGGTCAATGAACCGGCCTTTCACCGCGGCATCGCGATCTATCAAAGTAGCTTCGAAGACGGCGGTTCTGATCTGAAGCTGCTGGCCCGACCGATGGACAAGGCCGGCGCACTCACTGCCGGCAAGCCTTTCCTGATCGAAGGCCGGGTAGGGGGCAGCACCGAGCTCAAGAGCGATGCGCAAGCGCTGAAACTCGAGTTCGCTGGCCTGCGCGTCATCAACGTCGAGAATCTCGGCGGCGGACCTGCGGCGAATGGCTCGACCGATGTGCGCAAAGTTGATCTGGTCGACTCGCTGCAAAGCCATATGGGCAGCGGCGCCAAGACCCGCACAGACAAAGAGTTGCGCAATGTGGGGCCTTCATTCAGCTACCGGCTGCGCGATGCGTCCGGACAAGCGCGCGAATACAACAACTATATGGTGCCGGTCGAGCTGGACGGGCAACGCGTCTTCCTGGCCGGCGTGCGCGAA
>CAUPEV010000102.1:0-16633 GCA_963510335.1 uncultured Roseateles sp.
CGAAGGTGCTCCCCTGCTAAGGGAGTATGTGGGCAAAACCTGCATCGAGAGTTCGAATCTCTCCGACTCCGCCAAAGTAATGCAAAACCCTTGATCTGCAAGAGAAATCTTGTGCATCAGGGGTTTTTGCTTTGCTGGCGGCAAACAACTGCAAACCCGAGTGAGTTGAATATGGTTTGGCGCTCGCTGCTCTCAATCAAATAGCTGTTTTTGGGGCTGCTTGTGATGCGCGCCGTTCGTAATGACGTCCAATACGGTCATGGACTCAGTAAACATCGAACATCGCTTGACCGAGCTGGAAATCAAAGCCAGCTTCACCGAAGACCTCTTGGATCAGCTGAACCTGATCATTACGCGCCAGCAAGACCAAATCGATTCGCTGCTACGTGAGCTTGCCGCTTTGCGCCAGCAGGAGCCGGAGACAGGGGCGCCGGTGTTTCGCAGTCTGATGGATGACTTGCCGCCGCACTATTGAGTTAGCGAAGCGGTATTCAAATGCTCAGGCGCTCAGCATTTTGTGAATCAGCTCCGGCGTCGACGCGGCCGAATACTTCTTCATCAAACGCGCCCGGTAGACGTCAACCGTGCGCGGGCTGATATCCAGCCGGCGGCCAATCATCTTGCTGGTCAGCCCTTCGATCAGAAGCGCTGCAATCTCCCGTTCTCGGGCGGTCAGCTCCGCTTTCAATTGTCGGTGTGCCGACAAATCTTCGAAGGTCCATATACCTTCCGCATGTGGGTCTGCTGGGTTCAAGGCGCGCCCTGACACATGGCACCAGAACAACTCGCCGCTGCCGACGCGTTTCATTACCCGGTCATCGGCATAAAGGCCAGCGATGTCGAGGCTGGCGACGATGCGCGCGCCGGTTCGTTCAAACTCGACCAGGCTGGGGTAGAGCACCTCGAAACTGCGGCCGACCAGTTGATTCTGCTCGGCGCCGAACATTTTGAGCAAATGACGGTTGCAGTCAACGATCAGTCGATTGGCCGACAGCACCAAGCCAATCGGTGCCAGATCAAATGCAGTACGGTAGTCGAGTGGCATTGAAGCGGGGAGTTAGGGCAGATAGATGATGCGCAGGGAACTGTCGACCAGCGCCAGTGGCAAGAAACCGACGGCCTGGGCATGCGCTTGCAAATGGCTTTTCATGGCCTCAGCATTGCCCAATTCGAGCGGCGGCCGACGCCGGCCACCAAATTGCTGCACGGCCCAGGCAGCACGGAATTGGGCCGCTTCGCGCTGCAAGACCGCGCCGAGAAACTGCTGGCGCTCCGGCCCGACGCTCATCACAGGCTCCGCCGGCAGTTGGGCGCCCAGCAAGCTGCTGCGTCCCATGAAGAGATCAACCAGCGCCGAGCGGTTGACATCACGAACCCCGCTTTGGACCGAAACCACCACGGCCACGGCCGCCCGCGAATGCGCCGCGCTGATCTGCGCAATGCGGCCATTGGCCTGCAATTGCTCCAGCGCCGCGTTGAGTTGGCGAGCATCGAAACGCCCGCGCGGCGAGAAGGTACAGCGATAGGGCCGATTGCCCAGAGGCAAGCGCCAGGAGGCGAGCTTGTCTTCGCCACCCTGAGCGACGAACCAGCCCAGCACCTCGCGGTTGCTGATGGCGTAGGGGTGGCGATCTTTGGTAAGTTTGAGCAAAAGGCGCTCTTCGTCCAGCGCATCGTCGCGCTTAAGGCGGCCCTGTGCGAACAAAGTTTCCAGCGTTGCGTAGGCCTGACCCTGCAAGGTGCCCACTACCGAGCCAGGCGCTATTTGCTCTGGCTTGTCTATGCCAGGGGCGCCAGGGTGGCCGCTGAGCATTTCCTGCAACTCGAACAGATCGGCGCTTTGCACCAGGGCTTCTGCCTTGGGCAGATTGAGGGGGCTCAGATTGCAGGCCATGTCCGCTTCACCATTGGTCAAGGCCGTCTCGACTCGCAGGCGGGGCAGGGCAATGAACTCGACTTGGGTCTTGAGCTGCACAGCGACCGCTTGGGCAATCTCGACGTCGATGCCGCCCACCGCCTGGTTGTCGCGCCAGACGGCGAACGGGGGCGCCAATGATCGGGATATGGCCACCCGCAGCGCGGGCCGCTCTTGCGTCGGAGCCTGTGCCTGAGAGGGCAGTGGCAGGCCTAACGACAAGCCTACGGCCAAGAGCGTAGCGCTACTCAGCAAACACCGCAGCAAGCCTCTCTGAAAGGGCCGAAGTAGGGTGAGCATGTACATACGCATGGACTCCTGCTCAGAACACGAAGTCCAGGCTGACCGTCAGCATTTGGGCCTTGCCATCCCACGCAGGGCTGCCGGCGGTCAAAATAATCTCGCCGTCGCGCGGCGTGTGGTTGTCCTGGGTGGCCGTCCAGTGCTCGTACTGAAACTTCAAGGCGGCCTTCTCGGTGAAGTCCCAGCGCAAGCCGAATAGCTCAATGCGGCGACCCCAGGGACCCTGCAGGCGCCGGTCAAAACCTGCGATCGCCTGGACATTCGCCGGACCGCTACCCACCCTGGCTTGCAGGCCCAGCGGCGCCTCCGAAAAGCGTGAGGCCCCAACGGAGAAATAGGGTGTTAGCTCGCCGAAGCGCCGCGCCACCAGGGCATACCAAGCCCTGATCTCGGCGCTGAACACCGAGTTGCCGCCGCGCTGCATGGCCTCCGCGGTGAGAGTCCAGTCGCCGCTTTCCCAATTCAGGCCGATATTGATCAGGTGACCCTCGATATCGCGCGTGCGCGCACGCTCCGGCAGCACGCTGGCGCAGTTGCTGCAGGGGCTGCCGGGCTGCTTGAGGGTCTCAAACTGTGTTTCTAGGGTGGCTTCATGCAGATCAAAACGGTAGGACGCCAGCCCCAAACGCAGCGACAGGCCATCGCGCTGCCAGCGTACAGCGCTTGCTAGCAATGACTTGGTGTCGACCCGGCCGCGCGGCAAGCTGACCGAGTTGCTGCCTGCGCCCAAATCCAGGGTTATGTTGCCACCCAAGGCCGGGTTGCTCCAACTGGCGTTGATGCCGTCCACCGGTTCGCTGCCATTGAGACCATAGATTGCCGCCATAGGCCGCACCGTGGTGTGCGCGAAGCCGACCCGGCGTGTCTCTGAGTGCAGAAAAATCGGCAAGGGCTGACGCCCGAGTCGCACTGACCAGTTCGCATTGGGGCGCCAGCCCAGATAAGCCCATTCGGTGCTGGGTGAAAACCGGTCCACCAGATCATCGCGAACCTGGACTTGCCAGACCAGCTCCAACTGCTCCTGCATCTGCCAGCCGACTTGGGCGCCCAGAACGGTGTCGCCATCCCAGCGCCATTGGCCGTCCTGTGAAACGTTCTTGGCCCGTTCTCCGGGACGTACGGCAACCACGTTCTGGTCGCCTCGGTAGGCCGACAAGCTGCCGAAACCGCTGAACTGAAGGCCCTCGGCATAGGCGCCGCCCATGGCCAGTATGGCGAGTGGGGTCAATAGGGCATGCCAGCGTCTCATTCGGATCTCCATGTCCCCACATCGTTTTGCTTTAGGCAATTCTACGTAAGCGATTTTGCCTCGCGCTCGTAGTACGCTCTGCCGCGTCCGACGAATTAACGGAGATCCTTCGATGAACAAAATTTTCCCGAGTGCCGACGAGGCGCTCAAGGGCATCGTCAAAGACGGCCAGTTACTGGCGGTCGGCGGCTTCGGCCTGTGCGGTATCCCTGAGGCATTGATCGCTGCGCTGCGCGACAGCGGTGTCAAGGATCTGACGGTGATTTCAAACAACGCCGGCGTTGACGGCTTTGGCCTGGGCCAGCTGCTGGAAACGCGCCAGATCAAGAAGATGATCTCCAGCTATGTGGGCGAGAACAAGGAGTTCGAGCGCCAATACCTGGCTGGCGAGTTGCAGCTTGAGTTCACGCCGCAAGGCACGCTGGCCGAGAAGCGGCGTGCCGGTGGTGCCGGCATCCCGGCCTTCTTCACCCGCACCGGCGTGGGCACCATCGTCGCCGACGGCAAGGAACTGCGCGAGTTTGATGGCCATACCTATGTGATGGAACATGCCTTGACGCCTGAGGTGTCGCTGGTCAAGGCTTGGAAGGCCGACAAGAGCGGCAATCTGGTGTTTCGCCGCACGGCGCGCAACTTCAACCCGGCCGCCGCGATGGCCGGCAAGATCACCGTGGTCGAGGTCGAGCAACTGGTCGAGGTCGGCGAGATCGATCCGGACGCCGTGCATCTGCCGGGCATCTATGTGCACCGCATCGTGGTGAACGCCAATCCCGAAAAGCGCATCGAGAAGCGCACTCTGACAGTGAAGGGAGATTGATCATGGCCTGGACTCAAGATCAAATGGCGGCCCGTGCCGCGCAGGAGCTGGAAGACGGTTTCTATGTGAACCTCGGTATCGGCATCCCGACCCTGGTGGCGAATTTTGTGCCGGCGGACAAGGAAGTCTGGCTGCAGAGCGAAAACGGAATGCTGGGTATCGGCCCGTTCCCGACCGAGGACGAGGTCGATGCTGATCTGATCAATGCCGGCAAGCAAACGGTGACCACCATCGCCGGCTCGTCGATCTTCGGCAGCCATGATTCTTTCGCGATGATTCGCGGCGGCAAGATCAATCTGTCGATTCTGGGCGCGATGCAAGTGAGTGCCAGCGGTGATCTGGCCAACTGGATGATCCCCGGCAAGATGGTCAAGGGCATGGGCGGCGCGATGGATCTGGTGGCCGGCGTCAAGCGCGTGATCGTGCTGATGGAGCATGTGGCACGCAAGAAAGACGGCACGACCGATATGAAAATTCTGCCTCACTGCACCTTGCCGCTGACCGGCGTGGGGGTAGTCAACCGCATCATCACCGATCTGGCCGTGATGGACGTGACGCCGGCGGGATTGAAGCTGGTCGAGTTGGCCGAAGGTGTCAGCCGCGAAGACGTGCAGAGCAAGACTGGCGTGCCCTTGCTCTAAAAGCGCGGAATCCGCACTCAACAAAGCCGAGCGGCAAAGAGACCGCTCGGCGTTTCCCTGCATGCTTCGCAATGATTGTTCGCGCTTGTGGCTGGGGCGCCAACAAGGGGCGCGGCTGGGAAGGGCGCTGGACCTAAAGGCGAAGAGCAAAGGACGAAGGTCGGCTCTTTGGGATGCGACGAACTTCGACCCTTTTATGTCTGGCCGAAGTTTGGTGCGGCCCTTACGCGTTGGCGCCGTTTTGGCGAACTGACCCTTTTTGTTGATCAGCCTTTACGGCGACAAGTCATCGCAAGCCCAGCCAAACTCAATGCCAGCAGGGCCAAGCCGGTGGGTTCCGGAACTTCCGTACCCCCACCTTGTACTTCAAAGTTGGCGCTTGTGGTCTGGCCACCTATCGTCCAACTGACGTTATCAATATTGCCGGAAAACGCACCCCAACCGCTGCCGATGCCGACGCTGAAGCCAACGATCACCGCGCGCGCCATGACGGCGCTTGACTGCCAGGACTGCAGGCTGTCGTCATAGGCGTAGCCATTGCCATCGATGTCATAGCCAGTGCCGAGTGCACCGAGGCCGAAGTTCCAGACCTTGGTGCTGCTGCCGACGCTATCGGTTTGCCAGCTACCAATGGGCACTGCGCCACCGCCGTTGTAGATCCGCTCGAATACAAGCCCACCCCTGTCATTGGTCGTCAGGTCGCCGTCCAAGTCAAGCAGCACACGCAGGGCTGGGTGTAGGTGACTGGCTGCGCCGCCACCGGCGTCGCGGCTCCAATCGAAAGACATGCCGGAGAAGGTGGAGAACGCTCCCAGCGAGCCGCTCGCATAGTTGTTGCCTCCGAAATCGACCCCGTTGGCCAGGTATTCGATGTCTGCCTTGGAGTTATTGATGCCGGACATGGCAACCGAACCATTGCCGGATCGAGCATTGGCCGTACTGATGCCGACAATGCCGTTGTTGCGGACGTTGTTGTAGAACCATCCGGTGGCTCCAACGGCCTGTCCTTGATTCGTCGGGCCGGCGTTGCTGAATGCGTCACCCGGGCTGCTGTTGTTGGCAAAGACCGGTGCAGCCATGGTGGGCTCTGCCCATAGCAGCGCCGCGCCGAATAACAAGGGCGTGAGTTGTGTCATTTTGATCATCTGTTTGTCTCCGTTGTTTACCGGCCTGCCATATCTTTGCAGGTATGTATGGCAAGCAAAATTTGAGCCATCGAGGCTTTCTGCCGTAGAGAGCATCAGGATCGGTACTTTTGCCCTGGGTACTGTAAAGAATTTCGACATAAGGGTTTCCGCTCTGTTGTTTGCCTTGCCGTCTATCTGTTGCTTGGCAATGCCTTGCCCGGTCACAAGCCAGCATCTTTTACGTCTGAGCTTTCGTCTGTTCTTAGGTGTCAGCGGCAGTGCCGTTCTGCTCACACGCTCACCCGCTCACCCGCCTATCGAATTCAAAATTTCCTTTTTCGCTCCGCATCAGTATGTATTTGTTGCTGATTTGTTTCTGCACCCGCCGGGATACATCTGCAAGTGAAAAAGCTCTGTTCTCGACATAGGCCAGCAAAACCTGGCGCATTCAATCGAGTCATCGGATTCCCGACCTAGGCGCTAATTCAAGCGCAAATACAAACGCAACCGATCCTTTATTGGAAAGCACGCCATGACGATTCAAACAATGCCGCGACCTTTGATCAGCTTGCATCAGGTCAGCAAGAGCTACCCCAGCCCCTCGGGCGCCTTTGTGGCGCTGAAAGACGTCTCGCTGGAGATTGGGCGAGGCGAATTCGTCGGCCTGCTCGGCAAGTCCGGCAGTGGCAAGTCGACCTTGTTGAACCTGATTGCCGGCATCGACCGCGCCACGTCCGGGTCCGTCACGGTGGCCGGCCAGGCCTTGCAGGGCTTGAATGAACAGCAACTGGCGCATTGGCGCGGCGGGGCGGTGGGGGTGGTGTTCCAGTTCTTTCAGCTCTTGCCGACGCTGACGGCGCTGGAAAACGTGATGCTGGCGATGGACTTTTGCCAGAAATTCCCGGCCCGCGATAGACGTGCCCGCGCGCTGGCCTTGCTGGGCCAAGTCGGGGTGGCGGATCAGGCCGGCAAGCTGCCCGCCACGCTGTCGGGCGGTCAGCAGCAGCGCGTGGCCATCGCCCGCGCCTTGGCCAATGCGCCGGCGGTGATCGTCGCCGATGAGCCGACCGGCAACCTCGACAGCGCCACCGCCGCCACCGTGCTGGCGCTGTTTCGCGAGCTGGCCAGCGCCGGCACCACGATGCTGGTGGCGACCCATGATGAAGACATCGCTCGCCTCAGCGATCGCTGCATCCATGTGGCCGATGGCTGCCTGATCAAACCCATCAAAGACGCCAAGGCCGCCGCCAACGAAAGGGCCGTCCGATGAACAGCTCTTGGCGCAAAGCCATTGCCGACTTTTGGCAGGAGCGCACCCGCACGGTGCTGGTGGTCTTGGCCATCGCCTTGGGCGTGAGCGGCTTTACCGCCGTGTTGGCCAGTTATGCCATTTTGACCCGCGAACTCAATGACGACTACCTGGCCACCAACCCGGCCTCGGCGACGCTGTTTGTCGACCGAGTGGACGAGGCCACGCTGGCGGCCGTGCTGCAAAACCGGGCCGTCGGGGCGGCCGAGGCGCGCCGCGTGGTCGCAGGCAAGATCAAGTCCGGCCCGGCCGAGTGGCGCAGCTTGGCGCTGTTTGTCATCAAGGACTACCGGGCCATGCAGGTCAGCACGCTGCAGCCCGAGCAGGGCGCTTGGCCGCCGGCTCTGGGTGAGGTGTTGATCGAGCGGGATGCCTTCCAGGTGGCCAAGACCCGGCTGGGCGCCAACGTCACGGTCAAGCTCGGCCAGGGCCGAGAGCAGCAGTTGCGGGTCAGCGGCCGCGTCCATGATGTGGGCCAGGCGCAAGCGCGCATGGACGGCATCGTCTACGGCTACATCAGCCAAGAGACCTTGGCCCAGCTCGGCGAAGAGGTGTATTTGAACCAGCTCAAGGTCGTGGTGGCGCAAGACCGCTTCAATGCCGCCCATATCCGGGACGTGCTGGCGCAAGTGCAGCAAACACTTGAGGCGCGGGGTCATGCGGTCAGCAAGGTCGATATGCCGGTGCCGGGCGAGCACCCGCACAGCCGCATCATGGGTAGCTTGCTGCTGGTGATGGCCGGTTTCGGGGCCTTGGTCCTGCTGCTCAGCGGCGTGCTGGTCGTGAACCTCACCCTGGCCTTGATGGCGGGGCAGATCCGCCAGATCGGCGTCATGAAAGCGATCGGCGGCTCGCGCTGGCAGATTGCCCGCATCTATTTCAGCCAGGCGCTGTTCCTGGGCTTGGCGGCCCTGCTGATAGCCGTGCCCGCCGGGCTGGCGGCGGCTCAAACGCTGTGCCGCTATTTGGGCGAGTTTTTGAACTTTGACATCCACAGCTTCGCCGTGCCCGTTTGGCTTTATGTCTTGATCGCCTTGGTCGGAGTGTTGGTGCCGCTGCTGGCAGCGGCCCGGCCGATTCTGAAGGCCAGCGGCGTCTCGGTGCAGGCGGCCCTGAGCGATTTCGGCGTTAGCCAGCAGGCTCAGAAAGCCTTTGGCGCCAGCGCCATCGATCGCGCGCTGCTCAATCTCAGCGGTGGCGCGCGGCCGCTCTTGTTTGCATTGCGTAACGCTTTTCGCCAGCGTACTCGCTTGGTCTTGACGTTGTTGACCTTGTCGACCGCGGGCGTGATTTTCATGGCCGCGCTCAATGTGCGGGCGTCCATCATAGCCACGCTGGACCGCTTGTTCGAGACTCAGCGCTATGACCTGACGGTCAGCCTGGCCGAGCTGACGCCCGATGCGCTGATTGGCCGCGCGGTGCAAGCCAGTAGCGGAATCAAACAGGCCGAGTACTGGATCAAGACCAATGGCGCCATTCTGGAGAACGGCAAAGCGCCCAGCATCATTGTTGACGCCAACAGCGATGGCGCTGCGGGCGACTTTGCGGTCGTGGCCCTGCCGGCCCAGACGGCGCTGTTCAAGCCCCATATCGTCGCCGGCCGCATGCTGCTGCCCGGTGAGACCGATGCGGTCGTGCTCAACCATGTGTTGGCGAAGAAGTCGCCCGACAGCAAGATTGGCAGCACCGTCAGGCTGCAACTGGGCAGCCGCAAAACCGGCTTGCAGCAGGCCGACTTCAAGGTGGTGGGCATTGCCAGAGAGGCCTTCCGCCCCGCCACCGCCTATATCCCCAAGGCGTTTTTTGGCTTGAAGCAGCCGGGCCTCAGCAATGCGCTCAGCCTGGTTTTGAGCCAAAACGACGAAGCGGCGATCAAAGCCGTCAAGACCGACGTCGACCGCCAGTTGGCCTCGCAAGGCGTGCAGGCGCGCGGCAGCTATAGCAAGGGCGAGGGCCGCTCGGTGATTGACGAGCACATGCTGATGATCTATGTCTTCCTGATCATCATGGCCGCCATCATCGGCGGCGTCGGTGGCCTGGGTCTGATGACGACCATGAGCCTCAATGTGCTGGAGCGGCGCCGCGAGATGGGGGTGCTGCGGGCGATCGGCGCCAGCCCCCGGGCGGTCTGGCTGATGGTGGTCGGCGAGGCGGTCTTGATCGGCTTGATCAGCTTCGTGCTTGCTCTTGCTGCGGCGTGGCCGCTCAGCGCGGCGATGGGGGACCTGCTGGTGGGCTTGATGCTGGGCAGCGTGCTGGACTTCAGCTTTGATCCCAGCGGCATCTGGATCTGGTTCGTGATCAGCTTGGGGCTGGCCGTCTTGGCCAGCTTTGTTCCGGCCTGGCAGGCATCGAGAACTTCGGTCCGCGAAGCGATTTCCTGCCCATAGAGGCTATAAACCTTGGTATGGAAAAAGTGGATCACATTCTGGTCGTCGACGATGACGAAGACATTCGCGAGCTGCTGCGCCAGTACCTCGAAAAGAACGGATTCAAGGTCAGCACGGCGGCCAATGGCCGGCAGATGCGGGCGCTGATGAGCAGCAGCGCCCATGTCGACATGATCGTGCTGGACCTGATGATGCCTGGCGAAGATGGCCTGACGCTGTGCCGCGAGCTCCAGACCGGCCCGGCCAACCCGGTACCGATTTTGTTATTGACCGCCCGTAACGAAGAGGCCGACCGGATCCTGGGCCTGGAGATGGGGGCCGACGATTACCTGACCAAGCCTTTCGCCTCGCGCGAATTGCTGGCGCGCATCAAGGCCGTCTTGCGGCGCGCCCGCATGGTGCCGGCCCATTTGCAGCTCAAGGACAGCGGCCACCTGCTGGCCTTCGGCGCCTGGACGCTGGACACCCATACCCGCCATCTGCTCGACGGCAGCGGCGCCCTGGTCTCGCTCAGCGGCGCCGAGTACCGGCTGCTGCGGGTGTTTCTGGAGCACCCGCAGCGGGTCTTGACCCGCGACCAATTGCTGAGCCTGACCCAGGGCCGCGAGGCAGATAGTTTTGATCGCTCGATCGACATTCTGGTCAGCCGTTTGCGCAAGCGCTTGCGCGACGACGCGGGTGAGACCGACTACATCAAGACGGTGCGCAGCGAGGGCTATATGTTTTCGGCGCCGGTGCAGATGCGTGGGGATAGCGTGTGACGGTGATGCGCTCAAAGGCCCAGCGCCTAAGACCTTGGCCTTGGCCTCGCTGGCCGGGCTCGCTGTTTGGCCGTTTAGCGCTGGTCTTGTCGGCGGCGCTGCTGGCTGCTCACCTCGTGGGGGCCGGCTTGAGCGCTTTGGACATTTTCGATTTCGAAGCAACCAAGCGTGGCGAGCATTTGGCCAAAGATGCTGTTGTCTTGGTCCAGCAACTTGAGATCAATGGCCCGGCCGAGCGCAGCGTCTGGCTCGACAAGATGCAACGGCGGTCCTATCGCTTCAGCCTGGGGCCCAAGGAAGCGCCCGGCCCGGTGCACGAAGCCAGCTTGCGCCAAAGCAAGCGCAGCCGGGCGTTGCTGGCAGAGTTGCGCGCCGAGCTGGGCGCTGCTTACCCGCTGATCGCTGTGGCCGGGGCGGCGCCCGGCGAAGAGATGCGACTGCGATTGCTGTTGCGAGACGGCACACCGCTGACGATTCAAGTCTTCAAACTGCATTTGCCTCTTTCCTGGTGGGGCGGGGCACTATTTTTCAGCCAGGTGCTGATTTTGCTCGCCTTTATCTGGCTGGGTGTGCGCCAGGCCACGCGGCCCTTGCAAGCGCTGGCCGACGCGGCCGAGCGTTTGGGCCAACGCTTGGGCTCGGCGCTGCAGGGTGCGCCGATTGCCGAAGATGGGCCGACCGAGGTGGCGCGCGCGGCCACTGCCTTCAACGCGATGCAACGCCGCATTACCGATCATCTGGCCGAGCGGGCGCAACTGCTGGCCGCGATCTCGCATGACCTGCAAACGCCGATCACCCGCATGCGCTTGCGAATCGATTTGCTGGATGACAGCCTGCTGCGCGACAAGCTGGGCCGTGACCTCGACGCCATGCAGGCGATGGTGGAGGAGGGCATTGCCTATGCCCGCAGCGCGCAAAGCGTCAACGAAGCGGTTTGCCGGGTCGACATCGGCGCCTTGCTCGACAGCTTGATTTGCGACTATCTGGACGCCGGGCATTCGGTGCAACTCGGCGGCGAGCTCAAGGCAGTCTTGGCGACGCGCCCCCACACGCTGCGCCGCATGGTCGTCAACCTGCTGGACAACGCGCTCAAATTTGGCAAGGACGTGGAGGTCTGGGTCAGCCAACCCTCGGCTGAGGCTTTGTGCATCACCGTGCGGGACCGTGGCCCCGGCATTGCGCCGGATCAATTGGCGGCCGTGCTGCAACCCTTCTACCGGGTGGAGAGTTCGCGCAACCGCAGCACCGGCGGTACCGGCTTGGGGCTGGCCATTGCGCAGCAGCTGTCGGCCGCGCTAGGTGCGCGCCTGTCCTTGGCGAATCGGGACGGCGGCGGTTTGGACGCGCAAATCATCTTGCCGCTCTCGCTTGAATAGACAAATAGCCTTCCTTAGATTTGCAAATCTAAATAAGAACGGTTATCATTTAAGTTCTGTCGCAGAGTAGACCCAGGCTATCCCCAGGTAAGGCGCGCACGC
Source organism: uncultured Roseateles sp. (assembly GCA_963510335.1). GTDB lineage: Bacteria > Pseudomonadota > Gammaproteobacteria > Burkholderiales > Burkholderiaceae_C > Paucibacter_A. Next base: position 11,991 of record CAUPEV010000102.1, read on the forward strand.
AAGAAAGCGGTGCCGTGCCCACGCTCGAAGAAATCCAATTCGATCCCTGGAGTGTTCCTCAATGTCTTTCATCAAGAGCCGCAAGCACGCGGCCATGCGGGCCAGCGTTTCATCCGTTTCTTCTTCTTCTTCTTCTTCTTCTTCTTCGGTCGCCAGCGCGGCTTTGCTGGCGCTAACGCTGCCGCTCGGCGCATGGGCGCAGACGCAAACCGCAGACTCGGCTGAGACCGCGCTGCCGGTGGTGCGCGCCAAGGCCAAGGCCGTGGTCGAGAACGAGTTCAAGGCCGAGTCGGCCTCCTCGCCCAAGTTCGTCAAGCCGCTGCTGGACACGCCGCAGACCGTCACCGTGATCAACCGTGAGTTGATTCAGCAGCAGGGCACAGCGTCCTTGAGTGAAGCGCTGCGCAACACGCCAGGCATCACCTTCACACTGGGCGAGAACGGCAACACCAATACCGGCGACACCGTCTTTATGCGCGGCTTCGACGCCAGCGCCAATATCTTTGTGGACGGCGTGCGCGACCTAGGCGGCATCACCCGCGACACCTTCAACACCGAGGCGGTCGAAGTGGTCAAAGGCCCGAGTGGCGCCGACAACGGCCGTGGCTCGCCCAATGGATTTATCAATATGGTCAGCAAGAAGCCGCAGTTGCGGGACTTTGCCGAAGGCTCGGCGCAAGTCTCCAGCGGCAGCCGCGTGCGGGTGACGGCCGATCTGAACAAGAAGTTGGACATCGGCCTGCCCGGTGCCGCACTGCGCCTGAATGTGTTCAGCGACCGTGGCAATGTGGAAGGCCGCGATGTGCTCGAGCGCAATCGCTGGGGCGTGGCGCCGTCCTTGACCCTGGGGCTGGGTACGGCCACCCGCGCTACGCTGAGCTATCTGCATGTGGATCAGGATGCAACACCTGACGGCGGCATCCCCGGTGTGGGCCTGATGGGCTGGACCAATCAGTTGATCTTCAAGGATCTGGCCGGTGCGAATGCCAAACCGCCGGTGGGCGGCGTGTTGGCCTCGGGCATGAAGCCGGTTGATCGCAGCAATTTCTACGGCAGCAAGGACGATTTCGACAACACGCAAGCCGATATGTTGACCCTGCTCCTGGAGCATGACTTCGCGCCAGGCACCAGCCTGCGCAATATCTCGCGCTTTGGCCGCACACAGCAGGACTTGGCGCTGACCAACACCATCATCAGCAGCACGCCGGGCAATTGGTCCATCATCGGCGACGCCGCCAAACCAGCAGCCTGGACGGTGGGCCGCGCCCGCCTGGGACGCGATCAGCGCAACCAGATTCTGGCCAACCAGACCAGCCTGAACAGCGCGTTCACGCTTGCCGGCATCAAAAACAATATCAGTACCGGCGTCGAGCTGACACATGAAAAGCAAGACACGACGGGCTTTGCCTATGTCAACACCGCCGGTGATCGCGCCAATCTGTATGCGCCGAACTTGAGTGATAAGTTCGCCCCGCTGACGCGCAACGGCGCCAGCACGGCCGGCGAAACCACGACTGCCGCTGCCTTCTTGTTCGACACTTTGGATCTCACCGAGCGTTGGCAGCTCAGCGCCGGCCTGCGCGCCGAGCGTTTCCGCAGCGAGTACACCAGCATCCCCGCCACCTCGATACCGGCGGTCGCGGCCAGTGCTTTTGTGAACAGCGACACGCTGGTCAGCGGCAAGCTGGGTCTGCTGTTCAAGCCGAGTGAGAACGGTAGTGTCTACCTGTCTTACGCTACCTCGCAAAAGCCGCCCGGCAGCGACAACTTCGCGCTCAGCAGCGCGACCCCCAGTGCCGACACCGGCGCGGTCAGCATCAATGCACCCAACTTGAAGCCACAGCAGGCCAATAATCTGGAGCTGGGCACGAAATGGGACCTGCTCGACAAGCAATTGCTGTTGACGGCTGCTTTGTTCCGCTCGGAAAACGAAAACGAGCTGGCCCGCGCCAGCAGCGCCACCGGTGAAGTGACGCAATACGGCAAGAAGACGGTCAAGGGCCTGGAGCTGGGTGCGGCGGGCGCGGTGTCCAACAACTTGCAATTGCAGGCTGGCCTGGTATGGATGGACAGCACGGTCAATGAGGCCGTCACGGACGGGCCCGGTGCGGTCGATGTGCAAACCGGCGCCCAGCTGGTCTACACGCCCAAGTTGAGCTTTACGTCTTGGGTCAACTACAAGTTGCCCGATGGCTTGTTGCAAGGCTTGAGCCTTGGCGGCGGCGCGCGCTATACCGCCAGCCAGACCACGCAGGTCAATAACGGTGCCGCGCCGGTGGTGGGCATTGATGGCATCCCGAGCTACTGGGTGTTTGACGCGATGGCGGCCTACGAGATCAACAAGAACTTGGCCCTGCAATTCAATGTGGCCAACCTAGCAGACAAGTTCTATCTGGCCTCGGTCAATAGCGGACGCAATCGCTTCACGCTGGGCGCGCCACGCAGCATGAGCTTGGCACTGAACCTGAAGTACTGATCGCGGATAGACGGAAGAGAAGGGCGGGGCGACCATGTTGCTGCATATCCAGGGCGTGCTGAGTGCCGCCGAAGTGAGCGAGTTTCGTCAGCGTTTGCTGGCCGAGGGCGAGTGGGGGGATGGTCGGGCGACGGTCGGCGCTTTGGGCGCGCAGGTCAAGCGCAACCAGCAACTCAAGCCCGGCTCGGCGCTGGCGGTCGAATTGGGTCAGCTGATCCAGCAGCGCTTGAGCGCCCACCCGCAATTCTTTTCGGCCGCTTTGCCCTTGCGCATGCTCAGCCCCTTGTTCAATCGCTATGCCGGCGGCGAGCATTACGGCCTGCATGTGGACGGCGCGGTGATGAGCCAGCTGGGCAGCACGCAGCCGCTGCGCAGCGATGTCTCAAGCACGCTGTTCCTGTGCGAGCCCGGCGAGTACGAGGGCGGCGAGCTGGTGGTGCAAGACAGCTATGGCAGCCACGAGGTCAAGCTGCCGGCCGGTGATCTGGTCTTGTACCCGTCCACCAGCTTGCACCAGGTGATGCCGGTCACCTCGGGCGAGCGCATCGCTGCCTTCTTCTGGACCCAGAGCATGGTGCGCGAGGATGCGCGCCGCGCGATGTTGTATGACTTGGATCAGACGATTCAAAGCCTGCGCACGCGCTTTGGCGAAACCCAGGAAGCCGTGAGTTTGACTGGCCACTATCACAACCTCTTGCGGCAATGGGCCGAGACATAAAGGCCAAACCATGAACAGCAGCTCAGTCTCTATTGGCGCCGAGGCCGCGCCGAGCAAGCAGCAAGTCAAGAGCCGGGCGGCTTACCTCAAGCAGCTCCATCTATGGCATTGGGTCAGCAGTGCGATCAGTTTGGTCGCGCTGCTGATGTTCAGTGTGACCGGCATCACCTTGAACAACGCTGGCCTGTTCGAGTCCAAGGCCCGCATCAGCAGCGGGCAAGCGCAGCTGCCGGATGCTGTGCTGCGGGCGACGCTGATGGTCGCTCAGCCCACCGCCCATTCATCTGCCGACGCATCAACTTCTTCACAAGCCAGGAAGGCTGAGTTGCCCGCACCCTTGCAGCATTGGCTGCGTCAGCAATGGGGTTTCAAGACCGAGGGGCAACTGGCCGAATGGTCGAACGACGAAGTCTATTTGTCCTTGCCTCGCCCGGGCGGCGACGCCTGGCTGCGCATTGCCTTGCCCGGCGGTGAGGCTGAGTTCGAGCGCAGTGAGCGCGGCGCGGTCGCCTATCTGAATGACTTGCACAAGGGCCGCCACAGCGGGCCGGTCTGGAGCTGGTTCATCGATATTTTTGGGGTGGCCTGTCTGCTGTTTGCCATCACCGGCCTGTTGATTCTGAAGATGCACGCGGCCAAGCGCCGCAGCGTCTGGCCTTTGGTGGCCGCCGGCTTGGCGCTGCCGGTCGTCTTGCTGCTCGTCTTTGTTCACTGAATTCAATATGAAAAAAACCAAACTACTTTCTTACACGGTCTTGCTTGCATCCGTCGGCAATGCCTTGCCGGCTTGGAGCGCCGAAGCCCAACTCAGCCTGGAGCTGCCGCGCCTGAATGTGGCCGAGTACCACCGCCCCTATGTGGCGGTGTGGGCCGAGCGCGCCGGCGAGCCGGCCATCAGCTTGGCGGTCTGGTATGACCAGAAAAAAGCCAATAACGCCGGCGCCAAATGGCTGCCCGATCTGCGCCAGTGGTGGCGCAAGAGCGGGCGCGAGCTCAGCATGCCTATGGACGGTGTCAGCGGCGCCACGCGTGCGGTGGGCGAGCACAAGCTCAATCTGAGCAAGAACCTGGCTGCACTTCCCGCCGGCAAATATGAGGTGGTGGTGGAGGTGTCCCGCGAGGCCGGTGGCCGCGAAGTCCAGCGTATGCCCCTGCAATTGCCCATTGGCTCAGCATCTCAAGTCGCCGTGCAGGGCGAGCATGAGCTGGGTGCCTTGTCTTTGTCGGTCAAACCTTGAAGGGAATCCCCGTGAAACTATCCATCTCAGCGCTTGCCTTGGCCAGCTTGGCCCTGCTTGCGGCCGGCTCCGCGCAAGCCCATCGCACCTGGCTGCTGCCGCAAACAGCGCATATCAATGCCGAGTCTGGCGCCAAGCCGACCTTGGTCAGCATCGATGCGGTCGCGTCGGAGGAGCTGTTCGAGTATGAGATCGGCCTGCAACTGGGCCA
>CAUPEV010000103.1:0-16608 GCA_963510335.1 uncultured Roseateles sp.
TAACGCTACCAACACCACCACCGACTTGGACTCGATCGGCGCTGAATTCAGCGAACTGGCTCAGGAAATAACCCGAGTTCTCGCCGGCACGACTTTCAACGGCAAGAAAATTCTCGGCGTCGATGCGACCTTGCCGCAGGAATTCCAGGTCGGACCCAACACCGGGGCCGAGGACACGATTGTCGTGGCCACCTCGGATCTCACCGCCGACGCATCCATCCTCGCCGTCACCGCCTCCGTCATTGGCAACGCCTCGACGACAGCCGACCTCAAGATCGTCATCGACAACCTCGACATCGCGCTCAATACCGTCAGCAGCCAGCGCGCTACCTTGGGTGCCTCACAGAATCGCTTCGAAGCGGTGATTTCCAATTTGCAGGTGTCGGTGGAAAACCAGAGCGCGGCGCGCAGCCGCATCATGGACGCCGACTACGCGTCGGAAACCTCGAACCTCAGCCGAACCCAGATTCTTCAACAGGCCGGCAATGCGATGGTGGCTCAGGCCAACCAGTTGCCACAGCAGGTGTTGAGCTTGCTGCGCGGTGGCTAATTCACCTTTCAAGCCTGGCGATTGGCCGATCAAAGACCTCTAAGCAGGTCTCATCGGCCCTAAAGAATCACCAACAATGGTCGATAGTGCAGAAGCATATCGACCATTGGTCATTTTACGAGCGCCTATTTATACGGCGTTTCACGGAGCATCCTCATGCCCAGCATCACCTCAGCCGGCATCGGCAGCGGCCTCGACATTGAGTCCCTGATCGGCAAGCTGGTCGCCGTTGAACGAACTCCGATCAACCAGCTCAAAACGCATACCGATGGGCTGAAAACACAACTCTCCGCCTACGGGAAGATCCAAAGCTCGCTGGCCGCGATGCGCGACGCTGCGGCCAAACTGACCAAACCGGACACATGGGCCGCCAGCATGGGCAGTTCCAGCGATGCCACGGCCGTGACAGTGAGCCCGGGCGCATCAGCGCCTACCAGCAATGTTGCGGTGACGGTCAACCGCTTGGCCTCGGCGCAGTCCATCGCCAGCAAGGTGCTGCCCCTGGGCGTACCGATCGGGCAAGGCAGCATCACCATCGAGCTGGGCAGTTGGACCGAGGCAGAAGCACCCGACCTGCCCACTTTTGCTCAAAAGGCCGGCACCACGTCGGTCACCGTCAATATCAATGACGGCAACAACTCACTCGCGCAGATTCGCGACCAGATCAATGCCGCCGGTGCAGGCGTGCAAGCATCCATCGTCACCGACAACAGCGGCACGCGCTTGGTCATGCGCTCAAGCGAAACCGGTGCCAGCAATGGCTTTCGAGTCAAGGTGGCCGACGGCGATGGATTGATCGACGACCAAGGCTTGTCCGCCTTGTCCTACGACCCCGCCGAGCCCATGGCATTCATGACGCGCAACCAGCTGGCCGGCAATGCGGACGTCATGCTCAATGGACTCAAGGTCGAGTCGGAATCGAATACGCTCAAAGACTCGATTGACGGCATGACCATCAATTTGCTCAAAGCCAGCACCAGCGAGATCAACCTGACGATTGGGCCCGACAAGGAGTCGATCAAGAAAGCCATCAACGACTTCGCCACCGCCTACAACTCAGTGGCCACCTTGATGACCGAGCAGACCAAATATGACGCTGCCAATAAAAAGGGGGCTACGCTGCAAGGTGACTCTTCGGTCGTCGGGATTCAGTTTGAAATGCGCGGGCTGGCCGGTGGCACCAGTGCGGTGGGCGGAAAGTTCTCCAGATTCTCCGAGATCGGCCTGGACCCCAGCTCGGGCGGCGTGTTCAAAACCGACACCAGCAAGCTGGATGCAGCCCTCGGAGATCTCGCCAGCCTGAAAAAGTTGTTCATGGGAGCAGGCGACAGTAATTCCAACAATATGGGGCTGGCCAAACAGCTGCAATCCTTTGCCGATCAAGCGCTTGGTTTTAATGGCCGCATCACCAATCGGCAAAGTGGCTTGCAAAAAGCGATCGACAGCGATGGCAAGAGCGCCGAGCGACTAGAAACCAAGGTCAGCCTGACCGAAACCCGCTTGCGCGCCCGCTACACCGCGCTGGACGTTCAGATGGGCAAGCTCAACGGCCTGTCAACCTATGTGACCCAGCAGCTCAACAACTTGGTCAAATAACAGCAAAGCCTGCTCGGCCAGGCGGCCGGCACTCTTGCATGGGCTCAAAACGCCGATGGCGAACTCAAACGGGTTCGCCATTTTTCATTGCGCCGGCCGGAACAATGTCACGCTCAAAGCGAAGAAATGCTGAGCCACCCATTTAGAGGGTTTACGGCAGGATCTGATCACTCAAGTTAGGCGCGCTCGGGTCGAAAACTAAAACAACACGGCACATTCGGAAAGAATCATATGTACGGCAACGCCTCATCACCTTTTGCCACGCGAACCCAGCGCGCCTCCATGTACCGCAAAGTGGGCCTGGAGACCGATGTGCAAGGCGCCTCCCCTCACCGCTTGGTCACGATGTTGTTTGACGGTGTCTTTGATGCCATGAGCCAGGCGCGTGCCGGCATAGAGAGCGGCAATACCGAGCTCAAGAATCGCTCCTTGAGCCGTGCCGTGCGGATCTTGGACGAAGGCCTGAAGGCCAGCTTGAATATGCAAGCCGGGTCTTTGGCCAACGACCTGAACGACCTCTATGCCTATTTGTGCATGCGCCTGACCAAGGCCAATCTGCACGGTGACATCGCGGCCATCGAGGAATGCCAACGCATCCTGACGCCCGTGCGCGAAGCCTGGACAGCCATCGCACAAGCACCTGAAGTTTTGCGCGCAGCATGAAGCCGCGCAGCAGCCCCCAGCTATCCATCAGCCCATCCACCCATCAGTCTCCGGCGGAACTCGCTATGAACACCCATCTCCTGAGCTATTACGAAGCCATTGAACAAGCCAGCGCCGACATGTTGTGCGCCGCCCGAACCGGCAACTGGGACGAAGTCGTCAAGCTTGAGGGCGCTTGCGTGCTGCTGATCTCGCAGCTCAAGCATGCGGCCTCCAGCGAGCAACTGGCGCCCGATGAGAACAAGCTGAAAACGCGCATCATGCAACGCATCTTGGTCAACGATGCGGAGATCCGCCATCTGGCCGAGCCTTGGCTGGACGATCTGGACCAGGTCCTGACGGGCAAGAGCAAAACTCTGCATTGAAACCAACCGGCCGGTCGCTGCACACAGCGACCGGCCGGTGCCACGTTGACCGCTGGACTATTTGCCCCCATGCCTAAGCAAGCCCATGCACTTTCCGAAGCTCAGCAAGAGCCGCTTGATCAGAACGACTTTCGCGTCGTAGCGCCCAGTGAAATCTTGAGCTTGCTGCGCACGCTGCAATCGCAAAGTACGCGCATCAACCTGAGCGCACCCAACGGGGCCAATTTGAGCTGCAGCTTGACGGACATTGACCTCGAACGCGGATCGCTGAGTTTTGATGTGCCCCCCGCCGGCGAGCAACTGCAAGCCTTGTTGAGCGCGAACGAAATCAGCGCCGTCGCCTATTTGGAGCAGATTCGTCTGCAGTTTGAACTCGAAGATCCGGTGCTGATCAACTCGGTTTTGCGCTGCAACAGCCCTGGCGTGATCTACCGATTCCAACGCCGGCAAACCTTCCGCGTGCAAAACAGTTTGCGCACGCCGCAGGTGCGCTTCTCCCATCCCTCGCAGCCGGACTTGCAACTGAGTCTGCGCATTCTGGATTTGAGCCTGGGCGGCGTGGCGCTGTTCTTACCGGCCGAAGTGGAGGCGTTTGCGCCGGGCTGTGAGTTGGCCTCGGTACAAGTTATTTTGGCCCGCGACATCCGGTTTCGCACCAGCTTGCGCTTGCAGAACTCGCGGCCCATTGACGCATTGGGCAATACCCAGCTGGGCTTTACTTTCACGCAGCTGGACGCCGAAGCGACGCTCTTCCTGCAGCGCTACATCGATCAGACGCAAATTATGAATCGGAATCTGCGCAATCGGCCGGCAAGCTAGGCCTGAGCGAGACGCAGTCCCGTCTCAGCCTCTGCGCTGCTGTGCAGCAGCGCAATCAGCCCAAGCCCAAGGCTAAAGCAGAAGTCGAAGCCAAGGCCTAGTTTAAACCTGCATATTCATGATTTCGGAATAAGCCGAAACCAGGCGGTTGCGCACCTGCAAGGTGGCTTGAAAGCCGATTTGGGCTTTTTGCATCGCCACCATGGTTTCTTCAAGGCTGACATTGGGGTTGTCGAGCTGCACCTCGCGCTGCAGCCGAGTGGCCTCCACCTGTGACGCACTGACCCCCTTCATCGCCTGAGCCATCGCGTCGCCAAAGCTGGCGCCCTCCACCGCCCGGGTCTTGCCCAGCGGTTGACCATTCACACCCAAACCGGCGCGCGCCGCAGCCTGGGCGAAATCAAACGGTTTGAGTTTCAGGTCCATCACTACTCCATCACCGCCGCATGGTGCTGCGATGGGATGAATCCTACGGGCTAGGCCCGGCCGATGAAGAGGGGAACTGCGGGCCCTTCCTCGGCCTGTTCGCGGCTTTCTTGAGGGGGCAAAACAGAATAATTCAAGGCATCGGGAGACCTTCGAGCGCTTCCGTGAATTAGCTCACAGCAAAACCCGGCCTTCTCTCCATGGATAACGCAATCAGCCCCGCCATCACCACCCTGCCGGTCGCCGCAAACAGCGCGACCGCAGGTTTTGGCACCCGTCTGGCCGCCATGCCGGTGCGCAGCAAGTTCATGCTGGGTGGCGGTCTGGCCATACTGGCCGGCACCGTCTTGGCCATCACCTTGTGGAGCAACCAGGGCGACTTCCGCCCTGTCTTCACCGGCTTGTCGGACAAAGACGGCGGCGCCGTCATCAGTCAATTGACGACGCTGAATGTGCCCTATCGCCACGAAGCGGGCGGCACCATCCTGGTTCCTGCCGCGCAGGTCTACGACGTACGCATGAAGCTGGCCTCGGCCGGCCTGCCCAAGGGCAGCACGGTCGGCTATGAGTTGATGGACAAAAGCTCGATCGGCCAGACCCAATTCAACGAACGCCTGAGCTTTCAGCGCGGTCTGGAAGGCGAGCTGACCCGCACCATCACCGCCCTGGCCGACGTGGCCGACGCACGCATTCACCTCGCCATTCCGCAACAAAACGGTTTCTTCCGCGAACAGCAAAAGCCCAGCGCCTCGGTGATGCTGACGCTGCGCGGCGGCCGCTCGCTGGACCGCGCTCAAATCGCCGGTATCGTGCATCTGGTCTCCGCCAGCGTGCCTGAGCTCTCGCCCAAGGCCGTCAGCGTGCTGGACCAAACCGGCGCCCTGCTGTCCAACACCAACAACGACGGCCTCGGCGGCAGCGGGCTGGACAGCCAGCAGTTGCAGTACAAGCAGCAGATCGAGGCCAATTTCAACAAACGCATTTATGAGTTGCTGGAGCCGGTGGTGGGCCGCGAGAACCTGCGCGCCACGGTGACCGCCGATGTCGACTTCTCGCAAGTCGAGAGCACCGCCGAAGAGTTCAAGCCCAACCAGGGCCAGAACGCCGCAGCCTCGGTGCGCAGCTCGCAAACCAACGAAGCCATCAACAGCACGCCCGCTCCACCGACAGGTGTACCGGGCGCTGCAACCAATCAGCCACCGGTGCCCGCCACTGCGCCTATCAATGGCCAAGCCGCACCGCTGCAAGCCGCAGGCGGCAATCCCAATAGCAGCACCCGGCGCGAGGCCGTCACCAACTTCGAGTTGGACAAGACGGTGCGCGTGACCCGCAATGCCACTGGCGCGGTGCGCCGCTTGAACGCGGCGGTGGTGGTCAATCACCGCACAACAACCGACCCCAAAGGCAAGACGACGACGCTGCCGGTCTCGCAAGAAGAGCTGGACAAGCTGACCGCCCTGGTCAAAGAAACCATGGGCTTCAGCCAGGAGCGCGGCGACTCGCTGAAGATCATCAGCGCGCCCTTCATGGTCGACAAACAAAGCACGGTCGATCTGCCGCTGTGGCAGCAGCCATGGTTGATTGACATCGTGCGTGCCGCCGCCTTGCCCTTGGCTTTGGTCGCCATTGCTCTGATTGCAGTGTTCGGCATGGTCCGTCCGGCCATCTTGGCAGCCCGTCCGCTGCCCCCTGCCGAGCCGGAAGCCACGACCCAGTTGAACGCCGTCGTCGATGACGAGAACGACTTGCCCTTGGTGCTTGGCCCCGGCGGTCTGCCAGCCCTGGCCGGCCCGCTGGTGAACGAGAAGTTGGAACGTGCGCGCCTGCTGGCTCGCGAAAACCCGATCGCCGTCGCCAACATCATGCGCGGCTGGATCGCCGGCGAAGTCGCCTGACCCTGCACACCTGCTAGCTCATCAAGAGACACAAAAATCATGGACGACAAAGGTGTTGAAGACGCAGCCATCTTGCTGATGTCCCTCGGCGAAGAAGAGGCGTCCGAGGTATTCAAGCATCTGGCGCCCAAGGAAGTACAAAAGCTCGGCGAGACCATCGCCAAGCTGAAGGTGGTCGGGCGCGACAAGGTCGAGCAGGTCTTGACGCGCTTTGATGCGGTCGCCGAGACGCAAAGTACCTTGGTGTCGGACACCGACGAATATGTGCGTCAGGTGCTGCGCAAAGCGCTGGGCGAGGACAAGGCTAACTTGTTGCTTGATCGCATCCTGCAAGGCAGCGACGTTTCCAGCATCGAAAGCCTGAAGTGGATGGACGCCGCCTCGGTGGCCGAGTTGCTGCGCAATGAGCACCCGCAGATCATTGCCGCCATCCTGGCGCATCTGGACTATGACCAGACCAGTTCGGTGTTGCGCGTCTTCACCGAGCGTCAGCGCAATGAAGTGCTGGTGCGTATCGCCACGCTGGACGGCATCCAGCCTATGGCCTTGAAAGACCTCAACGAGGTGATGAGCCAGGTATTGGCCGGCGGCGAGCGCATGCGCAAGAGCAGCCTGGGCGGCGTCAAGACCGCGGCCGAGATCATCAATATGCTGGGCTCCAGCGTCGAAGCTTCGGTGCTGGACTACATCCGCGAAGCCGATGCCGACCTGGCCCAGAAGATCATGGACAACATGTTCACCTTCGACGATCTGGACAAGATCGACGACAAGGGCATCCAGGCCGTGCTGAAGGAAGTGCAGTCCGAATCCTTGGTGGTGGCCTTGAAGGGTGCGAGCGCCGAGCTGCGCGAGAAGATTCTGCGCAATATGTCCTCGCGTGCGGCCGAAACGCTGCGCGAGGACCTCGATTCGCGCGGCCCAGTGCGCTTGTCCGAGGTCGAGGGTGAGCAGAAAGAAATGCTCAAGATCGTGCGCCGTCTGGTCGACGAAGGCACCATCGTGATGGCCGGCGGCGGCGACGACCAGTTCGTCTGAGGCTGAATGAACATGGTTCAAAAACCCCCCCGTCAAGTGCCCGCGCCGGAACGCCGCGAAGGCGATGAGCGTCGCGGCAGCTATGCACGGTTCATCCCTCGCGAAGAGTTGCAGGGCTTTGCGGCGTGGAATCCCGACGCGCTGCAAGGCGCCATGAACGCGCGGCAACCGCCAATCAGCGCCCCTTCTCCGGCAACAAATAGCGCGGCGGCAGCAGCGCAAGCGAAGCAAAGTGCACCGGCCCCAGCGCCAGAGCCTGAGCCGAGCCTGCAGGAGCAACTCCACGCGGCCAGACAAGCCGGCTACCAAGACGGCTACCGCGATGGGCTGTCTGCGCTGGACGCCTTCAAACACAGTTTTGCGCAGCAAATGACGGCCCAAATCGGCACCCTGGTACGCAGCTTTGACGCCGACTTCCGGGCGCTCGAAGACGAGATGGCGCAAGCCCTGGCGCGCAGTGCGGTGGAGTTGGCACGCCAGGTCGTGCGCAGCGAGATCAAGCAGCGGCCCGAGCACATCGCCAAGGTTGCCCATGATGCCGTCGAGGCCTTGCAACTGTCGGCCCGCCATGTGCGTGTGCGCGTCAACCCAAGCGACTACCCGCTGGTGATGGAAGGCGCCGGCGAAGAAATGCGCGCCCGCGAGGCGCAGGTCTTGCCCGACGCCGAGGTACCGCGCGGCGGCTGCAAGGTCGACTCCGACATCAGCAGCGTCGACGCCAGCTTGGCCACGCGCTGGCAGCAAGCCGTCGCCTCGATGGGCCAGACCTCGCTGTGGGAAGACCGCCGCAGCAATGCGGCCGAGGCCAGCGCCAGCTTGCTCAAGGATCAAGAGGACGCATCATGATGGACATCGCTGCCACCACTGCGGAACAACAAGCCCGCGCCGAGACCCGGCAAGGACGTTGGCAGCAATATCTGGACGATCTGCAGGCCTTTGCCAGCACCGCCGTGCCCTTGGAGTCGCAGGGCAAGCTGGTGCGCGTAGCCGGCTTGGTGCTGGAAGCCACCGGCGTCAAGGTGCCGGTCGGTTCGGTCTGTGAAATTCACATGCCCAGTTCTAACGCCAATCCTCAGCGTGGCCTGCGACCGGTCAACGCTGAGGTGGTCGGCTTCTCGGGCGACCGCGCCTACCTGATGCCCACCGATGAGATTCAAGGGCTGTCAAGCGGCGCGATGGTGATCCCGCGCGCCCTGCCTTTGATGGCGCCCGTTTTGGGCAAGGCGATGCAGCGCTGGCGGCGCGACGAAGACCGCGGCCTGCACCTGCCCATGGGTGACGGTCTGCTCGGCCGGGTGGTTGACTCGCATGGCAATCCGCTGGACCGCCGTGGTCCGCTGCAGATGACGCATGCCGAACCGATGGTGCGCCGCCCTATCAACGCCATGGACCGCGACCCGGTCCGCACGCCGCTGGATACGGGCGTGAGAGCCATCAACTCGATGCTGACCGTCGGCCGTGGCCAGCGCCTGGGCCTGTTCGCAGGCACGGGCGTGGGCAAGTCGGTACTGCTGGGCATGATGGCGCGCTACACCCAAGCCGACGTGATCGTGGTCGGGCTGATCGGTGAGCGTGGCCGCGAAGTCAAAGAATTCATCGAAGACATCCTCGGCGAGGACGGCTTGCAGCGCTCGGTTGTCGTGGCGGCTCCGGCCGACGCGCCGCCGCTGGTGCGCATGCAGGGCGCGCACTACGCCACGGCCATCGCCGAGAACTTTCGTGACCGCGGCCAGCATGTGCTGCTGCTGATGGACTCGCTGACCCGCTATGCGATGGCGCAGCGCGAGATCGCTTTGGCGATCGGCGAACCACCGGCCACCAAGGGCTATCCACCAAGCTGCTTTGCCAAATTACCGCAATTGGTGGAACGCAGCGGCAACGGACTGCCCGGCGAAGGCTCCATCACCGCGTTCTACACCGTGCTGAGCGAAGGCGATGACCAGCAAGACCCGATCGCCGATGCGGCGCGCGGCATCTTGGACGGCCACATCGTCTTGAGCCGCGAGCTGGCCGAGGCCGGCCATTACCCGGCGATTGATATCGAGCGCTCGATCAGCCGGGTGATGACCAATGTCGCCAAGCAGCCGCATATCGACGCCGCCCGCCGCTGCCGCCAACTGCTCGCCAAGTACAACAAAGCGCGCGATCTGATTCAGCTGGGCGCTTATGCACCGGGCCACGACGCCGAGCTGGACCTGGCCGTGCGCCTGCATCCGGACATCAACCGCTTGCTGCAACAAGACATGCACAGCCCTGCTGTGCTGGAAGAAAGTCTCAAACAACTGTCAGCCGTCATCAAGGACGCCTGAAAGCTGCCGATACAACCAGGGTCAGCGCCCCAAATTGCGCGACCCACTAGATTTTGAATTGGAGTGCGCTGTATGAACGCCAACAATCTGCAGGTTCTGAGCATCCTGCTGGAACGCGCCGAAAGCGAGCGCGATGAGGGGCGCAAGCAGATGCAAGATGCCCTGGCGCGCGCCACCCAAGCCCGCGCTCAGCATGGCGATTTGGCGCAATACCGCAATGACTACCAGCAACGCTGGGGCCAACAGTTTGCAGACCGCGGCACGATGGACATCGTGGTCTGCTACCAAACCTTCGGCGGGCGGCTTGATCAGGCCATCAGCAGCCAAACGCAAGTGGCGGACTATGCGGAACAAAGGCTGGAAGATGCACGCGCTCGACTGCAAACCTTGGAAATGCGTGTCGCCTCGATTGCCAAGCTGATGGAGCGTCGGCGCCTGGAGATCAGCCGGGCAGGTGAACGCCAAGAGCAAAAGGCAACCGACGAGCAGGCAGCAAGGGCTTCGCTCAACGCCTTCAACCCTTTCATGCGCTTGTCGGCCTGACACGCTGACACGGTCTAGCACCCCAGCTGCAACAGTCATCATCATGAGTACGCCCTCCTCCAATTTGCTCAATAGCCCATCGTTCACGCCGGCCAGCCGCGTCGACAATGCCGCCCCCGGTCTCACGCGTGCCAGCAAGTCAGGTGCGGAATCCGGTGAGCGCTTCGCTCAGTTGATGAAAAACTATGGCGGCGTGCAAACCAAACCCCCAGCGCCGGAGTTCAGCAAGCAAGCTGCGCCAACCGAACCGACGCCCAAGCCGACGGCTCCGCCTACTTTCAAGGCGCCCTCGGAGGGGAAAACCGAAGTCCAGCGTCAAGAAGAACGCTTCACGCTGAAGAAGATTTCTGAAGTCAACGCCTCATCAAAGCCCAAGTCCGCAGCGCCCAACCAAGCCACAAAAACCGCGCCAACAGCAGCCGCAAAGAGTGAAGCGGAAAAGCGCGCGGCGGCAAAAACCGACGGGATTGACAGCTCGAGCTCGCCCGAGAACGCTGAGCAAGCCAACCCGGCAAAAGCCAAAAACAAGCTGTCAAGCGAGACCCCGTCCAGCGGTGATACCTCCGGCGCAGCCATCACGGAGCAGCGCCAGCAGCTTTCGACCGAGGCTGCTGCACTTCATGCGGCCGGCTCGGCCGCTGCTGAATTCGCTTCAGGACAAAGCCTCGATGACCACGCTGCGAACGAAGGCTTGCAATCAAGTGGCCAACTTGCTGCGCAACTTGCGGGCAAGGCCAGCGCAACTTCGTCTGAATTGTTGGCTGGAACAGATACGCTCAAGGCTGAAAAGACCCAAGTGGGTAGTTTCCAGGCAGGCGGTCAAGGCCGCACAGCTGTCAACGCACGACACAGTGACGCCATGGCCGAATTGCAAAGCAAGTCATCGACTGCCATCAGCACCATCGAGCAGACACCAAGCACCAAGCGCGACCTCAGCAACGAAATGCGCGGCGCCCTGAGCGACGCCGCCTTGAATACAGGCGGGCGCGCTTCAAAGGCCGAAGGCGCTTCGTTCGAAGCCATGTTGGCGGCCGCCGGAGTCGCCACGGCCTCCTCGCCTGAAGTCAAAGGCGACGCGAGCGCCGGCCCTCAAATCACTTTCAGCCAAGCCATCACCGAGCCCAGCTTCGCGCCCGAAATGGCCGCCCGGCTCAGTGTCTTGGCGGCGGACGGCATCCAGGAAGCGAGGCTGCATCTCAATCCGGCCGAAATGGGTCCGGTCTCGGTGCAAATCATTGTCGAAGGCCAGCAGGCCCAAGTCTCTTTTCATGCCGAGCATGAGCAAACAAGAGCCGTCTTGGAACAAAGCCTGCCGGACTTGGCTGCGGCCTTGCGTGATGCGGGCCTGACCCTGAGCGGTGGCGGTGTCTTTCAGCAGCCGGGTGAGCAAAACAGATCGTCCCAAAACAGCCCCGGTGGGAATGGCGAAAAGAGCTTGGGCCGAGGTGCAGATTCAGGCCTGAGCGCGGCCAGCGAAACAATTCAGATGCGACCAAGGCAAAGCCGCGGCGTGGTGGATCTGTACGCCTGAAGGCTTGCTTGGAATAGCCAAGCCGCGGCCCTGCTTTTCATGGCTTGACCGGCGAGTGCCGGATCAATAATCGAATCCAGATTGGCTCTTAAGGGTTGACGACGTTGGCGCCCAGGCGTCGCGTCGACTCGGGCCGAATACTCCAGGAGTTCGAATGTCAACACCAGCACCCGCTGCCGCAGCCGAAGCCCCAAAGGGCGGCGGCAAAAAGAAACTCATCATCATCATTGCCGCTGTGCTGGTCCTGGTCCTGGGCGGTGGCGGTGCGGCCCTGTTGTTGATGAAAAAGAAGGCGCCGGTCGATGGTGAAGAAGACGGGGCCGAGGCTACTCACGCTCCCGCGCCGGCACACACGCCGCCAAAGCCCGGAACCCCGCCGGTGTTTGTGCCGCTGGACCCGTTTACCGTCAATCTCTCGGACAAGGATGTTGACCGCTTCGCCCAGATTGGCATCACGCTGGAAGTGATGGACGCCCATACCGCGGACCAGATCAAAGCCTATTTGCCGGCCATTCGCAGCAATGTGTTGATGGTACTGTCGCACAAGACCTCGGGCGAACTCTTGACGCGCGAGGGCAAAGAAAAACTCGCCAAAGAAGTGAAACGTGAAGCGGTTCGGCCCATGGGCATTGAGCTCGACGACGAAGAAGAAGACTTAGAAGAGCCACAAGACGAAGCCCCGAAAAAGAAAAAGAAAAAGAAAAAGAAGCCTCTTGTCGTCAGCCCGGTCACCAACGTTCTATTCTCGACGTTTATCGTCCAGTGAGCCCGCTGCCCCGCAACGGTGAGCCCGCATGAATCAGCAAATCCTCTCGCAAGACGAAGTCGACGCCCTACTGCAAGGCATCACCGGCGAAAGCCAAAAACTTGATGCCGAAGAGGAACAGGTCGGCGGTATACGCGACTACAACCTGGCCAGCCAGGAGCGCATCGTGCGTGGCCGCATGCCCACGATGGAGATCATCAACGAACGTTTTGCGCGCAATATCCGTGTGGGCCTGTTCAACTTCATCCGCAAGAGCCCGGAAGTTGCCATCGGCGGCATCAAGGTACAAAAGTACAGCGCCTTCTTGCGCGAAATCGTGGTGCCGACCAATTTCAACATCGTCTCCGTCAAGCCTTTGCGCGGCTCTGGTCTGATTGTTTGTGACCCGACACTGGTTTTTGCCGTGATTGACTCTTTGTTTGGCGGCATCGGCAAGTTCCACGCGCGCATCGAGGGTCGCGATTTTTCGGCTACCGAGCAAAGGGTGATCCTGCGCTTGGTTGAAGTGATCACAGCCGAGTACCACAAGGCTTGGAAGGGTATTTATCCGCTGGAGCTTGAGTTCCAACGTTCCGAGATGCAGCCCCAGTTCGCCAATATCGCCACGCCCAGCGAGATTGTGGTTTCGACCTCCTTCACCTTGGAAATCGGTGAAACCAGCGGCACCGTGTACTTCTGCATTCCCTATGCGACGCTGGAACCAATTCGCGACGTGCTCTATTCGACCACCGTCGGCGACTCGACTGAACCCGACCGACGCTGGGTCAATTTGCTGAAGCATCAGATCCAGGACGCCAAGGTCGAACTGGTGGCCGAACTCGGCACCGCACCGGCCACGGTTGAACAGCTCTTGGCCTTCAAGCCCGGAGATTTCATTGAGCTGGATCTAGAGGCCATGATCAAGGCAAAGATTGACGGCGTGCCCGTCTACGACTGCCACTACGGCACCTCCAACGGCAAATACGCCATCAAAGTTGAACAAATGCTGACCAGCCCCGACCAGGGTTGGCTGGGAGCCCGCAATGTCACCTGATACCCCCTCCTCCGACGAACAAGACGCGATGGCGGCCGAATGGGCCGCTGCACTTGCTGAAAGCCAGCCGGCCTCCGTCGCCGACGAAGTTCAAACTGTCTCCGAACAGGTCGCTCCTGCCAGCTTTGCGAATTTTTCGCCGACCCCGAACAATATGCCGGGCGGCGATATCAATATGATCTTGGACATTCCTGTCCAACTGACTGTGGAGTTAGGCCGCACACGCATTCCAATCAAGAACATTCTGCAGCTGGCACAAGGCTCGGTGGTCGAGTTGGATGCATTGGCGGGCGAACCGATGGATGTGCTGGTCAATGGCTACTTGATCGCACAGGGCGAAGTGGTGGTGGTGAATGACAAGTTTGGTATTCGCTTGACCGATATCGTCACGCCGTCCGAGCGCATGCGCCGACTCAGCAAGGGCTGACGCCAAAACTAAGCGCAGCAAGACCTGACATGGGCTTCGGCACGGGCGACAATCACCCTCATGAATACGCCCCTCTTACCCATACTCTGGTTCTTGGCCATCTTGTGCCTGATCCCCTTGGTGCTGTGGCTGCTCAAGCGCACGCCAATCGGTGGCGCCAATGGCGGCGGCATGATGCGCGTCGTGGCGCAATTGTCGCTAGCGCCAAATCAGCGCCTTTTGACGGTGGAAGTGGGAGAAGGGGAAGACAAGCGCTGGTTGGTGCTTGGAGTGAGCGGCCAGCAGATCAATACCTTGCATGTCATGCCCCCTCAAGCCGAAGCGCATGTTCCCAACCCTAGGCCCGCCTTTGCGCACATGCTGAGTGCGCGCTTACGCGGCCAGAATATTGAGGCGCCCGCGACGACAGGTGAGGCCACCGGGGAACATCGTGCAGGCTAGCCTCAATACGCCAACGCCATCTGCGCAGCTATTTCTTGCGCGCCCTTCTCAAAGCGGCTTGATGTCTAGAAACTTTTTATGGCTTAAAGCACATGCGAGGTCAGTTCTCGCTGTGTCTTTGATATCGACGGTCTCTGCAGCCGCTTTAGCCCAAAATACCCCTCCAGCGAGCCTTCCTCTGCTGCTTGGACAAGGGCCGGCGGGAAATAGCTTTTCAGTGCCGATCCAGACCTTGCTGTTTTTTACAGCGCTCGGGTTTTTGCCTGCCGTGCTGCTGATGATGACTGGCTTCACCCGCATCGTCATCGTGCTGTCACTGATGCGCCAAGCGCTCGGTACTCAAGCAGCGCCGCCCAATCAAGTCATCATCGGCTTGTCTCTTTTTCTGACCTTCTTCGTGATGAGCCCGACCTTGGACAAGGTCTATGCTGACGCTTGGCTGCCCTATAGCAGCGGGCAAATCGCTTTCGAAGAGGCGATCAAGCGTGCCGAGCCCCCAATGCGAAGCTTCATGCTCAAGCAAACCCGTCAGGCAGACGTGGCCTTGTTTTCGCGCTTGGCAAAATTGGATGCAAGCATCAAGCCTGAAGATGTGCCATTCAAGGTGCTGGTGCCATCCTTTGTGACCAGCGAGTTGAAGAGTGCCTTCCAGATTGCTTTCTTGATCTTTATCCCGTTTTTGGTCATCGACATGATCGTCAGCAGCGTGTTGATGAGCTTGGGCATGATGATGTTGTCGCCCGTGCTGGTGGCCCTGCCTTTCAAACTGATGTTGTTTGTATTGGCCGATGGCTGGAATCTGCTGCTGGGCTCACTGGCGGCAAGCTTTGTGACTTAGTTCAGACTCAGCAAAGCGGCTCATAACATCGTCGAGGAGTATCCATGGACGCACAACAAGTCTTCACATTTGGCCAGCAAGGCCTCTACATACTGATGCTGGTGGCAGCACCAACCTTGATCACGGTGCTGGTGGTTGGTGTGCTGGTCAGCGTGTTTCAGGCTGCAACGCAGATCAATGAAGCCACCTTGAGTTTTGTGCCCAAGGTGGTCGCAGCGGTCTTGGTCTTGTCGATTACAGGCCCTTGGATGGTGACGACTTTGGTGGACTATATTCGCCGCACCTTGATGGCTATCCCGCAAGTCGTTGGCTGATGTTTGCCGTCACCGAGGCGCAGCTGCTGACCTGGCTGAATCCGCTGCTCTGGCCTTTTATTCGCACACTGGCCTTGTTCGCGGGCATGCCCATATTCAGCCAACGCAATGTACCGATGCGGGTACGGGTGGGCTTGGCCTTGTTTATCTCTTTGGCCGCGCAGCCTTCTTTGCCGGCTATGCCATTAACCCCGCTCGATTCGCTGCCCATGCTTGTGCTGCTTTTGGCGCAGCAACTGCTTATCGGACTATCGATGGGTTTCGCCGTGCGACTGGTGTTCGCGTCTTTGGAGTTTGCAGGCGAGCTGATCGGACTTCAAATGGGGCTGAATTTCGCCGGCTTCTTTGATCCCGCAACCGGTAGCCAAGGCACAGCAACCGCTAGATTTTTTGGCAGCATGGTGGCTTTTTTATTCATCGCCATCAATGGTCATCTCCTGCTGATCAACGCATTGATTCAAAGTTTCCATGTGTTTCCGATCGGCGACGAGCCTTTCCGCTTTCTGCGAACCGCTCAGCCTCAACTTTGGGGCGCTGAGATATTCAAAATGGGCCTTTGGATCGCACTGCCACTGATCACGATGCTGATGTTCGTGAATTTGGTGATGGGCGTGATTTCTCGTGTCGCCTCTCAGATCAACGTATTTTCGGTGGGCTTCCCGCTCACCATCAGCATCGGCCTGATCGGCATGGTGGCCACCTTGCCGCTGATGCAAACCCCGTTCATGGTGGTTTTGGAGCGCATGCTGGCCGCCTTTACATAAAGGCCTAAGCGAGATTTTCTGCCGTTGGTGCCCAGGACGGGACTTGAACCCGTACGACCGTGAAGTCGGCGGATTTTAAGTCCGCTGCGTCTTCCAATTCCACCACCCGGGCGGCAATTCATCGTGGTCGCATTATCCGTCGATGCGACACATTTCTGTGCTCGCAAAAACACAAAAGGGAAGCTAGATAGCTTCCCTTTTTAAAACTGGAGCGGGAAACGAGACTCGAACTCGCGACCTCAACCTTGGCAAGGTTGCGCTCTACCAACTGAGCTATTCCCGCATCGCAGGTA
>CAUPEV010000104.1:0-16605 GCA_963510335.1 uncultured Roseateles sp.
CCAGCAATTTTTATGCCGATATCATGCCCGTGTGTGCAATTGGGGCGAAGGCTCTAATCGAGTCAGGTCCCGCTGCTTGCGCTGCGAGCAAGCCCGGCGACCAGAACCCTTCACGCAAACGCAAACGCACATGCAAAACCCCAAAATTCACAAGCAACAGGGCGCGAGTGTGCAAACTTAATATGCAGACTCTGTGACAGTTGTGGATTGAGTTGTATTTTGTTGCACTGGTGCGACGTTGTTCAAGCTTTGGGCGAGCCTGTACTTGAACGGACTGGCGAGCCGAGTTGGCAAGCTTACAAGGCGGGTTTGGGCGTTAAGATCCGCCGCCCTGAACTTGCGCAGGGAGCCCGTTTTCGTTTTCTGGAGTGTGCAGCGATGCCGTCTTTTCAATTCCCTGGCGCTGAGCGTCTTGCGTCCCATGCTTCGGTTTTCGGGGCGAGACCGACGGTCACTACGCTGACCGCCCTGTTTGTGGCGGCGGCACTGGCGGCTTGCTCAACTGGCTTGCCCATGCAGGCAGGGCAGGGGGAGCAGGAACGGCAAAACGCGCAAAGTTCGACCAAAGCCGCGCCGCGCGAGCTGAGCATTTTTTCGATCAATGACTTTCACGGCCATATCCAGCCCAAGTCCCCAACGCCCTTGATGCCGCGCCTGCCCGACGCACTGACCGGCGAACTCAAGCCGCAGGCCGCAGGCGGCGTGGCCTATCTGGCTGCGGCCATGAGCAAGCTGCGCGCTGGCCGCGAACATTCGGTGTTTGTCGCCGCCGGTGATTTGATCGGGGCTTCGCCCTTGCTGTCTTCGCTCCTAAAAGATGAACCAAGCTTGGCGGCCTTGGGTGAGCTCGATCTGGTCGCGAGCGCCCTGGGCAATCATGAATTGGACGCCGGCTTGATCGAGTTCAGTCGTAAAGCCCGCGGCGAGTGCCCGGCAGGCGGCTGTGCCTGGCCCGAGTACAAGGGGCCAGGCTTTCCTTATCTCGCCGCGAATATGTTGGATGCACAGACCGGCAAGCCGGTCTTGGCCACCCATGTCATCAAGGAGATTGCCGGTTTCAAGGTCGCTTTTGTTGGCGCGGTGACGCGCGACACGCCTATGGTCGTGGTGCCAAAAGCCATTGTCGGCCTGCGTTTTGCCGACGAGGCCGACACACTCAATGCCTTGCTGCCGCAATTGCGCGCTGAAGGTGCACAAATCTTGGTGGCCGTGATGCATGAAGGTGCGGTGCACAAGGGCAGTGCCAATGACGCCAGCTATGAATGCCCTGGCTTGCAGGGGCGCGGCGTGGACATTGCGCGCCGCCTCGACCCTGCCTACGCCATCATCATCAGCGGCCATACCCACCAAGCCTATACCTGCAAGATCAACGGACGCTTGCTCGTGCAGGCCGGCAGTTATGGCGGCTGGGTGACGGAGAGCCGCCTCACCGTCGACGGCGCCGGCAAACTGCTGGATGCGCAGGCGGTCAATCACCCGGTCTTGCAGTCCGTCTACACACCAAATCCGGCCTTCGTGGCCCTTGTGCAGCGCGCGGCCGAGCTGACGGCGGCGGTGCGCAACAAACCTGTGGCCGAGCTGAAGCAGGGCGCGCAGCGCGCGACGCAGGCGCCGTTTGGTGACTCGCCGCTGGGCAATCTGATTGCCGATTCACAACTGGCCTATGCCAAAAAGCGTGGCCCGGCGGATCTGGCCTTGATGAACCCTGGCGGCATCCGCGCCGACCTGAGCGTTGAGCCCGGCCGGCCAGTGACGATGAGCGATTTGTTCGCCATCCAGCCTTTTGCGAATGAATTGGTGGTGATGACGATCAATGGCGCGCAACTGCGCGAATTGCTGCTGCGCCAGCTGCCCAAGGGCGAGGCGCCACCGCGGTTTTTGCAGATTTCAAACAGCCTGCGCTACCAATGGCGCATGGGCGCGGACGGCGTCGCGCAACTCGGAGAGGTTCGGGTGAATGGGCAGCCGCTGGACGACGCACGGGCTTACCGTTTGGTGGTCAACAATTTCATGGCCGATGGCGGGGACGGCCAAAGCGTCTTGCGTCAAGGCAGTGAGCGGGTCAGCATCGGCGTGGACATTGACGCGATGGTGGAACTCTTGACTGAAAATCCGGCGGTCATGACACAGATTGCGCCGGGTCGAATCCAAAGCATGCCGGGGGCGAAGTAGGCATTTGCGGCCTTCCTTGCGCGAAGAAGGCGTTACGCTAGCGGATGGGTGGCGTAGCGTAAACAGCAAGGGGTGGGACATTGGAGTACAAGCGGCCACGAGGCTTGCCGGCAGGGGTGGACCCAAGCCGGCTCAGGGCTTTGATCATTGATGAGGGCGAGCTGACGCGCTCGGTGCTCAGCAATATGCTGCGGGATCTTGGTGTGGCGCATGTTCATTCGGCAAGACGGCCGGAGGCCGCGCGCAGCATGATCAAGAATGCCTCGCCCGCCTATGACATTATCATCACGGACTTCCACTTCTCGCGCCAAAGCACGCACGACCTGACCGGCCAAGACTTGCTCGACGAGTTGCGTCAAGCGCGCGGCTTGCCGATGCAAACCGCCTTCATCATGGTGACCGATGAAGCTCGCTATCAGCATGTGGCCGACGCCGTCGAAGGCGCGCTGGATGACTATTTGCTCAAGCCCTTCAATGCGCGCCAGTTTGATGAGCGGCTGCGCGTAATTCTTGAGCGCAAGCATGCTTTGCGCGAGGTTTTTGCGGCCATCGATGCGAGCGACTACGGATTGGCGGCGCAGCTGTGCGAAGCGATGTTTGCGGCCAGCGCCACCTACCGCGTTTACGCCGCACGAATTGGGTCCGAGCTCTATTTGCGGCTGGGGCAGATTGATGCCGCCAAGCGGATGTTTGAAGCTTTGCTCGAGACCAAGGCCGTGCCCTGGGCGCGCTTGGGCCTGGCAAAAATTGAATTGGCCAATGCCGACGCGGCCACGGCCTGTCGCACGCTGGAGACCTTGCTTGCCGACAACCCGGCCTATGTCGATGCCTATGACGTCTATGGCCGGGCGCTGCTGGAGGAAATGAAGTTTGAGGCCGCGGTCGAGATGCTCGGCAAGGCGGTTCAGATCACGCCCGGCAATGTCGCACGGCTGCAAAAGCTGGGCTCGCTGCAGCTATTTTTGGGTGATAGTGAAGCTGCGGCCAGGCATCTGGGGGCGGCCTTGAATATCGGCCTGCATTCTCGTGCGCTCGACTTTCAAGGCGTCGTGGCACTGGGTATCGCCTGTGTGGATACCGGCGATGAAGATGCTTGCGACCGCGCTCAACAATGCCTGCAGGACGCGATTGCCCGCTACCCGGCCTACAGCTATCGCCTACAGATGCTCGTTTTGGCGCTAGAGGCGGCGATGGCCATGTTGCTGCGCCGGCAAGAGGATAGTCTTGCGGCCCTGGGGCAGATGGCGGCACAGCTCGATCAGCCGGAGTTCAGCTTTGAGATGGCTTGCAATCTGCTGCAGCTTTTGTCCCGTTGCGCCCGCAATCAACGGGTACCCGGCGCCATGCGCTGGGCCGAGTTGGCGGCGCAACGCTATGCTGTCTCAAAACCTCGCACGCGCTTGCTGGAGATGGCTGCAGCGCAGTTGCCTTCCTTGGAAACTGCGGTGCGCAATGCTGCCGCTGGCATCAATGAAGCGGCCCGTGACGCGATGACCCACCTCGTCAGCAAGCAGCATCAACGCACGCTTGAGGCCTTGTTGGAGCTGGCCGGGCGCAGTCTCAATACCCGCATCATCAAACTGGCGCGGGCCACCTTGAGTCACCACGGCCAACACCTGCCTGAGCTTTTGGCGCAGCGCATGGGCGAGAGCATTGACGATCTGCATCAGCGTTATGCCGAAGGCGGCCACCGCATAGTTGAGCGGCGCGATTGAGTCGAGGGCAGCAAGCTTGCGGCAGACCAGGCCTTCGCGTGTCAGAGTCGCTGCAGTTCAGCTCCGATTCAAGGCCTGCTGTATCTCGTCCCGCACATGCTCGGCCAGCAAGCGCCGGTCGGCATGCGCTGTCGCCATCGCCGGCAGCACTTGAACCTTGACGCTCAGACCCTTGGCCGTCAACACGCGCCACAGGCTTTGCAGCAGCGTGGTGTCGCCAATGAAACGGGCGGAGGAGCTGAAACGCTCGCCCGGCTCGAACCAGCGCAAGACCAGCGGCTGAATCGGCGTTTCGGTGGAGATTGCCGCTTGCAGCAAATTGCCGTGAAAGGGCAGCAACTCAGGCCCGGCGCTGGTTGTGCCCTCGGGAAAGACGGCCACCGTGTCGCCGGCCTTCAAGGCATCGGCCGTTTGATGCACGACCCGCAGCGCGTCACGCTTGCTGGCACGCTCAATGAAAAGCGTGCCCACGCCGTCCACCAACAAGCCCACCACCGGCCAATGTTTGACATCGGCCTTGGAGACAAAGCGCGCTTCAGGCAAGACCGCATGGACGGCCGCGATATCGAGCCAAGAGATGTGATTGGCGACCAAGAGCTTGGCGCCAGGTCTTGCGGCAAGGCCTGACACCTCCAGCTGCACCCCAAATATAGCCAGCATCTTGCCGGACCAGCGTTTGATATGCCGCTGCCGCGCCGTTGAATCCAGGCTGCCAAAGCGCAGCTTGATCAGTGCCAGACCATAGAGCACATGCAGGCTGAAACGAACAAGCCGATAGACCGCCAGTAAATTCCTCATCAGGCGCTGACCACAGCTTGCTCGTCCGGCGTGGACTCGTAGGCGATATGGCCTGCGACCAAGGTGTAGTGCACCCGCGCTGGCAATTCGAAGCCACTGATTTCAAAGGCAAACGGCGTGTGCTTGCCCTGGCTGCTCAAACCTGCGGGCGTGACGGCCCAGCTTGCTGCCGGGTCGAAGACGCAGATGTCGGCCACGCCGCCACTCACCAGGCGACCTGCACTGGCCCCCAAGGACCCCAACGCAGGCCCCAAAACTTGCACGGGCTTGGCGGTCACGACTTCCAATGCGCGCAGCATGCTCAAGCCTTCGTCTGCGGCCCAGCGCAGCGCCAGGCTCAAGAGCAGCTCCAAGCCGGTGGCGCCGGGCGTTGCTTCGGCAAAGGGCACGTTCTTCTCGTCGGCGGTGACCGGCATATGGTCGCTGACCAAAGCGTCGAGTGTGCCGTCGGCCAAACCGGCGCGCAGCGCGTCGCGGTCGCGGCCTTGGCGCAGCGGCGGCGTGAGCCGCATGGCGGGGTTGAAGTAACCGATATCCACATCGGTCAGATGCAGCGAGTTGATCGACACATCGGCGGTCAGCTTCAGGCCTTCGCGCTTGGCGGCGCGCACCAATTCGACCCCGGCCGCACTGGATATCCGGCACAGATGCACGCGCGCGCCGGTTGAGCGCATCAACTCAAAAATTGTGTGCAGGGCAACGGTTTCGGCCATCACCGGCACGCCGCTCAGGCCCAAGCGCGTGGCCATCGCACCGCTGGCTGCGACGCCGCCTCCGAGGTAAGCGTCTTGCGGGCGCAGCCAGACCTGGTAGTCATAGGTGGCCGCATAGAGCAGGGCGCGGGCCAGCACCAAGGTGTCGCGCACCGGCACTTCGGCCTGCGAAAAGCCAATGCAGCCCGCCTCGGTCAGCTCGGCCATTTCGGTCAAGGATTGACCGCTTAAACCCTGGGTTAGTGCGCCGAGCGGAAACAGTCGGCAGCGACTCAGCTTGCGGGCGCGGAACTTCAGCATCTCCACCAGCCCCGGTTCGTCCAGCACCGGCTCGGTGTCGGGCGGGCAGACCAGGCTGGTGACGCCGCCGGCTGCGGCCGCAGCCAACTCGCTGTCCAGCATGCCTTCATGCTCATGACCAGGCTCGCGAAGGCGTGCGGCGAGATCGACCAGGCCGGGCGCCACGATCAGGCCTGTCGCATCAATGACGCGGTCGGCCAGGAACTCGGTCGGCTCGCCGATGGCGACGATACGGCCATTGGCAATGGCCAGGTCACCGATGCGGTCCAGGCCCGAGGCGGGGTCTATCAGGCGACCACCCTTGATCAAAATCTTCATGCTTCGTTTCCAGCGAGTATGGACATCACCGCCATCCGCACCGCGATGCCGAAGGTCACCTGCGGCAGGATCACGCTCTGCGCCCCGTCGGCCACGGTGGATGAGATTTCCACTCCACGGTTGATCGGCCCCGGGTGCATGACGATCGCGTCCGGCTTGGCCAGGGCCAGCTTCTCCGGCGTCAGTCCGAAGTTCTTGAAAAATTCGCCGGCGCTGGGCAGCATGCCGCCATTCATGCGTTCGTTTTGCAAGCGCAGCATGATGATCACGTCGGCGCCGCGCACGCCCTCGGCCATATCGTGGCAGACCCTGACTCCCATTTCGCGCAGGTCACCGGGCACCAGGGTCTTGGGGCCAACGGCGCGAATCTCGGGCACGCCGAGAATGTTCAGCGCATGGATGTCCGAGCGGGCGACGCGCGAATGCACGATGTCGCCGACGATGGCCACCGTCAGATTGCGGAAGTCCTTTTTGAAATGCCGAATCGTGTACATGTCCAGCAGACCTTGCGTCGGGTGCGCGTGGCGGCCGTCACCGGCGTTGACCACATGCACATGCGGCGCGCAATGCTGGGCGATCAGATAGGGCGCACCGCTCTCGCTGTGGCGCACCACGAACATATCGGCATGCATGGCGGACAGATTGGCCACGGTGTCGAGCAGGGTCTCGCCCTTGGCCGTCGAGCTGCGCGCGATGTCCAGGTTCAAGACATCGGCCGACAAACGCTTGGCGGCGATCTCGAAGGTCGTGCGGGTGCGCGTGCTGTTCTCGAAAAACAGATTGAACACCGACTTGCCGCGTAGCAGCGGCACCTTCTTGACCTCGCGGTCATTGACGGAAAGAAAGCTGCCGGCGGTGTCCAGGATCTGCTGGATATTGGCCTGTGGCAGACCTTCGATGGAAAGCAGGTGGACCAGCTCGCCGTGTTTGTTGAGTTGAGGATTGCGCTTGGAGAGCATCGCTCAGTCCTCCTTTAAATCAAATTGGAAGCGGTCATTCGCGTCCTTGGCCAGCCGCAGGCGTTGCTCGGCGGCCAGGTTGATGCGTGCCGCCGAGAACGCCGGCTCGATCGGCAGCTCGCGCCCGCCGCGGTCCACCAGCACCGCCAGCGTTACGCTGGCCGGGCGGCCAAAGTCGAACAGCTCGTTGATCACCGCGCGCGTGGTTCGGCCGGTGAACAGCACATCGTCGATCAGCAAGATATGGCGGCCGCTGACGTCAAAGGGCAGCTTGGTATGGTCTGCGCTGGCCGACATGCCGCGCGAGCCGAAGTCGTCGCGGTGCAGCGAGCTGGAGATCACGCCAGCGCTGCCGGGCAGGCCCAGATCAGCCTGCAAGCGCTCGGCCAACCAGGCACCGCCGGACCAGATGCCGACCCGCGCGCTGTCCGGTCGCATCAGCTTACGCACGCCCTTCAGTAAGTCGGCGTAAATCGCCTCGGCATCAAGTAGGAGTGTGCTCATGCGGGGTTTTCGTTAAAAAATTGTTCAAGAATCAGCGCTGCGGCGGTGGAGTCGACATCGCGCACGCCGTAACTCTCGGCCTCGACGCTGGTGTAGCGTTCATCGACCTCAAACACCGCCAGCTTGAAGCGGCCTTTGAGCTGGCGGCCAAAGCGGCGCGCGCGCAAGGTGATCTCGTGCTCGGCACCGTCGGGATGAAAAGGTACGCCTATCACCAAGGCGTCGGGCTGCCACTCTTTGATCAGCTTGGCGATCGCCACAAAGCGCGCTTCGCCCTCAACGGCAATGTGTTTGAGCGGCTCGCCGCGGCCGGTGAAGCGGCTGCCATTGGCGACGCCGACGCGCTTGATGCCGAAGTCGAAAGCCAGCAAGGACTGAGCCGAACTTGCCGATGCGGTCATGCGTGGCCGGCCTCTTGGCTCAGCATTCGCGGGTCGACGCCGAGCAGGCCTAAAGCGCGCTCGTAACGCAGTTCGACCGGCGTATCGAAAATGATTTCATGGCTGGCCTCGACGGTCAGCCAGCCATTGCGGCCGATTTCCTCTTCCAACTGCCCAGCCGCCCAGCCGCTGTAGCCCAAGGTCACAAACACGCGTTTGGGTCCGGCGCCATTCGACAAGGCTTCGAGCACATCACGGCTGGTGGTCATCTCCAAACCGCCGGGCACGATCATGGTGGCGTTGTAATGGTTGCCGGCAGCGTCCAGCGGCGCATGCAAGACAAAGCCGCGTTCGGGCTGCACAGGGCCACCGTAGAACACCGGTCGGTCCGCCAAGGCGTCTTTTGGGGGACTCAGATCGACTTTTTCGAACAGGTTGCCCAGCGTCATCGCCATCGGGCGGTTGATCACCAGCCCAAGTGCGCCGTTCTCGTTGTGCTCGCACATGTAAATAACGGCACCTTTGAATCCCTCATCCAGCATGCCGGGCATGGCGATTAGAAATTGATTGCTTAGGACGATCCGGGCTTGTGACATGACGCCATTTTATTCGCCCGCGAGAGACCGGCGACACTGTGCGGATGGAAAAGACGTTCAATCGTGCGCTGCTTTGGTTCAGACGTGACCTGCGCGCTACGGATCAAGCCGCGTTGCACCATGCCTTGAAGTCGGCCGAGCAGGTGTTTTGCGTCTTCGTACTTGACCAAGATATCTTGGTCAGTTTGCCGCGCGCTGACCGACGGGTCGAGTTCATCTGGGCGGCCTTGACCGCGCTGGACGGCGACTTGCGCGCACTCCAAGCAGGCGCCGGCCTGATTGTTCGCCAGGGCCGCGCCGGTGATTTGATCCCTCAACTCGCGGCCGAATTGAAGGTTCAGGCGGTGTTTTGCAACCACGACGATGAGCCCGCCGCGCTGGCGCGCGACGCCATGGTGGCCCAGCGCCTCGCCAGCTTTGCCTGCGAATTCAAGAGTTTCAAGGACCATGTCATCTTCGAGCGCAGCGAGGTTTTGACGGCTCTGGGCAAGCCCTACAGCGTGTTCACACCCTATAAGAATGCGTGGCTGCGCAAGCTGGAAGCTTTCTATCTGCAGGCCTACCCGGTGGCGCGCTATGCCGACGCTTTGGCCCACAGCCCGCTCGCGACGGGGGTGCCCGGCTTGGCCGAGATTGGTTTTGAGTCGACCAATTTGAGCCCGCATCTGGGCGTAGGCAGCGCCGGCGCGCAAGACTTGCTGGAGGACTTTTTGCTGCGCATTGACCGCTACGACGAAAGCCGCAACTTCCCTGCCGTCAAAGGGCCGAGTTACCTCAGCGTTCACCTGCGCTTTGGCACGGTGTCGATCCGGCAGTTGGCGAGTGCGGCCTGGCAGCGCATGCAGGCCGGTCAGCATGGCGCTGAAATTTGGCTGTCCGAGCTGATTTGGCGCGATTTCTATCACCAAATCATGCACCACCACCCGCACGCGATGAGCCGTGCGTTCCGGCCTGAATATGACGCGATCGCCTGGGAGCAAGGCCCTGCGGCGGATCAGATGTTTGCCGCTTGGTGTGCGGGTGCCACCGGCTATCCGCTGGTCGATGCGGCCATGCTGCAACTGAATCAAACCGGCTATATGCATAACCGGCTGCGCATGGTGGTGGCCTGCTTTCTGATCAAGGATCTGGGCCTGGACTGGCGCAGTGGTGAGGCCTACTTTGCGGAGAAGCTCTTGGACTTTGACCTTGCGGCGAATAACGGCGGTTGGCAATGGGCGGCCTCGAGTGGCTGTGATGCGCAACCCTATTTCCGTATTTTCAATCCGGTCACGCAGAGTGAAAAATTCGATGCCGAGGGCAAATTCATCAAACGCTATTTGCCGCAGTTGGCAAAGCTGCCGCCAAAGCTGATTCATGCGCCTTGGACCGCCAAGCCTCTGGCCCTGCAAGCCTGCGGTTTGAGCTTGGGGCAGGACTATCCCTTGCCCATCGTGAGCCATGATGAAGCCCGGCGGGCCACCTTGGCGCGTTACGGCGTGGTCAAAACTTCGCAAAGCGCTGCCGTTAAAGACGCTTGAGCTGATAGCGCGGGCCTGCAGCGCCTGAACCAAAACTAGATTCAGATTCAGATTCTTTTCGATAGGGTCAGTGATGAAATCAATTGACAGCTTGAAGCTGGCGGCCATGAGCTTTGCCATGGCCACTGGCGCTGCCTGCGCCCAAGCCTTGCCCGAGGTGAGCGTGGGACGCATTGAGCGCTTGGCCAGCTTTCCCTCCAAGCTGGTGGACGCGCGGCATGTGGACGTCTGGCTGCCCGAAGGCTATTCGGCGAATAAGCGCTACCAGGTGCTCTATATGCACGACGGACAGATGCTGTTCGACGCCAGTAAAAGTTGGAATCAGCAAGCCTGGGATGTGCACTTGAGTGTGGCCCGCTTGGTCGCTGCGGGGCGAATTCCGGATACCTTGATCGTCGGCATCTGGAACAACGGCAATTACCGTCACAGCGAGTATTTTCCGCAGAAGTTTCTGCCTTTGATGCCAGCGGCGCAGCGCGAACGACTGATTGCAGAGCGCTTGCAGAACAAGCCTCAGTCCGATGCTTATCTACGATTCTTGGTCGAAGAGCTCAAGCCCGCAATTGATGCCAGATACACCACACGCCCCGAGGCTGCCAGCACATTCTTGATGGGTTCCAGCATGGGGGGCCTGATCTCGGTCTACGCGATGAATGAGTACCCGCAGGTATTTGGTGGCGCGGCAGGCCTGTCGACCCACTGGATTGGCCTCCACAAGCCAAATGCGGCGATTCCCTTGGCGGCTTTCAACTATTTGCGCGCGCATTTGGCGGCGCCAGAGACCCACCGCCTATACCAAGATCACGGCAGCACCGAGCTTGACGCGCTGTATGCGCCGTATCAAGTGATGGTGAATGATTTGGCGCGTGAACATGGTTATGTAGACGGCGCAAATTTTGAAACCCGGGTGTTTGCAGGCAGCGGCCACAACGAGAAAGCATGGGCCGCTAGGCTTGAAATTCCGCTGGAGTTTTTATTGCGCAAGCCGCAGTGAAGTGACTTCGGCACGGCGACCAAGACACAAAAAAGCCTCTGAGCTTTCGTTCTCCCAGAGGCCTTGGCGCGTACTGACGTTTTTATTGCAGTGAAGTTGACGGTGATGGGAATCTAAAAACAGCCTGAAAAGACCTTGAATGCTGGGCTTGTTTGTCTTGCAGTTAATTTTGTTCCCCGGTTTGCTTTGCGCTACCCCTTGGTTTGATCGTTTGTGCGTTATCCGCACTCGGGCCATTTTCGGTTTGACCTTTGCCGCCCGATCTGACTAGCTGGCGCTGATGACCGGAACACCCAAGGCAGGCGCGCTGAATTGCAAACTGTCGAGAAGTGTCGAGATTTCCGCAGGCGCGAGCAAGGCCGCAACATCGCGTACTTGCGCACTTTGCGCACTTATGTTTTGGCTGGTGATGCTGGACGAGGGACTAGCGTCATTGAAATAAAAAAACCGGCCAATTGGGCCGGTTCTATCGTGGGGCCGAAACCTGCGGTTACTGCAGCTTGCTGCGGCGACGCGCTGCGCCTGCGATCAGGCCAAGACCAGCGAGC
This sequence comes from uncultured Roseateles sp., assembly GCA_963510335.1. Classification (GTDB taxonomy): domain Bacteria; phylum Pseudomonadota; class Gammaproteobacteria; order Burkholderiales; family Burkholderiaceae_C; genus Paucibacter_A. The sequence goes on from CAUPEV010000104.1 coordinate 11,518, forward strand.
ATCAGAGCGTAGGTTTGGGGTTCGGGGACAGCGACTGCTGATATGAGGAAGCCGCGCCGCTCATTAGTGATGGTGTTGTACGCTTCTCCCGCCAAAGACCCGGCATCGTTGATACCCTTGGCTGACTCAAGAATCCACCCCGCATTAACCAAAGTTGAGTCGAGGTAACTGTTTAAATCGGTCGCCAGTGTCCCATTCCAAAGCGTGGCGCGCTTGGAGTTACTGCCTGTGGTGTTTGACCAACCGGCGACTTGGCCTTTTGCATTGATGTCATGGGCCACGCTATTCACTCCGCCAAGGGTACCCAAATCGGTGGCCGTTGTACCGTTCCAAAGGGTAGCGTGCTGGGCGAACGTACCGTCGATGTTCGACCAGCCAACGACTTGGCCCATGTCATTGATACCTAAGGCCTCGCTAGATGCCCCGCCAAGGGTGCCTAAGTTGGTGGCCGTTGCGTCGCTCCATCGGGTCGCGTGATAGGAGCTATCGCCGGCTATGTACGAATAGCCGACGACTTGGCCTGCATTATTTATTCCACTGGCGCTGCTGTTACTTCCGCCAAGGGTGCCCAAATCGGTGGCGGTTGTGCCGGACCAAAGCATGGCGTGGCTGCCGCTATTGCCGGTGATGTCCGAATAGCCGACTACTTGGCCGGTGTTGTTTATTCCGTAGGCGGCGCTGTTACTTCCGCCAAGGGTGCCCAAATCGGTGGCGGTTGTGCCGTTCCAAAGAACGGCATGTCGGTTCCAGCTACCTGTATACGCATAGCCAACGACTTGCCCAGCATCGTTTATGCCTCGGGCGCCGCTGTATGGTCCGCCAAGAGTCCCCAAATCGGTAGCGGTAGCACCGTTCCAAAGCATGGCGTGATAGCTAAATCCGTTGTTGTAAAGGCCGACGACTTGCCCCGCGTTGTTAATGCTGGCTGCGTAGCTGTCTCTCCCGCCAATCAACGTCGTTGTGTAGTTCGTCGCGCTAGCAGTGCAGCTAAAGACGAGCGAGGCCATTGCTATGGCGGCTTGGCCAATCAATCGAATATTCATTGTTCTCATCCCTGAAGTTATGTGGTGGCTTGAATACGCCCCGGCGCATATTAAGTTGTGAGATGGCGCTGAATTTGGGATTCGCCGGGCTACCCCCCGCGAATGGGGGGGGGGGGCTACCCCCAAGAGAGGGGCGCGAAGCCGTGAAAGACCTTGCGCAGATCGCGCGGTATGCCGAGCGTACTCAAGTAGCCAGCGAACCAGCGTGTGGCTGCCTTTTAATAGCCCTTGACCGCATCGAACTTCAGCTCTGGGAAGAGGCGCTTGTAGCCGTGTTGTTGCAGTTGCTTGTGCCAGTCGAGGAGCCCGAGCTCAATGAGTTTTGGATGAACCGGAATTTGCCTGCGGGCATTCGAGTTTTTGAGTCGCTTCTTGGCAGGACTTGCGTCGTCGTCTTGATCGGCTCCATCGGTAATGTCAAACAACCAGACCCCCGAGTCGTTTTGCCAGATGTCGTCAATACCGAGTTGGGCAATCTCGCCGAGTCGCGCGCCCGTCAACAGGCCGATCAGCGGCAGCCAAGTTCGATACGGCATCCAGGTGCGATAGGTGCCGACTTTTGTCAGCTCGCCTCGACCATTCAGGAACCACGGCGCTGCAAAGATCTGATTCAGCTCATGCTCTGTAAACGAGTCACGCCGGTCCTGATCCTTTTGATTCTTCCTGCGCTTTGTTGACGCGGCACCCGCTAACCCGCGGCCAGATATACCGTCGAGCAAGCCCTTCTCAGCCCACCCCTCGTTGCCAAGCCAGTCCATCCACCCCGAAATCCATATCAAGCGCTTGACCTGTTGTTCGGCTGACATGCGAGGCCAGTCAACGCCCTCGATCGCCTTCATTGATTCGGTGATCGACTTCGTCTTATGGATGAGGCGAATCTTGTTCTCTTTGGCTGGGACGCGTGGTAAGACCACGTCCCGGAACCGGCGCATCAATTCCCGACTGAGGTCAGCGCCGCACAAGTCTTGCCCCATCAGCTCCAAAAAGAGCTCGCATGCAGATCGAATGCGTTGCGTTTGCTCTGCCCCCCTTGGATTGGCATGGTCGGCAAGAAAGGCATCGATAGAGTCTTTGAGCGCTCGCCGCCGATCAACAGGCGTCGCGGTAGCGGAGACTTGGAGCTTCGTGTTGGCCTCGGCGATCTGGGTCGGGGTCACCAGCGTGGCCATGCGCCGGCGCAATGCCTCCACTTGTGCCGTAGCAACATGAAAGTCGTCGCGTGTGAGGCTGATAGGCTTGTCGAGGATGAACCCATGTCCAGGGCTCCCTGGGTCGATGAAGAACCGCGTCGCTACAGACTCCCCGTTGAGCAGCCTCGCGGCGGGAACTTCAGCGGAGCTGAGCTGAAGCACGCCGGTGAAGGCCATCTCGAAGGCTTCCCTTGGCATGTCTTCAGGCAAGGGCACAAGGTAATCACACTCGTACATTGTGAGCGGGCCGGGATTCTCATCGAGTTCGGACAACTCGATGAAGTGGCCGATGAGCCCCGCGGCCCAGTACTGCAGGTCAAGTTGGCCCTTAGCAGCTTCACGAAGTAGGGTCACGGCGCCAAGTCCTGACGCGTGCCCAGTTTCAGCGAGTCGGAGGTGGCCGGTAGCGCCCGCAAGAATGGGCGAGCCGCTTGCAATCCGCAATACGTCGATGTCCTGACTCAAGGTGAGACTTTCAAGGTCCAAGAACTGCCGCCGCCAAGCGGCCAAGATGCCGCCTGCGACGATGCGAGCAACTTTGAGGTCGCGAACGCCGGTTGAAGCAATCAGCTCAGTCTTGCCAATAACCTGGCGCAGGCGCGCCGGAACCGATATTCTCGCAACATAGACACCGCTCCGCCGTCGAGTCAGGCCATCCATAAACACCCCTTTTATAGGAGTGCGCTGTACTAGGGTGGCTTCAGCGCTGATTTCTTAATTAAATCAATCGCTTACAGAGACGTGGAGGTGATGGGAATCTAAAAAATGCCTGAAAAGCCCATGGATGATGGGCTTTTTTGTCTACCTACTGATTTTGTTCCCCGATTTGTTCCCCGGTTTGCTTTTTGCTAGCCTGCTGGCTATTCGCCCCTGTACTGCACAGTCAATCAACGTCTCCGTCTGGTAGGGGATAGAGCGCAGGATTGGCCGGCGCCGCTATGTTGATATGTATCTGCAGTTTGCATTGTGGTTGGCGACAATTACCTTGGCGGGCTAGGGTAGTTGACGCCGACCACATTGTTAGGCGGGGCGTCTAGGCCCGTTCAAAATCCTGGTGGCAGCCTTTTGCAGGGTGCGTTGGAACTCTTTGAGCGCTTCGAGCCCCTCCGAGTCATTGCTATCGTTGAAGGCCGCCAACGTATTCAAAGGTGCCGCCAACACCTGACTGCTACTTAGAAGTGCTTCCTGTGCAGCCACCTTTCCAAGAAGCGCATGGCAAAGGTGCCTGCCTTGCTGGGTGATGCCCCGATAGAGAACGATCGCCATTCCGTTGCTCTCGACGCGAACGAAGCGCACGTGCTCGTCATACTTGTGAAATCGTGGATGGAAGCTTTCTACGAACGCAGAGGGCGCGGCATACCCTCTTTGATTTGAGCAAACTGGCTCCCAGGTATCGTTAGACTTGATGCCGTTGCAATCCGCGCAAGCGACAGCGAGGTTCCAAAAGTGCAACGCAAATCGAGGATATCGATCTTTGGGAAGGATGTGGTCAATCTGCATTGCGTGAGCACTTCGTACTAGCCATCGCCGGCAGTAACAACACCTGCCTCCCTGCCTGGTGACTTGAAAATCTCGGAATGCCCCTTTTAGATCTGTGCCAGTAATCTGAGGCTTGACCGCCGTACCTCCGTGCTTGAGCTCGGAAAGTTTTTTCCAGCCATCGACATGAGCCTTTTCCCGTTGTCTAAGACATTCCAGTACGAGGGCCCCCATCAGTAACTTCGACTGCGCGCAATGAATTTTTGTGCGGTGCACCTTTTGTGGATATTTCTGACGCTGCGCTCGCATCTCGATCCGAGAGATGACCGTAGGCTCAGTCATTGCTGCCCACTTGATTGCTCGCCACTTTCATGAGCTCTCGTATCGCTGCGGTCGCCTTATCGATTAGTTCCGTGTCGAATTCATGCCCCTCCAACGCCCGTCGACTTGAGATAATCTTTTGGCTCATTGCGTCCAATTCCTCGAGTGACTTGGCGACTAGCTCTTTTTCATTTCGGGGGTTTCCGTCTAGACTTTCAATGACGTTCGCAACTATTTCGGCGCATCGCTCATAAACTTGCCGATTGTCAGGGGTATAGATTGCAAAACTCTCAAACAGAGTCGACTCTACCGAGCGTCGCTGTGAATTCGATATAGCTGCGACACCATCGCTACTTGCGGCGAAACAATAGTCCTGAGCATGTGTTGCGCTTGCGATGATGATTGGCGAATGAGTCGCGACAACGAAGGAGCAGTTTAGTCGGTTTGAAATAATCTCGAGAGCTCTGGGAATCGCGCGCTGCCATGCGACGTGGAGACTTATCTCAGGCTCATCGAGTAATACGACGGACTTTGGTTTAATGTCGGCCAAAATACTCATTAGGAGCGTCAATATTTGTTGTTCACCTGAGCTAAGCCTAGTGAATTCAATGATGTCTTCCGGATTCGCTTCTCGAACCATTCCCAGTTTGTAGTTTGACGGCATAATCTTCGAAAACAGCTTTTCGTTCTCTGCCGCGTTCCGAGAAAGGGGATGGGTTTTTCCACCTGACCTAAGAGACGTATCCGAATTCAAGGGCATGAGATAGTGCCCATGTTGGAAGCCAAGCAACTTCGCGACTTCGTTAAATGCACCTAGCGCGCGTTCGTCGGTGTGCGTTCTCATAACCAACCCACAAAGGTTCGCCTGAGACTTTCGGTAGGTAATCCCGAACTTCGACGTTCGAGCACCCCGGTATTTGAACCTCTGCGCCAAGCCGCCTATCGGACTCATCTCAAACCGGTCAGAAAACCCGAACGAGACACCTGTTGAGTCAATGTCCTCGCGAGACAGGGCTTCAGCGAGTTCTTTCAGAGCGAGACTCTTTCCGGCGCCG
>CAUPEV010000105.1:0-16415 GCA_963510335.1 uncultured Roseateles sp.
CCACCCCGAGGTCGAGGGCACCATGGGGCAGCTCAGCGAGGGCATCTATCTGGTGGAAGAAGCGGCCGATGTGGCCCATGTGCGCGTCAAAGATCCGTCCAAACTGGCGGTGGTCACTCAGACCACGCTCAGCGTGGACGATGCGGCCGAAATCTTGCTGGCGGTGAAAAAGCACTTCCCGCAGGTGCGCGAACCCAAGAAGCAAGACATCTGCTACGCCACGCAAAACCGGCAAGACGCGGTCAAGGTCCTGGCGCCGCAGGTGGATGTGGTGATCGTCGTCGGCAGCCCCAGCAGCTCCAACAGCAACCGTTTGGCTGAATTGGCCCAGCGCTTGGGCACACCTGGTCATATGGTCGATGCGGCCGATGACTTGAAGCCCGAATGGCTGGAAGGGCGCGCCCGTGTCGGCCTGACCGCCGGCGCCTCGGCGCCCGATGTGCTGGTGCAGGCCGTCATCAACCGGCTGCGCGAACTCGGTGCCACCACGGTGCGCAGCCTGCCTGGCGTTGAGGAGCATGTGCGATTCCCGCTGCCCAAGGGTCTGGGCGACAAGTCCATGGCCGAGCTCAGCAGCTCCCGATCCTGAACTTGGCGCCCACTGCTTTGATGCGGCGCCAGAGATAGGCGCCGCTTTGCTTTCATAGAATCACGACCCAACAAGGAATCAATATGCTGGACATCACCCTGCTGCGCAAGGACCTCGACGCCGTCGTCGCGCGCCTGAGCACCCGCAAGAGCCCGCAAGCCTTTCTCGATATCGAGCGCTATGTGGCGCTAGAAACCGAGCGCAAGGGCGTGCAAATGCGCACTGAAGAATTGCAGAGCCGCCGCAACACCCTGTCCAAGCAAATCGGCATGCTCAAGGGCAAGGGCGAAGATGCCTCGGCCGTGATGGCCGAAGTGGGCGGTATCGGCGATGACTTGAAGGCCGCAGCCGAACGGCTCGACGTCATCCAGCAAGAGCTGGGCAACATGCTGATGAGCGTGCCCAATCTTCCCCACGAGAGCGTGCCGGTGGGCTCCGACGAGACCGGCAATGTGGAAGTTCGACGCTGGGGCACTGCTCGGACCTTCGACTTCGAGGTGCGCGATCACGTTGATATTGGCGCAGCATTGGGCCTGGACTTCGACACCGGCGCCAAGCTCAGCGGCTCGCGCTTCAGCTTTATGCGCGGCAGAATAGCCCGCCTGCACCGCGCGCTGGCCCAGTTCATGCTGGACACCCAGACCGAAGAACATGGCTACACCGAGTGCTACACGCCTTACATCGTCAATCGCGAGGTGCTCGAAGGCACGGGGCAACTGCCCAAGTTCAAGGAAGACATGTTCTGGGTTTTGCGTGGCGGTGATGAGGAGGCCGCAGAGCAATACTTGATCTCCACCGCCGAGATCTCGCTAACGAATTCGGTGCGTGAGCAAATCCTCGACGAGGCTGAACTGCCCATCAAGCTGACTGCGCACAGCCCATGCTTCCGCTCCGAAGCCGGCAGCGCCGGACGCGACACGCGCGGCTTGATTCGCCAGCACCAATTCGACAAGGTCGAGATGGTGCAGATCGTCCATCCCGAAAAGAGCTATGAAGCGTTGGAAGAAATGGTCGGTCATGCCGAGGCCATTCTGCAGAAGTTGGAGCTGCCTTACCGCGTGCTTGCGCTGTGCACTGGCGATATGGGCTTTACCGCCGCCAAGACCTTTGACCTCGAAGTCTGGGTGCCGGCGCAGAGTGCCTTCCGCGAGATCAGCTCATGCTCCAACTGCGAAGCCTTCCAGTCGCGCCGCATGCAAACGCGCTTCAAGAATGCGCAGGGCAAGAACGAGTTGGTGCACACCTTGAACGGTTCTGGCCTGGCGGTGGGTCGTACCCTGGTTGCTGTGCTGGAGAACTATCAGAACGCCGACGGCAGCGTCACTGTGCCGACGGCGCTGCGCCCCTATATGGGTGGCCTAGAGGTGCTGAGCGCCTGATTTGAATAAAAATTCAAGGCGCCGACTGATGGGCTGAAAGTTCAGCTAGAATAGCAGGCTTACTCGCGAACAAGCCACCGTGAGTTCAGGAATACCGGAGAGGTGGCAGAGTGGTTGAATGTACCTGACTCGAAATCAGGCGGGCGGTCAAACGCCTCGGGGGTTCGAATCCCCCCCTCTCCTCCAGTACAGAGCCCGCAAGTGATTGATTCACTTGCGGGCTTTTTGCTTTTTTGCTCCGTTGCATCGCTTGGAGCTGACTTGGGCGGAACTTGAGCGATCGCCGAGGTACTCGGCATTTGGGTTTATTTGTTTGACACCTAAACTATTAAGGCCTAAAGTTGCTCGCATTCATGGAGCACTTTTAGGAGATCGGCAATGCGCATCAGCTGTATCGGTGGTGGCCCGGCCGGCCTGTATTTCGCGCTGCTGATGAAGCAGCAAAACCCGGCGCATGAGATTGAGGTGCTGGAGCGCAACAAGCCCGGCGATACCTTTGGCTGGGGCGTGGTGTTCTCGGATCAGACGCTGACCGCGATGCGCGAAGCCGATGCCAAGACGGCTGAGCAGATCCTCGATGCCTTCAATCATTGGGACGATATCGAGGTGCATATCAAGGGCCGCACCATGCGCTCGGGCGGCCACGGCTTTTGCGGCATCGGCCGCATGAAGCTCTTGAACATCTTGCAGGCGCGCTGCCTTGAGCTCGGTGTCAATCTACGCTACGAGTGCGATGTGCAGGACGATGAGGGTCTGGACGCTGACCTGATCATCGCGGCCGATGGGCTCAATAGTCGCGTGCGCCAGAAGTACGCAGCGACCTATCAGCCCGATATTGATCTTCGCCAATGCCGTTTTGTCTGGCTCGGCACGGCCAAGCTGTTCGAGGCCTTCACCTTCGACTTTCAGCAGACACAGTGGGGCTGGTTCCAGGCGCACGCCTATCGCTTTGATGACACGACCTCGACCTTTATCGTCGAGGCGCCGCAGTCGGTCTGGGAAGCGGCCGGCATTGAGGCGATGAGCAAGGAAGAAGGCATCGCTTTTTGCGAGAGCCTGTTCGCCAAGGTGCTGGATGGCCACAAGCTGATCTCTAATGCCGCGCATTTGCGCGGTTCGGCCCAGTGGATACGCTTTCCGCGCGTAGTCTGTAAAAACTGGGTACACCACAACGGCAAAGCGCCCGTGGTCTTGATGGGCGACGCCGCCCACACGGCGCATTTCTCCATCGGCTCAGGCACCAAGCTGGCGCTGGAGGACGCGATCGCTTTGGCGCGCGATATAGGCGAAGCCCAGGGGGACTTAGGTCTCGCTTTGCCACGTTATGTCGCAAGCCGCTCCATCGAGGTCTTGCGAATCCAGAACGCTGCGCGCAACTCGACCGAGTGGTTCGAGAACATTGAGCGTCACGCCAAGCTTGAGCCTGAGCAATTCGCCTACTCTTTGCTGACCCGCTCGCAGCGCATCTCACATGAGAACCTTCGTCTGCGTGACTCTGCTTATGTGGAACGCTTCGAGGCCTGGCTGGCCGGAGGGCAAGCGGTGCCGCCTATGTTCACGCCATTCAAGCTGCGCGGCCTCACGCTGAAGAACCGCGTGGTCGTGTCGCCGATGGCGCAGTATTCCTGTGTGGACGGCCTGCCCGGCGACTATCACCTGATGCATCTGGGCGCACGCGCTGCCGGCGGCGCGGGCCTGGTGTTTGCCGAGATGACTTGTACATCGGCCGACGCGCGCATCACGCCCGGCTGCCCGGGTCTGTACACCGATGAGCAGGGCGCCGCCTGGGCCCGCATCGTTGGCTTTGTGCACGCGAACAGCAGCGCCAAGATCGCGATTCAGCTCGGCCATGCCGGCGCCAAGGGCTCGACCCGGCGGGCTTGGGAAGGCATTGATCAGCCACTTGTCGACGCTGAACAAAACTGGCCGCTGATTTCCGCCTCACCGCAGCAGTATCTGGCCGGGTTCAGCCAGACCTCGCGGGCCATGACGCGCGCCGATATGGACCGCGTGCTGGCCGACTTCTGCGCCGCCACTGTGCGCGCGGCTGGCGCCGAATTTGACTGGCTGGAGCTGCACTGCGCGCATGGCTATTTGCTCTCGAGCTTTATCTCGCCGCTGACGAACCAGCGCAGCGACGAGTATGGCGGCAGCTTGGAAAACCGTCTGCGCTATCCCTTGGAGGTCTTCAAGGCAATGCGGGCCTTGTGGCCGGCAGACAAGCCGATGTCGGTGCGGATTTCGGCTCATGACTGGGTCGAGGGCGGCACGACGCCGGAAGATGCTGTGCTGATCGCCGCCGCCTTCAAGTCCGCCGGTGCGGACTTGATCGATGTGTCCTCGGGCCAGGTCAGCAAGCAGGAGAAGCCGACCTACGGGCGCATGTGGCAGACACCGTTCTCGGAGAACATCCGCAACCGGGTCGGCATCGCCACGATCGCGGTCGGGGCCATTTCCGAGGCCGATCATGTCAACAGCATCATCGCTGCTGGCCGTGCCGACCTCTGCGCGGTGGCCCGGCCGCATTTGGCCAACCCGGCCTGGACGCTGAGCGAGGCGGCGCGGATTGGCTACAAAGGCCCGGCCGGATTGGACTGGCCGCTCCAATACTTGTCGGCGAAGCCGCAGCTGGAGAAGGAGTTCGAGCGCCAGCGTGCGCAAGCGGGCCAGGGTGCGGCCAGCGAAGCAGCGAACAAGGCCTTGGGAGTTTGATGGCTATGGAGCAGCAAGGTCATGAATTGAAGGGTTTGCATGCGGCCGTGACCGGCGGCGGCAGCGGCATCGGTGCGGCGGTGGCGCAGCGCTTGGTGGCGGCGGGTGCGAGGGTCAGCTTGCTGGGGCGCAATCTTGCCAAGTTGCAGGGCCAAGCGGCGGCGCTGGCTCCACTGGGCCAAGTCGATGTGTGCCAGTTGGATGTGGCAGACGAGGCCAGCGTCAAGGCAGCGTTTGCGCAAATCGGGCCTGTTGACATCTTGATCAACAACGCCGGTCAGGTCGAAAGCGCGCCTTTGAGCAGAACCTCGCTGGCGCTCTGGCAGGCGATGCTCAATGTCAACCTGACCGGCACCTTTTTGTGTTCACGCGAGGTGGTGGGTGGTATGAGCGAGCGCGGCTTCGGGCGCATCATCAATGTGGCCAGCACCGCAGCGCTAACAGGTTATGCCTATGTGGCTGCCTATTGCGCGGCCAAGCATGGCGTCTTGGGTCTGACGCGGGCCATGGCGTTGGAGTTTGCCAAGAAGGGCGTGACCATCAACGCCGTCTGCCCTGGCTATACCGAGACCGACATCGTCGCCCAGGCGCTGGACGAGATCGCCGACAAGACTGGCCGCAGCCTTGATGAGGCACGCGCCGCGCTGGTGGCCACCAATCCGCAGGGCCGGCTGGTACAGCCGCAGGAAGTGGCCGACACGGTCTTGTGGCTGGCTCAGCGTGGCAGCGGCGCGCTGACGGGTCAGGCTATTGCCGTTTGCGGCGGGGAGCTGATGTGATGATGCCGGATGCCAGCCCGCTGCAGGATTTGGCCGCTGCGTCGCCCGACTTCGATCTGGAGTCGCGCGCCACGGCGGACGACCATCAGGCGCTGCGCCTTTGGCTGCGCTTGCTGGCTTGCACGACGCGGGTCGAGGGCGTGATCCGTAACCGTCTGCGCCAGGACTTTGCCACCACCTTGCCGCGCTTTGATTTGCTGGCGCAGCTGGAGCGCAATCCGGACGGACTGCCCATGCGCGAGCTGTCCAAGCGCTTGATGGTCACCGGCGGCAATATCACCGGCATCACCGATCAGCTGGAGAGCGAAGGCTTGGTCGTTCGCGAGGCACACGCGAGTGACCGGCGCTCCTTCACGGTCAAGTTGACGCCTTTGGGAAAACGCCAGTTCAAGCGCATGGCTTCCACCCATGAGCAATGGGTGGTCGAGCTGCTGGCCGGCTGGTCCGTGGAGGAGAAGAGTCAGGTCTATGGCCTGCTGGCGGGCTTGAAGTCTCATTTGACCGATCTTGGCGCCGCCGATGCGGCCACAGCAAACAAGGAGAAGAAGAAATGAATCAGCGCAAGATGGACAGCCACTTGGAGGCCGGTAACCGGCAAAGCCTGGCGGACTTCGCCCCCGAGCATTTCAGCTGGGCTCAGCATGGCGCGGTCGGTGTGATCACGCTGAACCGGCCCGAGCGCAAGAACCCCCTGACCTTTGCCTCTTATGCCGAGCTGCGTGATCTGTTCCGCAAGCTTGGATCTGTGGATGAAGTGCGGGCCATCGTCGTGCAAGGGGCGGGCGGCAACTTCTGCTCAGGCGGCGATGTGCATGAAATCATCGGCCCCTTGACGAAGATGAGCATGCCCGATCTCTTGGCCTTCACGCGCATGACGGGTGACTTGGTCAAGGCGATGCGGGCCTGCCCGCAGCCGGTGTTGGCGGCCATCGACGGCGTCTGCGCCGGCGCCGGCGCGATTGTGGCGATGGCCTCGGATCTGCGTGTTGGCACGGCCCGCTCCAAGACGGCCTTCTTGTTCACCCGGGTCGGCCTGGCCGGCTGCGATATGGGCGCTTGCGCGATTTTGCCGCGCATTATTGGCCAGGGCCGAGCCTCGGATCTGCTCTATAGCGGGCGCAGCCTGGGCGGCGAAGAGGGCCTCAATTGGGGTTTCTTGAACCGACTGGTGGAGCCGGATGCTTTGTTGCAAGAGACCCTCGATTGGGCGCAGCAGATTGCCAGCGGCCCCAGCTTTGGCCATGCGATGACCAAAAAAATGCTGCACCAGGAATGGGCCATGGGCGTCGATGAGGCGATCGAATCCGAGGCGCAGGCCCAGGCGATTTGCATGATGACGCAGGACTTTCACCGCGCCTATGAGGCTTTTGTGGCCAAAGAGCGGCCTGAGTTCAAGGGAGACTGAGATGTTGACCCCCACGTTCACTTTCGTTCACTGCCCCAAAGGCTCGGCACGTGCCTTTTCATCGGCCCGGGGGCGCAGCTTCCCTTGGGACGGCCCGTCGGGAAGCTAATCATGCATCTCAAACACTTGGAATGGCCCTTCTTCGAGCCCAGACATCGGCAGCTGGCAACAGAGCTGGATGCATGGTGTGCGGAATACCTGCAGGCGGCGCATGGCCATGACGTCGATGCCGAGTGCATTGGCCTGGTCAAGGCCTTGGGCGCGGCGGGTTGGTTGCGGCATGCAATCGCCGGCCAAGCCTTGGGCGGCTCGGCCGAGGTGATAGACACCCGCGCCATCTGCGTCTTGCGCGAGACCCTGGCCCGCTACAACGGGCTGGCTGACTTTGCCTTTGCGATGCAAGGTCTGGGCTCTGGCGCAATTTCCCTGGCCGGCACGGACGCTCAACGTCAACGTTACTTGCCGGCTGTGGCCAAGGGCGAGGCGCTGGCCGCGTTTGCGCTCTCCGAACCCGATGCCGGCTCCGATGTGGCCGCCCTGCAGTGCAGCGCCGTCGCCGACGGTGACAGCTATGTCTTGAATGGCGAAAAGACCTGGATCTCCAACGGCGGCATTGCTGACTTTTATGTTGTGTTCGCCAGAACCGGAGAAGCTCCTGGTTCGCGTGGCATTTCAGCCTTCATTCTTGATGCCGGCCTGCCCGGATTCGAGATTGCCGAGCGCATCCAGGTGATCGCGCCTCACCCCTTGGCCAGGTTGCGCTTCAACAATTGCCGTGTCGCCAAGAGCCAGATGATTGGCGCGCCCGGTGAGGGCTTCAAAGTGGCGATGCGCACGCTCGATGTGTTCCGCACCTCGGTGGCGGCCGCGGCCCTGGGCTTTGCGCGCCGTGCGCTGCAAGAAGGCCTGCAGCAGGCAAAAAGCCGCAAGATGTTCGGCGCCACCCTGGCCGATTTGCCGCTGACGCAGGCGAAGTTGGCCGAAATGGCCTGCACGGTCGACAGCTCGGCCTTGCTGGTCTACCGCGCCGCCTGGCAACGCGATCAGGGTCAGGTCGTGACCCGCGAGGCGGCGATGGCCAAGCTGATGGCGACCGAGGGCGCGCAGCGCGTCATCGATGCGGCCGTGCAGCTGTTTGGCGGGCGCGGGGTGCAAAGCGGCGAAATCGTGGAGTCGCTTTACCGCGAAATTCGTGCCTTGCGCATCTACGAAGGTGCGAGCGAGGTGCAGCAACTGATCATTGGACGGGACCTGCTCAAATGATGACTTCAGCTCACCTGGATACATTCACCCGTGACAACTTGCCTCCGCCCGAGCAATGGCCCGAGCTGATTTTCGAGCTGCCTGAGCTGCAGTTCCCGGATCGGCTCAACTGCGCGACCGAGCTTTTGGACAGTTGGATCGCAAAGGGCGAAGGCGGGCGCCTGTGCCTGCAGGGCTCGGACGGCTCGCGCTGGACCTATGCCGATCTGCAAGCTCAGGCCAACCGCATCGCCCATGTGTTGGTGTCCGAGATGGGCGTGGTGCCGGGCAACCGCGTCTTGCTGCGCGGCGCCAACACGCCGGAGATGGTGGCGTGCTGGTTTGCGGTGCAAAAGGCGGGCGCCGTCGCGGTGGCCACCATGCCTTTGCTGCGCGCCAAGGAATTGACGCAGGTGATCCAGAAGGCCGAGATCAGCCATGCGCTGTGCGATATCCGTCTGGCGGATGAGTTAGCGGCAGCTTTGCCGGCCTGCCCGCAATTGCGCAGCCTGCTGCATTTTCATAGCGAGGCAAGCGATGGCCTGGAGGCGCGCGCCGCTAGCCACAGCAGCGAGTTCAATAATGTCGACACCGCCGCCGATGACTGCTGCCTGATCGCCTTCACCTCTGGCACGACCGGCGCGCCCAAGGGCACCATGCATTTCCACCGCGATGTGTTGGCGATCTGCCGCTGTTGACCGACCCATGTGCTCAAGCCGCAAGCGGACGACATATTTCTCGGCAGCCCGCCGCTGGCCTTCACCTTTGGCTTGGGCGGCTTGGTGCTGTTCCCGATGAGCGTGGGCGCCTCGGCCGTGCTGCTGGAGAAAGCCTCGCCCGAGACCTTGTTGCCCGCAATTGCCAAATACGGCGCCACGATCTTGTTCACGGCGCCGACCTCGTACCGCGCAATGGCTCCGCTGGTGGCGCAGCACGAGCTCAGCAGCCTGCGCAAATGCATCAGCGCAGGCGAGGCGCTGCCGGCGGCGACACGCAAGCTTTGGAGAGATGTCAGCGGTATCGAATTGATTGACGGCATAGGCGCGACCGAGTTGCTGCACATCTTTATCTCGCATGACGAGCAGCATGCCAAGCCCGGCGCGACCGGCCTGCCGGTACCCGGCTACCAAGCTTGCATCCTGGGGGAAGAGGGTCAAGTCTTGCCCGCGGGTCAGGTGGGCCGGCTGGCGGTCAAGGGCCCGACCGGTTGCCGCTATCTGGCCGATGCACGCCAAGCCGGCTATGTTTTGAACGGCTGGAACCTGACCGGCGACGCCTATCTGCAAGACGCCGAGGGTTATTTTGTCTACCAGGCGCGCACCGATGACATGATCATTTCGGGCGGCTACAACATCGCCGGCCCCGAGGTGGAGTGGGCCCTGCTGGCCCATCCGGCGGTGGCCGAGTGCGGCGTGATCGGTGTCGCCGACGAGGAGCGCGGCCAGATCGTCAAGGCGGCGGTGGTGCTGCGCAACGGTTTCGAGCCCAGCCCAGCGATGGCCAAAGAGCTGCAAGACTTCGTCAAGGCGAATATTGCGCCCTACAAATACCCGCGCGCGATCGAGTTCAGGTCTAGCTTGCCGCGCACCGAGACTGGCAAGCTGCAACGCTTTCGACTGCGCACACAGGCAGGGGAGGGCTAAGCGATGACACATTGGGTGTTTGAACGCCAAGAGTTGGTGCGCTTTGGCCACTGCGACCCTGCCGGCATCGTCTTCTATCCGCGCTATTTCGAGATGCTCAATGCGCTGGTGGAGGACTGGTTCACGCAGGGTTTGGGTGTCGACTATGCCCAGCTCTTGGGCCCGCGCCGTGTTGGCATGCCCTCGGTGCGGCTGAGTGCCGACTTCAAACGGGTCAGTCGCATGGGCGATCAGCTGACACAGCGCATCGCCATCAACAAGCTGGGCCGTCGCTCGCTGGGGCTGACGATACAGTTCGATGGACAGGATGGTTGTCGGGTTGCCTTCGAGCAGGTCTTGGTCTGCACCTCGCTGGACACGCACAAGGCCGAGGCCTTCCCGCCAGATTTACGCGCCGCCTTGGAGCGAGCAGCAGGAGTAGCAGTATGAGCACAAGCAACAAACAAATTTTGCAGCCCGAAGGCTGGGCGCAGCCACGCGGTTATGCCAATGGCGTGGCGGCGAGCGGGCGCACGGTCTTTGTAGCCGGCCAGATCGGTTGGAACAGCGCTTGCCAGTTCGACAGCGATGATTTCATCGATCAGGTGCGCCAGACCTTGCTGAACATCAAAGCGATCCTGCAAGAGGCCGGCGCCACGCCTGCCCATATGACGCGCATGACCTGGTATTTGCTGGACAAAAAAGAGTATCAAGCGCGTGGCCGCGAGGTCGGCCAGGTCTACCGCGAGGTGATGGGGGCTGAGTACGGTGTCGCCATGGCGGCGGTGGTGGTGGCCGGTTTGATGGAAGATAGGGCCAAGGTCGAGATCGAGGTGACGGCCGTTGTGCCGAATTGATCGCGCGTTGGAAATTCTTTTTAGAAGTCGAGAACCATCATGAGCAAAGCCAATTTTCACTGGGATGACCCGCTGCTTTTGAACGAGCAACTCAGCGATGAGGAACGCATGATCCGCGACGCCGCGGCCGCGTATTGCCAAGAGCGTCTGGCGCCGCGCGTGCTGGAGGCCTTCCGGTACGAGCGCACCGATCTGGAAATCTTCCGCGAGATGGGTGCCATCGGCCTGCTCGGTCCCACCATTGCGCCCGAGTATGGCGGGCCTGGCCTGAGCTATGTGGCCTACGGCCTGATCGCCCGCGAGGTCGAGCGGGTCGATTCCGGCTACCGCTCGATGATGAGCGTGCAGAGTTCCCTGGTGATGGTGCCGATCAATGACTTTGGCAACGAGGCCACCAAGCAGAAATACCTGCCCAAGCTGGCCTCGGGCGAGTGGATTGGCTGCTTCGGCCTGACGGAACCCAACCACGGCTCGGACCCTGGCTCAATGATCACGCGGGCCAAGGCGGTCCCCGGCGGCTATTCACTCAGCGGCTCAAAGATGTGGATCACCAACAGCCCGGTGGCCGATGTTTTTGTGGTCTGGGCCAAGGACGACGGCGGGCAGATCCGCGGCTTCGTGCTGGAGAAGGGCTGGAAGGGCCTGACGGCGCCGGCCATTCACGGCAAGGTGGGGCTGCGTGCGTCCATCACCGGCGAGATCGTGATGGACGAAGTGTTCTGCCCCGAGGAGAACGCGTTTCCCGAGGTGCGCGGTCTCAAAGGCCCGTTCACCTGCCTGAACAGCGCGCGCTACGGTATCGCCTGGGGTGCTTTGGGTGCGGCCGAAGACTGCTGGCACAAGGCGCGCCAGTATGTGCTGGACCGCAAGCAGTTTGGCAAGCCCTTGGCCGCCAATCAGCTGGTGCAGAAAAAGCTCGCCGATATGCAGACCGAGATCACCTTGGGCCTGCAGGGCTGCTTGCGTCTGGGCCGCATGAAGGACGAGGGCACAGCTGCTGTCGAGATTACCTCGATCATGAAGCGCAATAGCTGCGGCAAGTCACTGGAGATTGCCCGTACGGCGCGCGACATGCTGGGCGGCAACGGCATCTCGGACGAGTTCGGCATCGCTCGCCATCTGGTCAACCTGGAGGTGGTCAATACCTATGAGGGCACCCATGACATCCATGCGCTGATCCTGGGCCGGGCGATGACGGGGATTGCCGCTTTTTAGGCACTGGGGTCAGACCTTGATTTTTGTATTCAAAAATCGAGCTCTGATCCCTGCTGATTGAGCGGCTTCTTGCGGCTTGGACCTTGTTGTACCCGACAAGCTCCCACCTGAAGCGGTTGAGCGGGTTAAACGGCTTTACGCGTCCGAAGTGTCGTCGGTTTCAGCGATGGGCGCTGGAGCCGGTGGGCGGGGCTTCTTCACACCCGGCTTGGCCAGCAACTCCAAGTAAAAAGCATCGGCCTTGTCGGCCGCGTAGGCATTGATGCGTGCCGTAATGTCGGCAAATTCGATCACGGCGGCAGTGGCTTCGCTGCTGCCGAAGCGGCAATCAAAATCCCAGAAGTCCACGCCTTCGGGGCGGGCCTTGTTCTGTTCGCGTTTGATGTACTTGCGGATCTCGTGCTTGATCGCTTCGAGCAGACGGTCCGGGTGTTTGCCTTCGACTTGCAGAGAGAATGTTTTTTTCATGACTGGCCTTGGTGGCGCACCATTGGCTGCAGGGGCCAAAGGCTGCGGATTCAACAACATCGAATCTTTTGGGAGGGTGTTCGAACGAACAAGGACCCAAGCAAAAACCTAAGCCAATGTTCTGGCGTTTGCCCGAACGATGCGCCGATTATCCGGTGTTTGTGAAACTGTGATGTATTGCGCCAGCTAGGCTCTCATAACAGGCGATACTGCCAGCATGCCGTTGCGGTTTGTCGGGCAAGAATAAATGGGTTCCATGAGGTGTTCGACTATTCAAAAAAGTACCGCGTTCGGCCAAAACCTCAAATGCTTTTGCCCTAAACACAGGACATGACTGTGCCCTTGTCTATTGCCGCTACGACGATGATGACAACGCGGCTTGCGGCGTTGAGCAAGCGAGCTGGGACTATCCTGGTGTGGCTGTTGCTATTGCTGTTACTGACGCTGGCCTCAAGCGCGTACCAAACGAGCTTGGCAAGCGAGAACGCAGCCCCTGGGCCAGCAGCCAAGGGGGCAAAGCCGCCGCTTGTGAGTCAGCCATCTACGCGGCCGCTTGTACAGCCGACTGGTCAAGCCTTGCCTGCATCAACTATTCAGGCAACGACGCAGGCAAGTCCGCAGTCAGCGGCCCAAATACGCGCCACCCTCGAGAAAATCGAACGCTCCAGCAGCAAGCACCGGGTGGAGAATGATCTGACCTTGCTGGCTTTGCTGCCGCAAACCGCAGCGGGCAGCGCCGAGCGTATTGAAGTGCTGGCCTTGCGCGGCAGCGTCAATGGCCGGCAGCCTGAAAAGCAGGCCTTGTTGAACCGTTTGATCATCGAGTTGGAGGCGTGGCCCGAGGGCGCTCATCGTGGTGCCGCACGCCTGGCCGCAGCGCATATGCGGGCCCAGATGCTGCTCCGTGAAGGCAAACCGGCGCAGGCCATCAAGGCATTGGAAGAGGTGGACAGCGTTGGCGAGAGCGAAGCCAGCCCAGTGCTTCGCCTGCGCAGTCTGGGGCTTTTGGCCTTGCTACTGTCCGACTCCGGGGAGGTCGAAGCCGGCATCAACACGGGCGTGATGGCCTTGAAACTGGCCGAGAAGACCGAGTCAAACTGGCGGCGTGCGCAGGCGCTCATGGATCTGGCTTACAACTATATGAGAGCGCAGCAGTTGGAGCGCGCCAAGCAATTGATAGCGGAAGCCGAACGCTTTGCCTCGCTGGACCCGGACCCGATTCTGATGTCCAACCTGCATAACGGTCGGGGCATGATCTATTCCGAACTGGGCGACGAGAACACGTCGGGCAAAGCCATGCAGATGGCGCTTGACTATGCGCGTGAAGCCGGCTCGCCGGCGATGCTGGCCTTGGCCTTGGGCAATGCAGCCGACTCCCAGTTGCGTAAAGGTGACTTTCAAAAAGCGCGCAGCTTGTCGGAGGAAGCACTGGCCTTGGCTTTGGACAGCCATGATATCGACAGCGAGACTTTGGCTCGGCACAACATCGGCATGGCGAAGATCGGGCTGAGGCAAGTCGAGGAGGGCAAGCGCGAAGTCATCGCGGTCATCAGCGAAGACGAGAAGAAAGGGCTTTTGGCGCAAGCTTCATCCGGTTGGCTGGAGTTGGCTCAGCAGCTTGAGCGTGTCGGCGATCTGGCCGGGGCCGTCAAGGCCTACCATCACCACCGAAAACTCAGTGATCAGGTCCTGCGCGAAGACAGCCGCAAGGCCGTGCTGGAGGCGCAGGCGCGCTTTGACAATGAACGCCAGGGCAAGGAGATGGACTTGCTCAATCAAGGCAATCAACTCAAGGCCGAGCAGGTGCGCGCCGGAGACTTGCGTCTCAGGCTGTGGGCGGCTCTGGGTGGCTGCGTGGTTTTGTCGGGGGTGCTGATGGCATTGGCCTATCAACGCATACGCAAGACCAATCAAGCGCTCGCCCTCAGCAATGAGGCACTCAAGAATCAAGGCGAGCGTGACCCGCTGACCGGCTTGGCCAACCGGCGCCATTTCCAGTCCGCCATCAAGCGCCTGGCCGACAAAGGGAAGTTCAGCGGTACGGTGTTCTTGATCGATATCGACCATTTCAAGCGTGTCAATGACAGCCATGGCCATGCGGCCGGGGACAGCGTGCTGGTTGAAGTCGCGCGCCGCTTGCAGTCCATCTTGCGGGATGAAGACTTGGTCGTGCGTTGGGGGGGTGAGGAGTTTTTGATCGTCGTCGACGGGCGTGACGCGGCTTCGGCCAGCATCTTGGCTCAGCGCTTATTGGACAAAATTGCGCAGCCGCCGGTGCAGCACAGTGGGGGCGAAATCGCTGTCACCGCCTCGATCGGTTTTGCCAGTTTCCCCTTGGCGCCGCACGGTGTGGCATTGGCCTGGGAGCGCGCCATAGATTTGGTCGACACGGTGATGTATATGGCCAAAGCGCATGGACGCAACCGGGCCTATGGCGTAGCGGCCATGGATGCAGCCGACGAAGCCGGCGTGCTGGATCTGTCGGCGCGGCTGGAGGCCGCATGGCACGAGGGCGCGGTCACATTATTGCCTCTGCACGGTTCGGTCAAGGCAGAGGAGGGTGGCGCATGAAGTGGCGACGGTCTTTTTTGCTGACAAGTTCATGCGTGAGTTTGAGTCTGGGCTTGGGGCTGGCCAGCTCCGCGCTGCACGCTCAAGCGCCGGCTTCGCAAGATCAAGCATTGGCTTTGCAGTTAAGCCAGCTCTTGCGACAAGGTTTTGATCGACCCCAGCAATCTTTGCTGGTCCTGCAGAAGCTGTCGGCGGCGCACCGCGCAAGTGCGCAAAGCCAGCGGGCCTTGCGCATGACCGAAGGCCGACTTCAGGTCATGGCCGGAGATATCGATGCGGCGCAACGCATTGCAGATGACTTGGCGGTAGAACCCGAAGCAGCTCAGACCGTGCTCCTGTTGCGGGCCGAAATAGCCGATCGAATGGGGCAGTCTGAGCTGGCCGCCAACTTTGCCATGCAAACGCTGGACATGCTGGCGCCCGATTGCCCGCGCTCCGCAACTTCCAAGGCTGAAATCCAGCCCGCTTGCGACTTCCGCAGTGCTTGGAGTGCGCTGCGCGTCTTGGTGCGCACGCAGTTCAAGGAAGGGGCAATGCCGCAGGCCTATGCATCGGCGCAAAATGCGCTCGCGCTGGCCGAGTTTGGGCGCGACGCCACATTGGTGGCGCCCAGCCTTGGGCAAATGGCCATGCTGCTGCAAGCCCAGGGGCAGACCGAGCAGGCTGACAGTTACTTGGCCCAGGGCCTCAAAGCCGCGCGTGGCGACGAGCTGGGCTTGGCCATCGTGAAGAATTACGCTGCATCGGTGGCGGGGTTTCGCGGCGAAGCGGGGGCGCAACTCAAGGCCTTGGAAGAGGGGCTCAAATTGGCCAAGCAGGCGGATGCACCGCGTTTGAGTGCCCATCTGCAGGCCAATATGGCTGACGCCTATTTGCGCCTCAAACAGCCAGCTTTGGCGCTGGCCGCTGCCAACCAAGCCTTGCCGGTGGTACTGAGCGCCAAGGATCTGCGCATCGAGCGCGTTTTGCGGCAGAACATCGCCATCGCCTTGATTCAGCTGGGCTCATTTGATCAGGCTCGCCAAGAACTGCAGCGCGGCCAAGATTTGCGCGGCGAGTCGGCCGACCAAGGCCTGAGGGCTGCGGAGCTTCGTGAGTTGGGTGAGGCATGGGCTGAAGCCGGCCAAGCCAAGGAGGCGATTGCGCTCTTTCACGCCGAACGCAAGCTCAGTGCCGAGCTGACCGCCAGCAACCGCGAGGCTTCGCTGCAGGAGCTGAAGATCAAGTACGACAGCGATCGCAAGCAAGCTGATCTGGCTTTGCTGCAACGCGAGCGCAGCTTGGTCGAACAGCAATTGGCCAATCGAGGTTTGGCGCAGCAGGCCAGCGTGGCCGTGGCCGTGTTGCTGGGCCTGACCTTGTTGTTTGTGGTGCTGATGGTGCGCAAGGTTCGCGCCGCCCGGCAGCGCTTGCAAGCCAACGAGTTGCTGCTGCGCGCACAAAGCGAACGAGATCCGTTGACCGATCTGGCCAACCGCCGCCATTTGCTCGCGGTGATGGCGCAGCAGCCCAAGGCGCAGTTCACCGGCGCCTTGTTGATGATAGATATCGATCACTTCAAGCATGTCAACGATCA
>CAUPEV010000106.1:0-16336 GCA_963510335.1 uncultured Roseateles sp.
CTGCAAGATGAGGTGCAACGCTTGAGTCGTCTGACCGATGACTTCCATACCTTGGCGATGTCCGAATTGCAGGAGTTGCCCTGCAATTTCGCGCCGACCGATGTGCCTGCCTTGTTGAGCGAAGCCTTGGCGCGGATTCGATCGCGCACCCTGGGTACCGGTTTGACCTTGCAGTCCGATTGGCCGCAGGCCTTGCCCCAAGCGCTGTGGGACGCTGAGCGCATCGCCCAGATGTTGGCCAATCTGCTTGAAAACAGCTTGCGCTACACCGATGCGCCAGGGCTGGTGCGCCTGAGTGCCCAGGTGCATGGCGAGCAAGTGGAAATCTGTTTGGACGACAGCAAGCCCGGCGTGCCGGCCACCGCTTTGGCGCATTTGTTCGAGCCGCTTTACCGGGTGGACGCTTCGCGCAGCCGGCAGGCCGGCGGCAGCGGCCTGGGGCTGGGTGTGGCGCAGGCCATCGCCCGCAGCCACGGCGGCCGTTTGCAGGCTGAGCCTTCGAGCTTGGGCGGATTGACGCTGCGCCTGACTTTGCCCTTGCGGCCCCCGGCAGCAAAGGGGACGGTATGAATAATGAAGCGCGGCGCATTCTGGTTGTTGAAGATGAGCCCAAGTTAGCCGCTGTGCTGTGCGATTACTTGCACGCCGCCGGCTATGTCTGCGAATGGCTGGCCGATGGGCGGCAAGCCTTGCATCGCGTGCAAGACAACAGCCAAACCAAGCCGGCGGCGATGTTGCTGGACTTGATGTTGCCGGGCCTGGACGGTCTGGAGGTGTGCCGGGGCGTGCGCTTGCTGTCCGATCTGCCCATCCTCATCATCAGCGCTCGGGTCGATGAGCTGGACCGACTCTTGGGCCTGGAGTTGGGCGCCGATGACTATGTCTGCAAGCCTTTCAGTCCGCGCGAGGTGGTGGCGCGGGTGCGAGCATTGTTGCGGCGCGCCGATGGTCGTTTGACGCCAGCCGGGCAGCAAGGTCCTGCACAGAGCTTGATCGGCGGCTTTACGGTGGACGACGCAGGCCAGCGCCTGGCTTGGCAGGGTCAGGTCTTGCATCTGACGCCGGTGGAGTTCAAATTGCTGCGCTTGCTCTTGTCTCAGTCTGGCCGCGTGTTCGAGCGCAGCCAATTGCTGGACGCCATCCATGAAGATTTTCGCGACGTCAGCGACCGCGTGGTCGACAGTCATGTCAAGAATATCCGTCGCAAGCTGGCCGCGCTGCAGCCGCCGCAGGACTGCATCAGCGCGGTCTATGGCGTCGGCTATCGCTTTGATCCGGCTGCTGATGCTTGAAGCGGCATGCCTGACTCGCCTGCTAGCATTCGGGCATGAGTGAAAAAGTAATCATCGCAACCCGTGAAAGTCGCCTGGCCTTGTGGCAGGCCGAGCATGTCAAAGCCTTGCTGGAGCAGCGTCTGCAATTGCAGGTCGACCTGCTGGGCATGACGACCCGCGGCGACCAAATTCTCGACCGCAGCCTGTCCAAGGTGGGCGGCAAGGGGCTGTTCGTCAAGGAGCTGGAAACCGCGCTGGAGGAGGGCCGCGCCCATCTGGCCGTGCATTCCCTGAAGGATGTGCCGATGGAGTTGCCTGACGGCTTTGAGCTGGTGGCGATTCTTGAGCGGGAAGATCCGCGTGACGCCTTTGTCTCCAATCTGTACGCCAATTTGGCCGAGCTGCCGCAGGGCGCGGTGGTTGGCACATCCAGCTTGCGCCGGGTGGTGCAACTCAAGGCCTTGCGGCCCGACCTGCAGATCGAGCCCTTGCGCGGCAATCTGGATACCCGTTTGCGCAAGCTTGACGAGGGCGGCTATGCCGCGATCGTGCTGGCCTCGGCCGGACTCAAGCGGCTTGGGCTGGCTTCGCGCATCCGCTGCTGTTTCAGCGTCGAGGAAATGATTCCCTGCGCCGGCCAAGGTGCGCTCGGGATTGAGGTGCGTGCCGACGCGCTTGGCTTGAAAAGCAGTCTGAGCGGCTTGATCGATACCCCCACCTGGCTGGCCACACAGGCCGAGCGTGCGGTGTCACGCAGCCTGAGTGGCAGCTGCAGCATGCCGCTGGCTGCGCATGCGCATTGGGTCGGGGCCGAGCTGCATATGGCCGTCGCCTTGGGCGACGCGGAGCAGACCGAGCGCCCACTGCTGAAGGCGTCTGTTCGAGCCGCCGTGCAGTCGGTCGAGCAGGCCTTGAGCTTCGGCGAGCAGGCTGCGCAGGCCTTGCGGGATTTGGGCGCGCAAAGCTATTTGCCGCAGGTGTGAAAGTTCGTTGTGAGCGAGGCTGAGTTGACGCTATTGCTGACCCGCCCTAAGCCACAGGCGGGCGAATGGCTGGCACGCATGGCGGCCTTGGGCGTGCAGGCGCGCAGCCTGCCCTTGATCGACATCGTGCCGACCGATGGTCAGGCGGCCCGCGCCGCCGGGGCTTTGTTGCCAAGCGCTGCCTTGGCGGTGTTTGTCAGCCCCAATGCGGTGGCGCAATTTTTTGCCGCGCAAGCACCGGGTTTCACATGGTCCGCGCACACCC
The DNA here is from genome assembly GCA_963510335.1 of uncultured Roseateles sp. Classification (GTDB taxonomy): domain Bacteria; phylum Pseudomonadota; class Gammaproteobacteria; order Burkholderiales; family Burkholderiaceae_C; genus Paucibacter_A. The sequence continues at coordinate 2,523 of CAUPEV010000106.1, forward strand.
TGGCGGCTTGTGTGGGCCCGGGGAGTGCGCAGGCTTTGCGCGCGGCCGGCGTTCCGGCGGCGCTGATCGTGCAGCCACCGGCCGATTCACCGAGCCTGGACTCCGAACATTTGTGGCCCCAGCTGCGCGAGCGTGCTTGGGGCGGCCGGCGCGTGCTGATGCTCAGAGGCGACGGTGGTCGGGAATGGCTGGCCGATCGCTTGCGTGAACTGGGCGCCTTGCCTGAGTTTTTCAGCGTCTACCAGCGGCGTTGCCCACAGCTGACGCTGGCCGAGCGGGAATTGCTCCAAGCGGCAATGGCTGATCCTGGACGCTATGTCTGGCTGTTCAGCAGTGCCGAAGCGATAGGCTATTTGCAGACCTTGGCTGGGCCCGCAGCTGATTGGCGAAATGCCCGCTGCATTGCGACGCATGCGCGCATCGCGGCGCGCGCCGAGGAACTTGGCGTCGGGCATGTGGTTTTGGCGCGACCCGATGCTCAAGCGGTGGCCGAAGCGCTCGGTGGGATGCAGAGTCGACCCCTACAATCATTTTCACTGTGATCGATACCCAACAAACCCCTGATGAGGCCGGCACCGCGCTGGCCGCGAACAAGACCGCCGCTTTGCCCGGCTGGCTGCCAATCGGCGCCGTGATTCTGGCCTTGACCTCTTTCGGCGGCCTGGGGCTGGCGTGGCAAAGCATGAGTCGACAGCAAGCACTGGAGCAGGAGTTGGTGCGACGGCAAGCCTTGGCACAAGCCGACGCCACTGAAGCCCGCGCTTCCTCGCGGCAGTCACAAGATTTGACCCGCGACACCGCCGCCAAGGTGGCTTTGCTTGACGCGCGTTTGGCCGAAGTCGCTTTGCAGCGCGGGCAGTTGGAGGAGTTGATCCAGTCGATGTCGCGCTCAAGGGACGAAAACGTCATCGGCGATATCGAGGCGTCGATCCGTGTGGCTTTGCAGCAGTCCAGCATCACTGGCAGTGCCGAGCCTTTGATTGCGACGCTCAAGCAAGCCGAGGAGCGCTTGCTGCGCTACAAGCAGCCGCGCATGGAAGGCGTGCGGCGTGCCGTGGCGCGCGATTTGGACCGGGTCAAGGCGATCAGCGTTGTCGATATGTCGACCCTGACGATCAAGCTGGATGAAGTGGTGCGTCTACTGGACGAGTTGCCTTTGATGGCAAGTGCTTCGCATGCGCCGGACAGCTTGGGCGGCGCTGAGGATAAGGCTGTATCGAAGGCGCCGAAAGCCACTCGGCCCGGCGCTTCGACAGAAAAATCGACAGCTCCCGACCCGGCCGATGGCTTGCTGAGCCATTGGTATTGGCAGCTCAAAAAGAGTTTGACCGATGGGGCTGGCTTGGTGTGGGGCGAGGCAAGAACGCTGTTGCGCGTGACGCGGATTGACCACCCCGAGGCTGCCTTGCTGGCGCCGGAACAGGCTTTTTTCTTGCGCGAGAACCTCAAGCTGCGGCTTTTGAATGCGCGCTTGGCGCTCTTGAGTCGGCAATTCGACACGGCGCAAGCGGATCTGCGTGACGCTCAAGAAGCCTTGGCGCGTTATTTCGATCCGCAATCACGCAAGGTCGTGGCGGCCAATGACTTGATCCGCCAGGTCGCGGGGCAAGCTCGTCAAGTTAATGTGCCTAGGCCCGACGATACGCTGGCGGCTTTGGCCGCAGCAGCGGCCGGACGCTGACGAGGGCTGACCGGATGCGCTCCGTAATTTGGTTGGTTTTACTGTTTGCTGTTGCCGTGGTTGCGGCGCTGGTGCTGGGGCGCAATGACGGCTTGGCCAGTTTTTACTGGAATGGCTGGCGGCTTGATGTTTCCCTGAATCTGTTTTTACTGGTGTTGGTGGGATCTTGCTTCGCGCTGGTGACCGCGATCCAGACTTTGCACGCTTTGACCACCTTGCCCGAACGGGCGAGGGCGTGGCGCTTGGCCCAACGGGAGCGCACAGCGCAATTGGCCCTGCGGGAATCATTGGCTGAGTTCTTTGGCGCACGCTATGGGCGCGCTCAAAAAGCCGCTCAGCGAGCGCTGGTGATTCATCAGCAGACGCCGGAACTGGAACAAGACCCAGGCTTTATGGCCTTGGGTCATTTGCTTGCCGCCAGCAGTGCGCATCGCTTGCAAGACAAGCGGCGCCGTGACGAACAACTGCAATTGGCGCTGGACTTGTCCAAAGGCAGTTCGGCGACGCGAGCCCAGGAAGAAGGTGCCTTGCTTTTGGCCGCCGAGTGGGCTCTAGATGACCGCGACGCCGGCCGGGCGCTGGACTTGTTGGCTGACTTGAACCCAGGTGTGGCGCGGCGCACGCAGGCCCTTCGTTTGAAGTTGCAGGCTTCGCGCTTGGCCAAGCAGTCCTTGGAGGCGCTGCGCACTGCCAGGCTTTTGGCCAAGCACCAGGGCTTTTCAAAGGTGGCTGCGCAAGGTTTGCTGCGATCGCTCGCGTTTGAGGCTTTGGATGGCGCTCGTGATGCGGACCAATTGCGAACGGTTTGGCAGCAGCTAGACAATGTCGATCGTCGCGATGTGGTGGTGGCGGCACGGGCAGCTCAGCGCGCCGCGACGCTTGGCGCCCCGGAAGATGGTCGCGGTTGGTTGCGACCATTCTGGGACGATATTGCAGACTTGGCGGATGACGAGCGGGCCGTTTTGGCCGAGGCCTTGGTGCCGGTTTTGCCAGGCTTGGGGCCAGAGTGGCTGCAGCGCTTGGAGTCCGCGGTACAACGCTTCCCGCGCGATAAGTATCTGGCCTATGCTTTGGGTCATGCGCTGGCCGAGCGGCAGCTTTGGGGCAAGGCCCGCATGCTCTTGGAACAGGTTGGGGAAGACCATGCGATGCCCGCAGCTGCCCGGAGACGCAGCTGGTTGATGCTGGCCCAAATGGCCCATGAAGATGGGAATCAGGAGCGCCGGGCGCGTTGCCACGAGGCGGCCGCCTTGGTGCAATAAGACAGCGATAAGTCAAAAGCTTGCCTGTTGCGATAAATCCATGCTATAGTGCAAGGCTTGGCGGCTGTAGCTCAGTTGGATAGAGTACTTGGCTACGAACCAAGGGGTCGTGGGTTCGAATCCTGCCAGCCGCACCAAAACAATAAGTACATAAAAAGTACGCTAAGAAGAAAGTAAAAAGGGCCAGTGAGAAATCACCGGTCCTTTTTCAATTTTTGCAGGTCGAATTTGGTTCACTCTGAAAATCGACAGCAAACATTGAATTGCATTCTTTGAATGCTTGGATCGAATTCAAGCGTGATGTTGAGTCCAAGAATATTTGAAGAAAATTGCATTGATCGTTAATTCAATGCTATAGTAGAGGGCTTGGAGCGGCTGTAGCTCAGTTGGATAGAGTACTTGGCTACGAACCAAGGGGTCGTGGGTTCGAATCCTGCCAGCCGCACCAAAACTACAAGAACGAAAAAGGCCAGTGAGAAATCACTGGCCTTTTTTCATTGCTGGTTTGAAATTCCAGTCGAGTTTCGCGAAAAGTTAGCAGGCTGGTTTGGTTTGAGCTGACTTGAATTTGGTTTAGCTGCTCTTTTGCATCATTTCCTCGGCCTGCTGGGGGCTGAAACCCAGTTCGCACAGTATCTCGAGGCTATGCTCCCCAGGGATTGGCCCTGATTGCGGCATGCGCGCTTGGCTGCGCGAAAAGCGTGGAGCTGGTGCCGGTTGCAGATGCCCATTGACGACGTGGAAATTGCCGCGCGATATTTGATGAGGGTGTTGAGCCGCCTCAGCCAGTGTCAACACGGGCGCGAAACAGGCGTCCGAGCCTTCCATCAGCGTGCACCATTCATCGCGTGATTTGCTTTTGATGCGGTCCGCCACCCGAGCGCGCAAGGCTGGCCAAGCCGTGCTGTCATATTGATGCGCCGGATCTACATCGCTCAAGTCCAGTCGCCGCAATAGTTCGCTGTAGAACTGTGGCTCGATGGCGCCGAGGCTGATGTGCCTGCCATCGGCGCATTCGAAGCTGTCGTAAAACGGCGATTCATGCAGGAAGAGATTTGGGCTCGGTGGCTCGGGCCACATGCCGCTGCCTCGCATTGAGTGAATCAAGGCGCTGAGCGTGCCAATGCCGTCAATCATCGCTGCGTCTACGACTTGGCCTTGCCCGCTGCCGCGCGCCTCCAGGATGGCGCACAGCAAGCCGAAGGCAAGGAACATCGCGCCGCCCGCCATATCGCCGATCAAGGTGGCTGGCAGGCTTGGCGCTGTGCCGGCGCGACTTGCAATCGACATCACGCCGCTGAGCGCCACATAGTTGATGTCATGTCCCGCTGCTTGGGCGAGGGGGCCGCTCTGGCCCCAACCGGTGACGCGCCCGAAGACCAGTTTTTGATTGCTGGCTTCAAATTTTTCTGGACCCAGGCCCAGCTTTTCCATCACGCCGGGTCGGTAGCCTTCGATCAGGGCGCTGGCGCTATTGATCAAGGTGATCGCGGCGCGTTGGCCAGATTCGGATTTCAAGTCCAAGCAGACCGAGCGCTTGCCTCGGTTCAGGGCTGAGCCGGTATTCAGGACGCGCAATGCGGCGGGCCGCTCGATCACGATCACATCGGCGCCCATATCGGCCAAGAGCATGCCGCAAAACGGTGCCGGGCCAATGCCGGCCATTTCGATCACGCGCAGACCTTGCAGCGGCCCCGCCTTGTTTGGACTGTTCATCGATAGACCCTGTTCGCTGGTTTTTGGCTTGGCGCCACAATACACGCATGAACAAGGCATTCACCAAAGAAAGCGACACTCAAGACGACGATGAGGAGGGCGCTTCATCTGCTTTACCGGCATTGCCGCAGGGTACCCGCAACTACATGACTCCCGAGGGCTATGCCTGCATGCGGGCGGAATTCATGACGCTGCTGGATGAAGAGCGGCCCAAGATCGTCGAAATCGTCTCCTGGGCTGCCAAGAACGGCGACCGCTCGGAGAATGGCGACTATCTGTATGGCAAGAAACGCCTGCGCGAGATTGACAGGCGTTTGCGTTTTTTGACCAAGCGTTTGGACATTGCCGAGGTCGCTGATCCCAGCATTCACTACGGCAAAGACCAGGTCTTTTTTGGCGCGACCGTGACCTACTCAAACGCCAAAGGGGAAGAGCGCACCATCACCATCAAGGGCATCGATGAGTCGAACAGCCTGGCCGGCGAGGTCAGCTGGATTGCACCGATTGCGCGGGTCTTGCTGAAGTCGCGCGAAGGCGATGAATTGCAATTGATGACGCCGGGAGGCCTTGAGCAGATCGAGGTTTTGGAGGTGCGATACCCAGCGCCAAAAGCGCCGCCAGATCAAGCTGCTAAGGCTTGACGCGCCAAACTCGCAGCACTGCGGGTGAGCGTTTCAAGGTGCGTAGCACATCGGCCAAGTGCAGGCGGTCGCGCACCGAAAGCAGCAAATTCATTTCGGCGGTTTCGCGCTGCTGCGATTCATCGCTCATCAAAATATGCGTGATGTCTGCCTCGGCAGCGCTGACGGCAGCCGCCACTTGCGCCAGCACGCCCTTGCCATTGTTGAGTAGCAATGACACAGCGGCCTCAAAGGGGCGGGTGAGCTCCTCGGCCCAGTGCACGGCGATCCAATGCTCGCTGTCGCGCGCAAACAGTTTGCGGCCGATTTGGCAGTCGGCCGTGTGCACCAGCAAGCCTTCACCGCGCCCCAGATAACCTTTGACCTCATCGCCGGGAATAGGCCGGCAGCAGGTGGCCAAACGCACCGAAGCGCCCTCGCTGCCGTCCAGCGTCACCTGCCCTTGGGCCGGCGCATCATCGGCTGCAAAGCGGCCCATGGTAAGCATCACGGCATCGGGGCGCTGGCCTTGTTCGGCCAGGATGCGGGCCAGTTTCTTGGCGACGATGGTGGCGATCTTGCGGCCCAGCCCGATCTCGACCAGCAACTCGTCAACATGGCGATTGCCGGCCCAGCGGGCCAGTTGCTGCCATTGCTGTGCGGCGCTGGCGTCCTCATCATCCAGGCTTGGCAAGGCCAGCCCTTCAGCGCGCAGCGCCTGGGAGAGCATTTTTTCGCCTAGATCTCTGGATTCGTCTTGTTCCAGATTCTTCAAGAAGTGGCGAATTTTGGAGCGGGCGCGTCCGGTCCGTACAAAACTCAACCAGGCCGGGTTGGGTCGGGCGCCAGCGGCTGTGACGATCTCGATCACATCACCGCTGCGCAACTCGGTCCGCAGGGGAACCGCCTCGCCGTTGATCTGCGCCGCCACGCAATGGTCACCGACATCGGAGTGAATGGCATAGGCAAAGTCAACCGGCGTGGCGCCCTTGGGCAGTGCCATGATCTTAGATTTAGGCGTGAAAACATAGACCGCGTCGGGAAACAGGTCGATCTTGACATGCTCAAGGAACTCGTTAGCGTCGCGAGTTTCGTCCTGAATTTCTATCAATGACTGCAGCCAACGAGCGCCCATTTGTTGTGCGCTATGGGCGCCACCGCTGTCTTTGTAGAGCCAATGTGCGGCGACCCCTTTTTCGGCCACCATATGCATGGCCTCGGTCCGGATTTGAAACTCCACCGGCGTGCCCAGTGGGCTCACCAAGGTCGTATGCAAAGACTGATAGCCGTTTGGCTTGGGGATGGCGATGTAGTCCTTGAAGCGGCCTGGTTGAGGATTGTAGAGCTGGTGCAGCACGCCCAGGCTCAAATAGCAGCTGGGTAAATCGGCCACCACGACCCGAAATCCAAAAATATCGCTGACCTGGGCAAAGCTCAGGTGCTTGTCTTTCATCTTTTTGTAGATGGAGTACAGCGTCTTCTCGCGGCCATCGATCTCGGCTTTGTGCTGCGCGCCCTCAAAAGCTTTGACTACATCACGCTCGATTCTCGACACCAAATCGCGTCGATTGCCGCGCGCTTTCGTGATGGCCTTGCTCAAGGCAGCGTGGCGCCAAGGATTGACGTGCTGAAAGGACAGGTCCTGGAGTTCGCGGTAAATCTGATTCAGACCCAGCCGATGTGCAATGGGCGCGTAAATTTCCAGCGTCTCGCGCGCGATACGGCGGCGCTTCGGCGCGGCCATCGATTCCATCGTGCGCATATTGTGAAGACGGTCGGCCAGCTTGATCAGGATCACCCGCACATCACGGGCCATCGCCAACAGCATTTTGCGAAAGCTCTCGGCCTGGGATTCTTCTTTGGTCGAGAACTGCAGCTTGTCCAATTTGGTCAGACCGTCCACCAACTCGGCCGTTGGCGCTTCGAAGCGCTCGATCAGCTCGGTCTTGGTGACGCCGCAATCTTCCATCGCGTCATGCATCAGTGCAGCCATGATGGCTTGCGCATCGAGCCGCCACTCGGCGCAGATACCGGCCACCGCTATGGGGTGCGTGATATAGGGCTCACCACTGGCGCGGAATTGCCCCAAATGAGCCTCATCGGCGAACTTATAGGCCTCGCGAACACGCTTGATGTCGGCCTTGGGCAAATAGTTCAGGCGGTGAAGCAGCGCGTCGAAGGAGGCCGCTTCGGCCGCAGTGGGCTCGACAGGCGCGCGCAGACCCGACAGTCCGGTGAGAGCCGCAGGCAAGCGGGAGGCAGCAAATGATCGAAAACCCATAGGGCTAATTTAACGCATCAGCGGTGATGCGGTCTGGCGAAACAAATTCTGGCGCTGTCAGGAAACGACAACGGGCGCCCGAAGGCGCCCGCAGGGTCATTCGAATGAATGCTTGGGTGCTGCTTAGACCGGCACTTTGCGCAACATTTCGATGCCAACTTCGCCGGCGGCAATTTCGCGCAAAGCAGTCACGCCCGGCTTGTTCTTGCTTTCGATTTTTGGTGTGTGGCCTTGGCTCAACATTCGAGCGCGGTAGGTTGCAGCAAGCACCAACTGGAAGCGGTTAGGGATCTTGGTCAGGCAGTCTTCAACAGTGATGCGGGCCATTTTGGGTTCCAGTACAGGTGTTCGGTGAAAAGCTAGGGCAGATCAAGCGCCAGGAAAACGGCTGATCGGTTTCGGCGCTGAGCCGCGTATTTTAACCGCTGCGCGTGAACAATCGCCTTTAAATCAAAAACAGCGGTGTCAAAGACGGCATTTACCACCACAAAATCGAACTTTTGGGCCTGCGCGACCTCGATTCGAGCGTTGGCCATGCGCCGTGCGATCACATCGGGGTCGGTGTCGCCGCGCCGGTTCAAGCGCTGCTCCAGCTCATTCCAGCTCGGTGGCAGGATGAAAACCAAGACCGCATACGGAAACAGTTGCTTGATTTGCAATGCGCCTTGGAAGTCGATTTCCAGCACCACATCGTCACCATGGGCCATGCGCTCTTCGATAGCGGCGCGCGAGGTGCCGTAGAGATTGCCGTGCACTTCGGCCCATTCAAAGAACTCGCCTCGCGCCGCCATCGCCTGAAACTCTTCGATGGTGGTGAACCAATACTCGCGGCCATGTTGTTCCTGGCCGCGTGGTGCGCGAGAGGTGTGTGAAATCGACACGCCCAGCTTGGCGTCCAGCTCCAGCAGCGCCTTGACCAGGCTGGACTTGCCGGCGCCACTGGGCGCGGCGACGACGAATAAATTGCCTGGATATTCCATGCTCAAAGGACTCTCTTTTTATTCAATGTTCTGCACTTGCTCGCGCAATTGCTCGACGGCGACTTTCATCTCGACCGAGATATTGGTCAGCTCCAGCGCGGCGGCCTTGGAGCCCAAAGTATTGGCTTCGCGGTGCAGCTCTTGAATCAGGAAGTCCAGGCGCTTGCCGATCTCTCCGCCCTTTTTCAGCAACCGGGCAATCTCTTCCAGATGCGCGCGCAGCCGGGCCAACTCTTCGGCCACATCGATGCGGATCGCGTAAGCCGCGGCTTCATTCAGCGCGCGTTCTTTCAGGTTTTCCTCGGGAATGGTCTGCGCCGCACCGGTGCTGGCCAGGGCTTCTTGCCAACGCTCAAGAAAGCGCAGTTGCTGGCGCTGCACGATGGCGGGCAACATCGGCTCGGCCGCATCTGCCAGTTCACGCAACTTGATCACGCGCTCCATCAGGATGGCGACCAGCTTTTCGCCTTCGCGTTCGCGCGCTTCAAGCAAGGCCTCGACACAGCGGCGTGCCGCGTCCATCGCCGGTTCATCGAGTTTTTCGGTGGCAGCGCCGCCGCCTTTGCACCATTGCAAGGCTTCATGCACCGACAGTGGCTGGGCCTTGGGCAGCCAGTTTTGCACCGTACCTTCCAGGCGCGACAAACGGTTCAATTGATCGGACTGCGGCTGTGGCCACGAGCCTTCCACATCGCGCTGGGTGTTGATGCGCAACTCGACCTTGCCGCGCTTGAGCTTGCCCGTCAGCAATTCACGCAAGGCCGGCTCCAGTCCGCGCAAGTCCTCCGGCATACGGAATCCCAGGTCGAGGAAGCGTCCGTTGACCGAGCGCAGTTCGACCGTCACCGCCGTGTGAGCGGCCTGGCTGATAGGAAGGGAGACCCCGGTGTTTTCACTGGGGGCGGAGGGCTGCGAGCTGGCGCTGGCATATCCTGTCATGCTGTAGACTGGCATCTAGCGTCCGGTAAGTAGTAGATAAAACTCGATTATGTCAAAGCCTAAACCGGCGCCCCTGCCTGCAGGTACCGTAGTGGGGGGCTACCAGATCATCAAGCGACTGGCAGCAGGTGGATTCGGCGTGGTTTACCTTGCCGAAGACCCCGAACACCACCTCGTCGCCCTGAAAGAATACCTGCCTTCGAGCTTGGCGGAGCGCTCTCCGGGTGAGTTGACGCCGCGTGTGCGGCCCGAGAAACAGCCGCTCTACCGACTTGGGCTGAAAAGCTTCTTCGAGGAAGGCCGCTCGCTGGCGCAGATCTCGCACCCCAGCGTGGTGTCGGTTCTCAACTTTCTGCGCGAAAACGAAACCGTCTACATGGTAATGAATTACCTGCAGGGTGACACCTTGCAGGATTTCATCGTGACAGCGCGCGATATGAAGCGAGACAAGGTTTTCCGCGAATCCACCATTCGCAGTCTGTTTGATGAGATTTTGCGAGGTTTGCGCATCGTTCATCAGCACAAGATGCTGCATCTGGACATCAAGCCGGCCAATATTTTCATCACCAATGAAAACAAGGCGGTGCTGCTGGACTTTGGCGCAGCGCGCGAAGTGCTGTCCAAAGAAGGCAATTTCATCCGGCCTATGTACACGCCGGGCTTTGCCGCCCCCGAGATGTATAGACGCGACGGTGCGCTTGGCCCTTGGACCGACATCTACGCGATTGGCGCTTGCATTTATGCCTGCATGCAAGGCTATCCGCCTAACGACGCACCGCAGCGGCTGGAGAAAGATCGGCTGGCGCTGAGTCTCTCAAGGCTGCGCAATGTCTACTCCGACAATATGATCGAAGTCGCCGAATGGTGCATGTCGCTGGACCCTTTGGCGCGCCCTCAGAGCGTGTTCTCGCTGCAAAAAGAGTTGGCCCGAGAGTCCGAGCGGCGCTACACCAAGCTGAGTTTCAGTGAGCGTTTGAAACTGCAGTTGGAGAATTTGAAAACCGGAGCCAAGGCGTGAGGTTCACCACCTATCAGGTCAGCCGGCGCGGCGGGCGGGAAAAAAATGAAGACCGCATGGGCTATTGCTACACCCGTGAAGCAGGCTTGTTTGCGCTGGCTGATGGCATGGGTGGGCATCCGGAAGGAGAGGTTGCGGCCCAGATGGCCTTGCAAACCCTGGCAGCCTTGTTCCAACGTGAAGCAAAGCCGGCCCTGCTCAACCCGACTGCTTTTTTGCAGGATTCCATTCTGATAGCGCAGCAGCAACTGCTGCGCTATGCGGCCGACAAAGGCATGTCAGACACGCCCCGCACCACCATCGTGGCTTGCATACTGCAGGGCCGCAAGGCCTACTGGGCTCATTGCGGGGATTCGCGCCTTTATATGGTCCGATCCAACAAGCTGATTGCACGTACACGCGATCATTCTTATATCGAATTGCAAGCGGCCTTGGGGCGGGTTGCACAAGGTGCAGAGGGATTCAACCGCAATGTGTTGTTTACTTGCCTGGGCAGCCCGGGTAAGCCAATGGTGGACATCCACGGCCCCATGTTGCTGGAGCCCGGCGACCGTTTGCTGCTGTGTTCAGACGGCTTGTGGGGCTCGGTCACCGACGACATCATCACCGAGCAGCTTGCGACCAGCCCGATTTCGGATGCGGTGCCAGAGCTGGTGGAGCAAGCACTTCGCAATGGCGGGCCGCGGTGCGACAACGTGACCGTGCTGGCGCTGGAGTGGGACGGTGTCGGTGAGCCCGATGCCGGTGAAGACTCGGCCACCGTGTCGACCCAGCAACTGGAAGACCGAGGCTTTGCCTCGACAATTCAAGCGCTTGACGGACTTGACTCGGGTGAGGGCGCAGATCGCAAATTTGAAATGGATGAAGCTGAAATTGATCGCTCCGTGCGTGAGATCAAGGAAGCTATCCGACTAGGCAACGAGCGGGCGCAAGCCCTGGACCGTGCCGCCAAGAAAAAATCCTGAGAGAGAAACAGATGAGTGCTGAAAAAGTCGCTGCGCGCGCCACCGGACGTGCAGCCAATGCCTTGCGTGCGGTGACCATCACCCGCAATTACACCTGCCATGCGGAAGGTTCGGTGCTGATCGAATTTGGCGGCACCAAGGTCTTGTGCACGGCCTCGGTGGAAGAAAAAGTGCCGCCGCACAAGCGCGGCTCTGGCCAGGGCTGGGTCACGGCCGAGTACGGCATGTTGCCGCGCGCCACCCACACCCGCAGTGACCGCGAAGCCGCACGCGGCAAGCAAAGCGGCCGCACGCAGGAAATTCAGCGGCTGATTGGCCGCTCCTTGCGTTGCGTGTTTGACCTCAGCTTGCTGGGTGAGCGCACGATTGCGCTTGACTGCGATGTGATTCAGGCCGACGGCGGCACGCGTACCGCCGCGATCACGGGAGCTTTTGTCGCCGCCCATGATGCGGTGATTTGGCTGCTGGCTCAGGGCAAGATCAAGCAGTCGCCAATCCGTGACGCGGTAGCGGCGATCTCGGTTGGCATCTTGAATGGAACCCCCTTGCTCGACCTCGAATACACCGAAGACTCGGCCTGCGACACCGATATGAATGTGGTGATGACAGCCGCCGGCGGCTTTGTCGAGTTGCAAGGCACGGCCGAAGGTGTGGCTTTAAGTCGCAAAGAAATGAACGCCTTGCTGGACTTGGCCGAACAAGGCATTGGTGAATTGCTGGCCGCACAGCGTCAAGCGTTGGGGATCTGATGGCCAGGGATTTGGTATTGGCATCCAACAACGCCAAGAAGCTCGCCGAGCTACAGGCCTTGTTTGCGCCGCTAGGCGTCAATTTGCTAACGCAAGGCTCGCTCGGCATCCCCGAGGCAGAGGAGCCCTATCTGAGCTTCGTCGAAAATGCCTTGACCAAGGCGCGCCACGCCTCGCGCCTGAGTGGTTTGCCGGCCTTGGCTGACGACTCTGGCTTGGCGGTCGAGGCCCTAGCGGGCGCGCCGGGCGTGCTGTCAGCGCGTTATGCAACATTGTTCGGCAGCCCCAAATCGGACGCGAACAACAACCTGGTGCTGCTGGAGCAAATGGCCGCTTTTGCGACGCCGGAGCAGCGCGGCGGGCGCTTTGTTTGCGCCTTGGTGGCGGTGCGAAATGCGGCCGACCCCGAGCCACTGATCGCCATAGGCCGCTGGCAGGGTCAGATCTTGCCTGCGCTGGCTGGCGATGCTGGATTTGGCTATGACCCTTTGATGTGGATTCCGTCCTTGGGACGCAGCGTCGCGCAACTGACTGCCGCCGAGAAGAATTCGCAAAGTCACCGTGCGCTGGCAGCCGCCGACCTGGTGCGGCAAATGCATGAGGCCTGGCATCTTGGCTGACATAAAGCCCCCACGCCCACTTTGTGAGCTTGCCCCCCCGAGGGGGCGCAGCCATTGCTTGGGAAGGCCCTGCGCTATGGCTGATATAAAGCCCCCACGCCCAATTTGTGGGCTGCCAAGCCGCCTGCATGCCGCTTGGCCTTCCCCAGCCTCGAACGAGCGCGCGGGCGCTCATTCGGTGCGGGCTCAGCCCCCCGAGTGGGTGCAGCCATTGCTTGGGACGGCCCTGCGCTATGGCTGATGTCCTCCATATGATGCGGCCCGGCACCTTGAGCCTGGCTGCTTTGCCGCCGCTGTCGCTCTATGTGCATCTGCCCTGGTGTCTGCGGAAGTGCCCCTATTGCGACTTCAATTCGCATGAATTGCCGGGGCCGGGCGGGAAGGTCATTCCCTTGGCTTTAGCTGATCAGGGGGCGGCCAGCAAAGAGCTGCCGGTGGAAACAGCGCGCGCCTATTTGGCTGCCCTGCGCGCTGACCTAGAGGCGGCTTTGCCCCTGATTTGGGGCCGGCCGGTGGTCAGCATCTTCATCGGCGGTGGCACGCCCAGCTTGTTTGCGCCTGAGCAGATTGCCGAGTTGATCTCCGACCTGCGCGCGCGCCTTCCCCTGGAGCCTGGCTGCGAGATAACGCTGGAGGCCAACCCCGGTACTTTCGAGCGCGACCGCTTCAAGGGTTTTCGGGCCGCCGGCGTCACGCGTTTGTCGATCGGGGTGCAGAGCTTCGATGACGCCAAGCTGAAGGCGCTGGGCCGCGTCCATAGCGCCGCGCAGGCCAAGGCGGCGATTGCAGAGGCAGCGCAGGCCTTCGAGACCTTCAATATCGATTTGATGTATGCCTTGCCCGGGCAGACGCTTGAACAGCTGGACGCGGAGTTGGGCACGGCCTTGGGCTTTGCGCCGCCGCATTTGTCGGTCTATCACCTGACGATAGAACCCAACACCCGCTTTGCGACGGCGCCGCCGCCGCACTTGCCCGATGCTGAC
>CAUPEV010000107.1:0-16321 GCA_963510335.1 uncultured Roseateles sp.
ACCAGCTGGACCTTGAAACCCGAGTCGCGCGCCGGCCTGCAGGGCACGGTGAACTTCACTTCCGACTTCTCCTTCACCGGCCAGTTGATGGCGCGCCACGCCGCCGAGGAGGCCAAGCTGGAGATCGAATGGGCTTTCTTGAGCTACAACCTCAGCCCGAAATTCACACTGCAAGCGGGCCGCAAGCGCTTGCCGCTGTTCTACTTTTCGGACTTCCAGGATGTCAGCTTCGCCTACAACTGGGTGCGTGTGCCGCCCGATGTGTACGGCTGGGCGGTCGTCAATTACAACGGCGCCAACATCACCTACCGCAATGACATTGCCGGCTGGGCGGTCAAGTCCAATGCCTACGCGGGCCAGGAACATTCGAAAGAGAACCCGATCGGCAAACTGGAGCGTCCCGAGCGCCAAGACATCAGCTGGGACAATATGCTGGGTATCGATCTGGAGCTCAACCGCGACTGGTTCACCGCGCGTTTTTCCTACAACAAGTCCAAGCAACGCTCGGTCGCGTGGTTGCCTGAGGGGCAAGTGCAAACCTCGCCCGATCCCGATCTCTACGGCAAGTCCTCGCCGCAGACCTTCAGCTCGGCGGCCTTCAATATTGACCTCGACAACTGGGTCGGCCGCAGTGAGTTCTCGCGCATCACGCGCACCCCGGCGCGCGGCAGCTACCGTGGCTACATGATTGGCGGCGGCTACCGGATCGGCAAGTTCTTGCCCATGATCACCATCAGCGAGCTGCGGGCCTATAGCGCCGGAGATGCGTCCAAGCATGTCGAAACCGACAGCAATATCGGCGTCACCTTGCGCTATCAGCTCAATGACAGCAGCAGCCTGAAGTTGCAAGTGGATCGCAGCCGCTGGGACTTCCTGGACGGCACCGACAGCATGCGCAAGCTTGTGACCGTGTCCTATGACCTCATCTTCTAACCGGGGCGACGAGATCATGTCTATGGACTACAAACCTCTGTGCTTCGCGCTGCTCTTCGCCGGCGCCCAGCTTAGCTACGCCGATGTCGCTGTCATCGTTCACCCCGGCAATGCCGCCAGCATGGACGAAGAACAGATTGGCAAGATTTTTCTCGGCCAAACCAAGACCTTTCCCGGCGGCGCCGAAGCCACGCCGGTGGATATCAAGGAGAGCCAGGTACGCGAGGAATTTGGCAACAAGGTGTTGAAGAAATCGCCTTCACAACTCAAGGCCTTGTGGGCGCGCCAGATCTTCACCGGTGGCGCAAAGCCGCCACGCGAGTTGGGCAGCGATGAAGAAGTCATCAAGTTCGTCGCCAGCACGCCGGGCGCGATCGGCTATGTGGACGCCGGCAAAGCGAACGCCTCGGTCAAGGTCGTTGCCAAACATTGAGCTATCCCCGCGCCTTGGACTCAAACCGACGATGGCCAAGGCGCGCAATCGCTGTGCGCGCATGACCTAGACTTGCGCCCCATGCGAGCCATCATCCTCGCGGCCGGGCGCGGTGAGCGCATGCGGCCGCTCACCGACACCACCCCCAAACCGCTGCTGTGCGTGCGCGGCAAGCCTTTGATCGAATGCCACATCGAGGCGCTGGCCACCGCCGGCGTGCGCGACATCGTCATCAACACCGCCTGGCTGAGCGAGCAGTTCCCAGCCCAGCTGGGCGACGGTGCGCGCTTCGGCGTGCGACTGCATTTCAGCGATGAGTCGGCCGAGCCGGTCGGGGCGCGGGAGACGGCCGGCGGCATTGCCCGTGCATTACCGCTGTTATGTGCCGAGGGAGATGAGGCCTTCTGGGTCGTCGCCGGTGATGTGTTCTTGCCGGACTTTCACTTCCCCCGCGCGGCGGCGGAGCGCTTTTTACGCAGCGATCTGGATGCTCATCTCTGGCTGACGCACAACAGCCCGCACCACCCCCAGGGCGACTTCGGCATCAGCGCGGAAGGCCTCGCGCTGAGTCACACCACCGGGCCGCGCTACACCTGGGCCAGCGTCGGGCTGTTCCGCAGTCGCATGTTTGCCAGCATTCTGCCCGGCGCCAAGGCGGCGTTGCGCCCGTATCTGGAGGATGCGATCCGGCGCGGCAAGCTGGGCGCCGAGCTACTGAACGGGGCTTGGGTCGATGTCGGTACCGTCGAGCGCTTGAACAGTTTGAACAGCCTGCAAAGCTGAGCCGACCAGTTCCAACTCGCCGCTGGCCAGCCAATCGGCCATAGGCTGGCGAGCCCGTTCGCTCAAGCCCTGCACCGTGATGCTTGGTGCGCTGAGCACGCCGAGCCAGCCCTTGCGGCCGGCGCGCTTGACGGCCAGCAGCGCCGCATCGGCCAGATTGACGGTGGTGTTCCAGTCCACCGCCCGCGCCGCCTGAGGCGCCAAGGGGAAACAGGCAAAACCGAGCGAGCAGGTCTTGCTCAAGCTGCTGCCGTCATCCAGCACAAAAGGCTGCTCGGCGATGGCGCGGCAAGCGCGCTCGGCCAAGTCGACGGCATGCCGGCGCGAAGTCTCGCGCGCAACGATCAAGAACTCTTCGCCGCCCCAGCGCACCAGGTAGTCGCTGTCGCGGAACACCGAGGCCAAGCGGCCGCGAATCTGCCGCAGCACCGCATCGCCGGCGGCATGACCGAGTTCGTCGTTGATCTGCTTGAAATGGTCAATATCAACCAAGAAGAAGATCAGGTCGCAATCCTCCAAGGCTGCGCCCTGCCTTGGGGTTTCGTGGCGACGCAAGGTCAAAGCGACATCGGACTCGATCTGCTGCGCCAGAAAGCGCCGGTTGCGCAGACCCGTCAAGGGGTCAGTCAGGCTGGAAGCCTCCAGTTCCGCCGTGCGCTCGCGCACCTTGTTCTCCAACCAGGTTTGGCGCTGGCGCAAGAGCCGCGTGCGCGAGCGCACCAGCGCCGCAACAGCAGCGGCCAACAAGGCCAGCAGCGCGACACGAAACCACCATTGCTGCCACCAGGCCGGCAAGACCGTCACTGGAATAGCCAACTCCTGCTCGCTGGCGACACCGCTGCGGTTGTGCGCACGTACTCGCAGCACATAATCACCCGGACTCAGATTGCTATAGCTGGCCACGCGCAGGTCGGCGTCGGTCTCTATCCAGTCCGGATCAAAGCCCTCTAACTTGTAGGCATAGCGGCTGCGGCCCGGGTTGCTGTAGTCCAGCGCCGCAAACTCCAGGCTGAAGCTGCGTTGCTGCGGGCTCAGGCGCAGACCGTCCTGCAATTGCCCTGCTTGCTGGCGCTCGCCATTGATGCGCAGCTCTGACACCACCAGCGGCGGCGCATGCCTTGAGCGATCAAATTGATCCGGCGAGACCACCGCGATGCCTTTGCTGCCGCCGAACAAAAAGCGCCCGTCCGCTGCCTTGGCATAAGAGTAGAACCAGGGCGTTCCGATATCGAGACCGTCGGTCGGGGTCAACTCGTCCAGCCTGTCCGCACTCGGGTCGTAGACATTCATCTGCGTCCAGATACGGCCACGCCCATCTTCCAGCAAGTTCGCGCCGAAGGGCCGGTTGACAATGCCATGGCGCTCGCTGATGCGCTCAAAGCTGGCTTGTTTGCCGTCCCAGGCCTTCATCCGGTGCAAGCCGGCCACGGCGGTGTCGACCCAAAGCGTTTGCTTGCTATCGAACAAGAGCCCCAGCACCACCGGGTTGGCCAACTCAGCCTCGGCCGGCGACGCGACCCGCTGCAACTCGCTGCCCTCCGCGGCCAAGCGAAACAAGCCGCGCATGCTGCCGACCCACAGGGTGCGATCCGGCGCCTCGGCCATCACATGTATTTCGCCCGTGAGCGCTTGGCCGCCCGGTCGCGCCAAACGCTGCACTTTGGCGGCCCCAGGGCGCAAGACATGCAGGCCGTCGTCAGCACCAATCCACAGCGCACCGTCACTGCCGGCCAGCAAGCGCCGGGTCTTGCCGGCATCCAGATGCAGACAGCGCAGCTGCCGATATTGCGCATCGAACTCATAGAGCAGACCTTCCGCGCCCAGCCAGAGCTTCCCATCCGGCATTTGGGCCATTGCGGTGATGCGCGCAGCCTCCAGCTGCGCAGCGCGTGAAAGTGCGGCGTATTCTTTGCCTTGGGACCAGCCCTCCATCAGCCGTGGCCGCAGCCCGCCAACAACCCGCAGACCGGCGTCCAAACGCGCCACTTGGCCGTCATGCCCGGCGGCCAGAAACTCGCCATTCTTCAGCGGCAAAAGGCTGCGCACATCGGGCTTTATCAGGTCGGCCGCTGGACTGCCTATCGGACCGACTACGGGGCCGACAGCGGGGCCGGCGCCGCGCACCCAAATGCTGTGATTGTTGGGATCGTGGCGCTGCAGGCCCAGGCCAAAGCCGCCCACCCAAACCCAGCCGGCGCGATCGACCAGCAAATTCACGACTTCGTCGCCGGCCAAGCCGGCCGGCTTGCGCGGGTCGTGCCGCAAACGCTGCAGCAGGCGCTTCGAGCGCAAGTCATGCACATCAATGCCACCCGCATGGCCAAGCCAGATTTGGCCGCTTGTCGCCTCAATCAAGCTATTGATCTCGCCGCGCCCGGCGATCGGCCCACCTGCACCTTGCTCATCTTCGCCAAGCAGCTTGCCTTGACCGGTTTGCGGGTCCATCACGGCCAAGCTGCCACGCTGTGTGCCCGCCCAGATTTGCCCGTTGGACGCCTGCAGCAGCGCTTGCACACGTTGCCCGGCCAAGCCTTGCAGTACCGGCTCAAAGCGCTGGCTCGCCCTGTCAAAGCGGCTCAAGCCCGACCAGGTGCCGACCCACAGCGTGCCTTGACCATCGACCAGCAGCGCTTGCACCCGTGCATCGTCCAAGCCGCCGGCAGCAGCGCTGTGCCGATAGCGGCTGAAAGTTTGCGTGCGGGGGTCAAAGCGATGCAGGCCGCCGCCCAGGGTGCCCAGCCAAATCGAGCCATCCACATCTTCAGCCAAGGCCCGGATGGTCGGCAAAGGTGAGAGCTTTTCCACCGAATTGGAGCTCGCTGCCGGAGCCTCATGCTCAAAGCGAAAGCTGCTGACCTGCTCGGTCAGCGGGTCATAAACGGCCAAACCATCGGTCTCGGTGCCTATCCATAAACGCCCGTCGCGGGCCGGCAGCAGCGCGCGCAGCCAACCCAGATTGCGCGCTGAGGCGACCTTGCTGGCGCGCTCCTGCGGGCGAAAGCGGTAGCCGTCGTAACGCACCAGGCCATCGCCCGTGGCGACCCAGATAAAACCCGCCTTGTCTTGCGCCAACGACGCCACCACGCCGCGCGGAATAGCGTCGGCTCCGACGGACTCAAAGCGAGCTTCAACCAAGGAGGCGGCAGCGCTATCGCCAAGCGTAGGCAGCGCCGCCATTGTCAGCAGAAGTAAGGTGCTAAACCGACGAATCCATTTCATCGCGCACTATGGCATGCGCGGATGACGGGTTCGCCCCCGAAAAACCCGCTGCCTGACTGAGGTCAATGGACTATTTGGCCAATGGCTGGGTGATCGCGTCGATGCGCGCCAACACCTCAGGCGTCAGCTTCGGCGTCAAGGCCAGCGCGCCGAGATTGTCTTGCAGTTGCGCAAACTTGCTGGCGCCAAGAATCACGGTAGAGACGCGCGGATTGTGGTTCGCCCAGGCAATCGCCAGCTGCGCCACATTGCCGCCCAAGTCCGCCGCCATGCCGGCCAGCTGCGTCACCGCCGCGTTTTTGGCCTTGTCGGTCAAACCTTCGACCATCCAGCTCATATTGTCGAGCGCACCGCGGCTCCCCGGCGGCACACCGTCCTTGTACTTGCCGGTCAGCAAGCCAGATGCCAAAGGGCTCCAGGTGGTCAGGCCTAGACCGATGTCTTCGTAAAGGCGCGCATATTCCTGCTCGACCTTGCTGCGGTGGAAGAGGTTGTACTGCGGCTGTTCCATCACCGGCTTGTGCAGGTGGTGGCGTTCGGCAATCTCCCAGGCGGCGCGGATATCGCTGGCCGACCATTCGCTGGTGCCCCAGTAAAGCGCCTTGCCCTGGGTGATCATGTCGCTCATCGCCCGCACGGTTTCTTCGATCGGCGTGTGCGGGTCGGGGCGATGGCAATAGACCAGATCGATGAAATCCAACTGCATACGCTTGAGCGAGCCGTCAATCGCCTGCATCAGGTATTTGCGGTTCAGCGTGTCTTTGCGGTTGACCGGGTTGCCCTCGCCACCCAAACCCCAGAAGAACTTGGTCGACACGATGTAGTTCAGGCGCGGCCACTTCAAGGCCTTGAAAGCCTCACCCATCACGATTTCGCTCTGACCCAGGGCATAGACCTCGGCGTTATCGAAGAAGTTGACGCCGGCATCAAACGCGGCGGCCAGCATCTCTGACGCGGCCTTGGTGTCGACCTGCTTCGCGTAAGTGACCCAGGAGCCCAAGGAAAGTTCGGAGACTTGCAGGCCGCTGCGGCCCAATCGACGGTATTGCATGGTGAGTTTGCTCCAACTGCCCTGAAGCAGCTTGTCGATAAAGACTGCAGCTTAGCCCAGCCCGCCAACTTGCTTTTCGCGCCAGGCGATAGGCCCGCGATCTGGAGGGGCGACTCTAAAGCCAATCAATCGCCTGTGCCAAGCGACTGTCGCCAGGCCGGATCTGAATCCTCCGCTTTGCACACCCGTGGCAACCCTGAGGCGGGAGGCCTGAATCCCCCCCTAAACTGCCCAACTTTTTTCGCCAAGAAAACCAAGGAAGCTGATGGAGACGACAAAAACAACTGCATATCGATGGTCGGCGATCTGCGCCAGCGGCTTGCTGGTCTTGGCCAGTGCCGGCTGTGGCGGAGGCGGTGGCGCCAGCAGCCCTCCCGCACCAGCACCGGAACCCGCGCCGACCAAGGCGCCTGCGCCGGTCGCCCAGTCCGTCCAAAGCGGCAAGGTCATCGATGGCTATGTCAGCGGCGCCACGGTCTGGCTGGACATCAACGGCAATCACCTCAAAGACGCGGACGAACCGTCCACCTTGTCAAAAGCAGCTGGGCTCTACCAACTGGAGCTGAGCGAGCCGCAGCGTGCCTGCCTGCCCTACGCCACGCTCTACGTCGATGTGCCGGTGGGTGCCGTCGACGAAGACAGCGGCGCTGTCAAAGAGGCCTATCAGATGGCCATCGCGCCACAGTTCCAGCCCGTCAGCGTGGAGCAGCCGCTGAACATCTCGCCACTGACCACGGCCATCTGGGATCAAGTGCGCACCCGCCTCAGCGCGTCTTCACCCCAGCTCAGCAGCTGTGAACAGCTGCGCCAGAACCAGCAGCTGCGCGAGAGTATGGTCAACGAGATCAAGACCGTGATGGGCGATCTGGTGCGCCGGCATAACTTGTCGGAAGCACGCATCCATGACGACTTCATCAAGTCCAAAGACGCCAAGAGCTACGAGCTCGCGCAAGACATCGTCAAGGGCCTGAAGGCCGGCTATGCCCACAAGCAAAAGCTGCACGCACAATACCCGGACGCCAGCTATGTGCGCGCCGAGGTCTACCGCGGCCGCGGCACCAGCAACTTCAATGACCTGGCCGGCGTCTGGTACCGCAACAGCTCGGTCTGGCGCCCCTCGGGCTATAGCAACGAGTGGGTCATCCTGAAGGCAGACCTGAGCAAGATCGAGCGCGTGCTGAATCTGCGCAGCCAGGACAAAAAACCCTGGGGCACGGCCAGCTTGAAGACCACCCGCACGGCCTACAACTTCGACAGCAACACCGCCGACTACCACTGCGTCCTCGACGAAGCGATTGAGCAGATCAAAGACGGCGTGACCTACGAGTTGGTCGTGCAATACCAAGATCCCAAGCAAGAGACCGACCCGCTGGTCTGCATGGGCGACAGTCACGCCACGCCCGGCAGCATCGGCAAGCGAGACTATTACACCCACTACACCGTGGGTCAGGTGTCCTACACCAACCTGCTGCGTTTCGACACCATCCATCCGGAGTACGAGGCCCTCAAAGACTGGCATCACCTGCAGGGCAAGAGCGGCCAACTGGACTTTGGCGGCGTGATCCAGCGCATCTCAGGCAGCGGCATTCGCTTTGACGAGGAGGTCAAGCTAGCGGTCGACAGCTGGTACAAGCGCTCGACCGACGACAGCGGCCTGCGCGTCATCACCGAGAAACAAAACACGGGCAACTGGTGGCGCACCAGCACGCGCGCCGACGGCACCAGCCTCAAGGAATGCAGCGGCGACAAGGGCAAGTCCTGGGGCAGCTGCAGCGGCTAGGAGCGCGGACCACGCTGCCGCTGCAGCCCGCTATAGTGGCCGCCATGCGCTCCATCCTGCCCCCGCCTGACGCCGCCTCGGCTGCCTCCTCCACCCAGCTGCGCCTGGCCGTGGTCGGCGCCGGCCCGGCCGGTTTGACCTTGGCATTGCTGGCCGCACAACTGCTGCCGCAGGCGCAGATCACGCTGTTTGATGCCCGGCCTTTGGACAGAGATGTCTCCGGGGACCCACGCACCTTGGCCTTGGCGCTGGGCAGCGTGCAACTGCTGCAGCGCCTGCAGGCCTGGGACGCGAGCCAGGCGCAGGCGATCTTGACGGTCAGCGTCAGCCAAGCGCCACCGACCCTGCAACACCCGCTGTTTGGATCGGCACAAGAACCTGCCGTGGCACTGAGTGCGGCCGAACAAGGCGTCAGTGAATTGGGCTCGGTGATCAGCTACGGTCAGTTGGTCGCGCCGCTGCAAGCGCGCTGGCTGGCCCGCGCGGCGCTTGAGCCGGCCCGCCTGAGCAGCCGCTTCGGCACGCCCGTCCAGGGCCTGAAGGCGGTCGCGGACGGGGTGGAAATTGACGCCGAGATCGCTGAGCAGTTTGATCTGGCCGTGGTGGCCGAAGGCGGCGTGTTTGCCGAGCAGGCGCGCAAGGCGATCGCGCATGACTATCAACAAAACGCCTGGGTCGGCACGCTGACCTTGAGTGCCGACAGCCCGGCCGGCGCAGCCTATGAACGCTTCACGCGCAATGGCCCGTTGGCGCTATTGCCGCTGCCGCCCAAAGGAGGCGAGCGCCGTGCGGCCTTGGTCTGGTGCATGCCACAGGCCGAGGACGAGATCGCCGAGCTGAGCGATGCCCAGCGTTTGGCGGTGCTACAAAGCCTGCTGCCCGATAGCGTCGGGGTCTTGCAAGCAATCAGTCCTTTGAAATGCTTTGCCTTGGGGCTGAACGCCGAGCGCAGCCTGGTCGACGGGCGCATTGTTCGCATCGGCAATGCCGCCCAGACCCTGCACCCGGTCGCAGGCCAAGGACTCAATCTGGGTTTGCGTGACGCCTACGCGCTGGTCGATGCCTTGCGCGCCGGAGGTCCTATCGAAGCGGCCTTGCGCCGGGTCGAATGGCAGCGCGCGCCGGATCGCTGGAGCATGATCGCCGCCACCGATTTCTTGGCCCGCACGTTTGCCTGGCGCTGGCCGGGCTTGCCAATTGCACGCGGCCTGGCACTGGCGGCGCTGCAGGCTGCCACGCCGCTGAAAAAAGCGCTGGCGCGCCAGATGATGTTCGGCAGAAGGTGATCAGTTCAGCGCCAGCGCAATCAGATCACGCAGCATCAAATTGACATTGCTGCGCACGGCTCCCTCGGTGGCCAGGCGCAAGCGCTCGTTCGGATCCACCATGGCGGAGGTAAATTCGGCCACATAGGCGCTGCGCAGGCGGCGCTGATAGACGACCGTGTCGCTGCGCTTTACAAGCACCGTGTAAGCCAGAGTGACGGCCACACGGGTGTTCAGGCCGATGATGGGCTGCTCCAGCTCGATCAGCTGCACTTCCATTTGGTAGTTGCCCGTGCCGGGGCGCAGCGCCAACATGCCGGTGGCGCGCAAAGACTCTTCGATCGCCTCTTGCAGCGCCCGATTGCTGAGCTTGCTGCCCCACATGCTGTCCCACATGCCGCCGGTCGGCTGACCGCCGGTGACCGGCGATAGCAAGATCTGCCCCCTCAAACGATCGGGCACCCAGCCACGCATCTGCAAGCTCTCTTGCGAAGTCAGGGCCAGGCTTGGCGGATCCGTCGCCGTGCCGCAGCCGGCCAGACCGAACAGCAGCCCCAGCACCAGCGCCAACATCAGCAGGATTTGTCTTGTCATTGCCTCTTCACTCCAGACCCAGCCGCAGCTCACAGTCGCCTGTGCTGCAGCGCCGGCAATTGCCGCCTGACGTCGCCCAAGCGTTTGGCATCCACATCGGCCACCACCAAGCCTTCGCCTTCGGCCACGCTGCCCAGCACTTCACCCCAGGGGTCAACAATCATGCTGTGGCCCCAGGTCCTGCGGCCATTTTGATGCAGGCCGCCCTGCGCCGGTGCGATGACATAGGCCTGATTTTCGACCGCTCGTGCGCGCAGCAGCAATTCCCAATGGGCCTGGCCGGTCACATAGGTGAATGCAGCCGGCACGCTGATCAGGTCTACGGCCCCAAGGCTGCGGTACAGCTCGGGGAAGCGCAGGTCATAGCAAACACTCAAAGCCACCCGCAGCGGACCCGCTTGCACAGCGACCGGCTCGGTGCCGGCTTCCAGTACACGGCCTTCGTCATAGCTTTCGCTGCCATTGTCAAAGCGAAACAGATGAATCTTGTCGTAACGCCCGACCTGAGCGCCATCAGGCCCGAACACGCAGCAGGCATTGCGGACTCGCCCGGGCTGGGCGGTTTGCAGCGGTATCGTGCCACCGATCAGCCACAGGCCCAGCTCGGCAGCGGCCCGGCTGAGCATCTGCTGGATGGGCGCATTGAGGTCGCCGGCCGCCTCGGCCACGGCCAGCTTGTCGCCGTCGGCAAGCCCCATCAAACAAAAATACTCGGGCAGCGCCGCCAGCTCGGCGCCTTGCGCTGCAGCCTGCTCCAGCCAATGGCGGGCGCGCGCCAGATTGACGGCCAGATCGGGGCCGGAGACCATTTGAATAGCGGCAACTTTCATGGCGCGGACTCCTGGATGGGTTTGGATGCTGACGCGGCAGCGGATGCCGCCTCTGACTTGGGCTGCAAAGCATTGAACATATCGCTGTGATGCTCCACGCGCTCAACCTTGGGGTCGATCCAATCCCCGGTGATGCGGAATTCACGCGTGTTGGCGGCCGCGATCGGCTTGCTCAAGATCAGCTGAGCCAAAAAAGTGCCCAAGCCGATCGCCGGGTTGATGGCGATATAGGCCAGCGAGGCGCCGCCGGTATTGAACTCCGGCACCACCAGGACACGCAGATTCTGCGTCTCGGCGGCGAGGTCGGCTTGGCCCTCAACCAAGACGGTCGCCTGCACACCGCGGGTGCGCAAATTGCTGCTGCGGGCCACGCCTTGCTCGATCTTCACGTCGCCGGTCACCCCGTCAAAAGTGAAGCCTTCGGAGAACACATCGCGGAAGTCAAACAAGAAGCGGCGCGGCAGGGACTGCAGGCTCAACACCCCCATCAAGCGACCCACACCCGGCTCGACATTGAGAAATTGCCCCGATTCGAGCCGCACATTCAACTGCCCATTCATGCTGGCGAAATCGGGCGACAGCGGCTCGCCCTGCCAGCCCAGCTGCCCGGCCAATTGGCCGCGCCCGCCACGCAAGACGCGGCCCTGACCCATGCGCTCCAGCAAGTCGCCGGCATCCAGCAGCTCAAGCTTCCAGTCCAGCTGCGTGCGGCGTTGCGCCCGACCCGGCTCGTTCAACCATTGCCCGGTTGCATTGAGCACGGCGTCGGGTGACTTCAATTGCAGCTTGCTAAGGCGCCAGTCATGGGCCGGCCCGCTGGCCTTGGCCTCGACTTCGAGCCGCCCCAGGCGCTTGCCACGCAGTTCGAAGTCGTCGATCACGATGTCCAAATCGGGCACGCTGCCGGGCTGACTCTCCAAGACCTGACCCACCTCTTCCGCCTCTTGGCGCGGCAGCGAAAGCCGACTCAGGCGGGCATAGACGCGGCCGGCTTGCCCGCCGGGCACCGGCTGCGCGGCCCGCAATTCGACAAAACCGGCCATTTGAGCGGCATCCACCGTGAAGCGCCAAGTCCCCTGCGCGGGCGCCGGTGCCTGCGTCACACCAGCGACCACCCGCGTCAACGAGCGGCCCGCAAATTGCAAGGCATTGGCTCGCAGCGCGATCAGGCTTGGCGCATAGGCGCTGGCCATGCCGCTGAGCTGCGCAGCCTCATTGCCCGGCGCAGGCGCCGAGCCCAGCAATCGCTGCACCGTGCTTTGCCAGGCATCCAGATTGACCTTGTCCAGATTGGCCTGCAGCTGCACGCCGCTGGTTGGCAGGCCGGGCAAATTGTCTTGCACGCTCAATACGCCGCGCAGCACCCGTGCCGGCGTCACCGACACATCGCGCTGGTAATGCGCCTGCAGCAGATTGCCCAGCTCGAGGCGCAATTCGTCCCGCGACGAACCGTCCGGCTTGAGCTGCAGTCGCAGCGGCAGCGCCGTAGCAGGCTCTTTGCGCAGCGGGGCGGGCAGATCCAGCCCCAGGCCAAGCAGATTGCTGGTCAGCGCAAAATCGGCTTGACCCTTGACAAGCCCGACTTGCAAGCGGTAACTCGCCTGCCCATTGGCTGCCTGAGCGAGTTTGGCTGCCGCCCCAAGCTCAGGGCTGCGCCGCAAGGCCTCGGCCGTGGCCACGCCGGTGGCGATGATGCGCAAACCACCGTCGGCCTGACTGCCGCCTTCGACGGCCAAGTCACCGCCCAAGGCCCGCGCTTGCACGCCTTGCAGCTTGACACCCTGACGATCAAACTCGACGCTGCCGCGCGTTTGGCTCAGCGTGGGCAAGTCGGGCCGCAAGCGCAGCTCGCCGCCCTGCAATTGCACGGCGCCCTTGACGACCGACCTGTCCATATCATTCAAAGGCAAATTCAGGCTCAGCTTCAGGTTCGCCGACCCCGCGGCCGTGGCCGCAGCCAACAAGCCCCCACTCGCCTCATTGACCGGCGACTGGCGCACGAATTGCAAGAGGTCGGCACTCGGTCCCTTGCCCACACCTTCGATCTCGAGCCGGTGCTTGACCAGCAGATCCTTGATGCCGCCATTGATGCCGCTGAGTTCGTAGCCAAATATCTTGGCGCGTCCGTTCTTGATCAGCATGCTGCCGCGCTCGAACACCAGGTCGGCATTGACATGCTCCAGCGCCGGCCAGTTCGAGGGCTGACCCTCGCTGCCGGGCACATAGAGCAGATCAACGTCACGCGCTTGCGTGGTGATGCGGAACTGCCCCTCACGCTCTTTCTCGCCCTCAAACGGAAACTTCGCCAATTCGCCACGCACACGCACATTGATAGTGCGGGCTTCGCCGGCGCGCAGAGCGTCACGCAGATAGTCGAGGGTATGGTCGCCCACCGCCAGCGGCAGATAATTTTGAATCTTGACGGCAGCTATCTTGTCGAATTGCCCGTTCAGCTCCAGCCAGCCCGGCAGGCGGCTTTGTCCGGCTCGGCTGCCGCTGCGCCAGACCGCATCAAACTCGCCCCGCACATCCTGGTTGGCCAACTCCAAGCCGCTGACGCGCAACTCGATTTGCGCAGGCAGCTTGGGGCGGGGTTCAATTCGCCAATCCAGCTTGGCACTCAGACGCTGAATCGGCGGCAATGGCTGGCGGAACACGCCAGGCAGCTCGAGCGCGCCATCGTCCATGTTCAGCTGCGCCTGCCCGCCGCGCTCGCTGGCATCGAGCTGCAACGTCAGCCCGCGCAGACCCAGACGCTCGGGCCCCGGCTGCACGCCGTCCTTGTGCCCACCCAGGCGCAGGCCCTCGAGACGCCCTTTGACTTGGTAGCGGCGCGGCTCGGTCACGGGGCCATCCCAGCTTGCGCTGAGCCGGCTCAAGACCCCTTGCGGCGCCATCTCGGCCAACCAGGCATGGGTTTCGGCCTCGAAAGGCAGGCGCTGCGCCAGCTGGCTCATCAAGGCCAAGTCCAGTCGCTCGGCCGATAACTCACCGCCTATCGGCAGCGCGCTCTGGCCGGTCGCAACTTTGGGCAAACGCAGGGCGAGCTTCCAGTCCGAACGCGGCCAGATGACGCCGTCGCCACTGACAAAACCCAGCTTGCTCGCCTGCAGGCTGAGCGCCTGCGCTTCATGTTGAAACTGCAGCCGACCCTCGATTTTTTCGAGATCCAGCATCTCGGCCTGCGGCGTCAGGCGCAGCTTGACCGTGCGCAAGGCGATGTCGGCCGTCACCCCCTTCGGGCTGCCGCGCTTGAAGTCGATCCAGCTGCGCAGCGCGCCGTCGCCCTCGCTGAGCTCAAAAGGCAGATCAATATGACGGCGCAGCTCACGCAGGTCGGCGCGCGGCAAATCGGCAAAGAGTTGCCCGTTCCAGCCTTGAAAGTCACTCGGCCGGCCCAGCAGCGCCTGCGTGAAGCGCCCGCGCAGGCCGAAGCGCTCACCCCATTCGGGCGGCGGCGTGGCATCCAGCCGGAACTCATGGCGGCGCACACCATT
Organism: uncultured Roseateles sp.; assembly: GCA_963510335.1. GTDB lineage: Bacteria > Pseudomonadota > Gammaproteobacteria > Burkholderiales > Burkholderiaceae_C > Paucibacter_A. The sequence continues at coordinate 14,386 of CAUPEV010000107.1, forward strand.
GCGCAAAACCAGATTCAAGTCTGACAGCTCCAGCGCCGCACAAGAAAGGGATGGGCCGCCCCGACCTTGTCTGACCCCCTCGGGGGGCGGAAGACGTAGGTCGTCGGCCTGGGGGCACTGAGTCGTGCGACGCTCATCAATCCAGCGCACGCGCCCGTTCAAGATCACGAACTCATGTTGCGAGAGCAACCAATCGGCCCAGTCTTCGGCCAAGCCGGTGGACTCGCCCTGCCCGGCCTCCTCGACACTCAGGCCCGCGACAAAGAAGCGCCCCTTGGCGTCGCGGCGAACCTCGACTTGCGGCGCGTCGATCAGCAACTGCTCGAAGCGCAGATTCAGGCTCAGCAAAGAGCGCGCCGACAGCGCCGCAGCCACCTTGGGCAAACGCAAGGCTTCTCGTCCACGCGGGTCGAGCAGCCGCACTTCGCGCATCTCGATGGCCGAAATCCAGCCGCCAGACGTGACCTTGATGCTGCCTATGCGCACCGGCGCGCCGAGCGCCTGGGCGGCATGGCGTTCCAGTGCCGGGCGCCATTCGTCGATGTGCGGCAGAATTGCCCATTGCAAAACCAGCCAAGCCACCGTCACCAAGCCCCAAGCCAAGAGCAATGCGGCCAAAGACCAGACGATCAAGCGCCGTAGCAGCCGACCCGGTCGTTTGAGCCAAAGCAGTCGCGTGGCAGGTGAGGAAGCAGATACAGACATTAAGAGGGGGCCAAGCCCGTGAGACCGATTTCGAGTAATTTGATGCTGGCCGCCGCAGCCTGTTGCTGCATCACCCTAGCATAGCGAGCCATGACAGCCATTGATTGCCTCATTGTCCCCGAGTCTGCGCCCGCCGCTTTGGCAGAACACAGCCGATTTGTGCAGCGAATTCGACGCCGCTATGCGGCCGAGCTGAAACTTCTGCCCGCAGGTCAGCCGACCCGCGCGGCTATCGAACAATTGGTCACCGACTTGCAAAGCGCCGGCCGCCCGCTGGGTGCGGCCTTGCGGGTCGCCCGTCATCTGGTACTTGAGCGCTTGGCGGTGCTGGACATCGAGGCCGGCGCGGCGATGCATGAGATCACCGAGGCGATGACCAGCTTGGCCGAGGTGACCCTATGCCTGGCCTTGAAGCAGGCGCGCGCCGAGCAAGACGCGCTCAGCGGCGCGGCGCGCAATGCCGCCGGTGAGGTGATCGAGTTCTGGGTCTTGGGCATGGGCAAGCTGGGCGCACGCGAGTTGAACGTGTCGTCCGACATCGATTTGATTTATGTCTATGACGACGATGGTCATACGGATGGAAACTCAAGCGGCAAAGGCTCGATTTCGGCGCACGAATACTTCGCCCTGGTCGCCAAGCGGCTCTATGCGCTGATCGGCGAGGTCACCGATGAGGGTCAGGTGTTCCGGGTCGACTTGGCGCTGCGCCCGAACGGCAACTCCGGGCCGGCCGCCGTCAGCATGGCGATGCTGGAAGAGTATTTCCTCGTGCAAGGCCGCGAATGGGAGCGCTTTGCCTGGCTGAAAAGCCGCGTGGTGGCGCCGCTGGAGAGCGTGCAGAACGGCCGGGCCCTGGGCCTGCGCTCGCTGGTGACGCCGTTTGTCTACCGCCGCTATCTGGATTACGGCGTGTTCGAGGGCTTGCGGCAATTGCACCGCAAGATCCGCGACGAGGCCCGCTCGCGCGCGGTTGGCCGGCCCGAACGCGCCAATGACGTCAAACTCTCAAGAGGCGGCATCCGCGAGATCGAGTTCACCGTGCAACTGCTGCAAGTGGTGCGCGGCGGGCAGTTCCCGGAGATCCGCACCCGCTCGACCGTCAAGGCGCTGGCCAGGCTGGCCGAGCGTGGCCTGATGACGGCCGAGGCGGCCGAAAAGCTGAGCGCCGCCTATGTCTTTTTGCGCCAGGTCGAGCACCGCATTCAATTTCTCGATGATCAGCAGACGCAGT
>CAUPEV010000108.1:0-16273 GCA_963510335.1 uncultured Roseateles sp.
CGAAGTTGACCGGGCTTTGGGCGGCAATTTTGGCCGGGTCGACCCAGTAGTTGGCGCCCAGCTCTTTGACATGCCAGGTGTAGCAATCGTCGGCATACATGGCTTGCCAATCGAAGCAGCCGGCATGGCAGATATAGGCTTGGTAGCGTCCAGGCTCCACATGCCCGTTCATCCATGCGACCATGAAGCCGCCGTAGCTACCGCCGGTGGCGTAAATGCGCCCTTTGTCGGCCCAAGGCTTTTTCAAGATCCAATCGGTGCCGGCCTCGATGTCTTGCAACTCCAGCTCGCCCCAGCGGTGCGTGATCGAGTCGAGAAAAGCATGACCGAAGCTGGATGAGCCATGGTAGTTGACGGCGGCGACGACATAACCCTCGGCGGCAAAGAGCTGGTGGTTCCAGCGCCAATGCCAGCTGTCCCCCATGGCGGTGTGCGGGCCGCCGTGGATCAGGTGCATGACCGGGTATTTCTTTTTGGCGTCGAAGCCGGGCGGGAAGGCCAGCCACATTTGCACCTGCTCACCCTGCGCGCCGGCGTAGAAGACTTCTTCGATCTTGGAGAATTTGTGCGCTGCCAGCAAGTCGGCGTTGAAGGACTCGATGCGCTGCGCTTTCTTCTCTTCATCCAGCACCGACAAGCGCGGCGGGAAGTGAATGCTGTCGTGGTTGACGACGATCACGCCAGCAGCAGCTGCAAAGCTCGTGGCATGGCCGCCTTCGAACTCGATCGCGACGGAGGCAGCAGGCAGATCAAAGCGCCAGAGGTTGCGCCGGCCGGCCTGCTCGGCGCAGACCAGCAGCGATAAGTCATCCTCGGCCCAGACCAGCGGTGCGGCGACTTCGCGGTCCCAGTCGGCCGACACGACCGCCCATTGGCCATGGGTGTCCAGCACCGCCAGTTGCGCCGGCATGGTGTGCTTGATGCCCTGGTTGCTGGCCAGAAAGGCCAGATGCTGGCCGCCATGGCTGTAGCGCGGTGCGCCAAAATCCCAGGCGGCGTCTTGCAAGAGGGTGCGAAATTCGCCTGACTTGAGAGTTAGCTCGGCCAGCGCAAAGCAGTTGCCGACCTTCTTCTGGGGCGCGGGGTCAAAGGCAAACACGAGGCGGCGGCCATCGGGCGAGATGTCGAAGCATTCATTGCCCGCATCGGCGCGGCTCAGCTCAAAGTCGCTGCCTTCAAACAGGTCTTGCGTCTTGCCGGTCTTGACGTCGATGACATGCAAATGCGCGACCCGGCCCATCGGGATGCTGTGATCCCAGTAGCGATAAAACGCCTCGCTGGTGACATATCCGGTCTGTTTGCGCGCCTTGAAGTCTTTGTGCGCCTTGGCCTGCGCTTTGCTGCCCTTCAGTTCGGGCCAGACCCAGGAGATAAAGGCAATACGCCGGCCGTCTGGGAACCACTTGAAAGCGTCGACGCCGGTGGCGACAGGGCCGAGCCGACGCGCCTCACCGCCGTCCGGCGCGATCACATAGAGCTGCGGCTCTTCGTCCTTGACGCCTTCTTGCTCGCGCTTGGCCACAAAGGCGATAAAGTCGCATGCGGGGCTCCACTGCGGCGCGCCGACTTTGTCGCCGGCGCTGGTCAAACTGCGTGGCGCACCGCCCAAGGTGGACAGCAGGTAGAGGCTGGCCGCGCTTTTGTTCTCGGCCATATCAAACTGCGACAGACTGGCCACCGCCTGCGCGCCGTCGGGCGACAGGCTGGGCGCGCCGATGCGCTCAATCTGCCACAGGGCCTCGACATCAAACTTGCGAGTTTTGTTTTTGGTGTCGCTCATGCTTTATCCGATGGAAAGAATTGCTTCAAAAGGCGGCGAAACAGCAGGCGACCGGCACCGCAGCCGAGCACGATGAAGAGCAGCCCGGTGATTTGCGGCAAGCCCCAGCCGGGCGTGTTGACGAAGTCATAGCCAAAAAGAATGCCCAGCTGCCAGCCAGCCAAGGCGCCCAGCACGAAACCACCGGCATCGGCCAAACCTTCAAGGGCAGCATTTTTGAGAGGAGAGGTCATGGTCAAATTTATGGTTATGGATCTACTCAACTCAGCGGTTATGGCGCTGCATTTGTATGAGCTTTTCGAACAGGGTCAGGTCTTGCTCGTTCTTGAGCAGGGCACCAACCAAGGGCGGGATGCTGACGCGCTCGTCCTGGCTTTGCAGCGCTGAAGTCGGGATGTCTTCGGCCACCAGCAGCTTGAGCCAGTCCAGCAGCTCCGAAGTGGACGGTTTCTTCTTCAGGCCCGGCAAGTTGCGCACGTCGAAGAAGGTCTTCAGCGCGGCCGCCAACAGCTCCTTCTTCAGGCCAGGGAAATGCACATCGACGATGGCCTGCATCGTGGCCGGGTCGGGGAACTTGATGTAGTGAAAGAAACAACGGCGCAAAAACGCGTCGGGCAGCTCTTTTTCATTGTTGGAGGTGATGAAAACCAGCGGGCGATGCTTGGCCTTGATCAGCTGGCGTGTCTCGTAGACATAGAACTCCATGCGGTCAATCTCGCGCAGCAAGTCGTTGGGGAATTCGATGTCGGCTTTGTCGATCTCGTCGATCAGCAAGGCCACCGGTTGATCGGCCTCGAAAGCCTGCCAGAGCACGCCTTTGACGATGTAGTTCTCAATGTTTTTGACCTTCTCAGCGCCTTCAATCCCGGAGAGCTGGCTGTCCCGCAAGCGGCTGACGGCGTCGTACTCGTACAGGCCTTGCTGGGCCTTGGTGGTCGACTTGATATGCCATTGCAGCAGCGGCATGCCTAAAGCAGAGGCCACTTCCTCGGCCAGCATGGTTTTTCCCGTGCCGGGTTCGCCCTTGACCAGCAGCGGGCGCTGCAAGGTGGCACTGGCGTTGACGGCCAACATCAAGTCGGCGGTGGCAACGTATTGGTCGGAACCTGCAAATTTCATGGCGTAGATCAAACATTAGATTGAGTCGAATGAGTATAGGGGTGGCCTCTATAATGCCGGTCGGATTCAGATCACGACACCTGGGACTATGAAAAAACTGCTGCAGATCTCGCTCGCCTTGGCCGCTTCGTTTTGCGCCAGTGCCTCCGCTAATGCCCAAGCCCAGGCCCAGGCCGTGGCCCAAGCCAAGACCGATGGTCAAGCCTCCGTGCAAACCAAGGTCGCCATGTGCATTGGCTGCCATGGCATTCCCGGCTACCAAGCCAGCTTCCCCGAGGTGCACAAGGTGCCGATGATTGCTGGCCAAAACGCCAAGTACATCATTTCGTCGCTGAATGCTTATGCCAAGGGCGAACGCAAACATCCGACGATGCGCGGCATTGGTCAGCATTTGACCGAGCAAGACATGGCCGATGTGGCGGCTTATTACGAAAAGCAGGCCGGTGTGCCTGCTGTGCCCGAGGCGGTTGTGCCGCCGAGCGCGCAAGTTGCCGAGTTGCTGACCAAGGGCGCTTGCGCCTCTTGCCACGGCGCCAACTTCAGCAAGCCTATCGACGGGGCCTACCCGAAGATCGCTGGCCAGCATGCCGACTATCTGTATGTCGCCTTGAAGTCCTACCAGGCCGAAGGCAAAGCGGTGTATGGGCGCAGCAATGCAATCATGGCGGGCCAGGTCAAGCAATTCAGCCATGCCGAGTTGAAGGCAATGGCCAAGTACCTGGCCTCTTTGCCGGGCGAGCTGCGCACCGTGCCGCAGAGCAAGTTCCGCTGAGTCAGCGCCTCAAGCCAGCACGCTGGTTTGAACTGAAACGCAAAGAAGTCGCCTAAATGGCGGCTTTTTTTATGCATTTTGACAAATGCAAGAGGTCTGGCAGGGCACATACTCAAGCGTTGAGTCCGCAATGAGGCGTTTGGGTCAGCGATGCTAAAAAAGATACCCACCCAGCAGGTCGAGTTGGGCATGTTTCTCCAGTCAATGGAGGGTTCATGGCTTTCGCATCCGTTTTGGAAGACCAAGTTTGTGTTGCGTGATCAGGCGGATCTGGACGCCTTGCTGAAGAGCGGCGTGCCGGCCGTTTGGATTGATGTCAGCAAGGGGACGGATTCCTCCGCGCAAGAGAGTGCAGATCTCGCGCCGACAGAGCCGGCGGCGACAGCCTTGCCGCCAACGCCGCTCGAGTTGCCGGACGGCATTCCGGCGATGGCTGCTTCACCCAAGCCAGTTGCGCGGCCTCCACGCGTCAGCATGGGCGCGGAGATGGAGCAAGCCGTGCTGGTGATGAACCGCTCGCGCGAGCAGATCACAGCCTTGTTCGGCGAGGCGCGCATGGGCAATGCGATCAACAGCGAACAATGCCTGCCCTTGGTGGAGGAGATCGCCAATTCGGTGGCCCGCAACCCTTCGGCCTTGATCAGCTTGGCGCGGCTCAAGACCAAGGACGATTACACCTATATGCATTCGGTCGCCGTGTGCGCACTGATGGTGTCCTTGGGTCGGCAACTCGGCTTGGATGAAGACCAGACCCGTGAGGCCGGCATGGCCGGGCTTCTGCACGACATCGGCAAGATGGCGATGCCGCTGGATATTTTGAACAAGGCCGGCGATTTGACCGACGCCGAGTTCACCGTGATTCGCTCGCACCCGGTGCGCGGCTACCAAATGCTCAAAGACAGCGGCGGCGTGCCGGCCTCGGCGCTTGATGTCTGTCTGCATCATCACGAGAAGATGGACGGCACCGGCTACCCGCAAAAGCTCAAAGGTGAGCAGATCAGTTTGCTGGCGCGCATGGGTTCGGTGTGCGATGTCTATGACGCAATCACCTCGACCCGGCCCTACAAATCGGCCTGGGACCCGGCCGGCTCCATACAGCGCATGGCGCAATGGACGGGGCAGTTTGACCCGGCCGTGTTCAAGGCCTTTGTGATGTGCGTGGGCATCTACCCGGTGGGTAGCCTGGTCAAGCTCGAATCGGGGCGCTTGGCGGTGGTGATCGATTTGAATCCCGCGCAGCTCGCAGCACCCGTGGTGCGCGTGTTTTATTCAACCCGTTCCAAGTTACCGATCTCGGTGCAGACACTTGATTTGTCAGACGCAGCCTCGGCCGACCGTGTCGTCAGCCGCGAATCTCCGCAAGAATGGGGCTTTACCCATTTGGATGAAATTTGGCGCAAAGCCTGAGCTGTATCAAAGCTCCCAAAGGTTTACCCCAAGCTTGATTGCATCGGCGCGTGCCTAAACTCGGCGCAGCACTAATCAGCTGGGAGCCCGAGGATGTTGAAAAGTTTGTCTCTTGTCATTGCTTTGCTGGCTTTGCTTCCAGTCAGCGGCGCTAAGGCGCAAACGCTGCGTTGGGCCAGCCAAGGCGACCCGCAGACCATGGACCCGCACTCGCAAAACGAGAGCATGACCAATATGGTCAACGGCCAAGTCTATGAACGCCTGACCCGCCGTGACCGCAAGCTCAACATCGTGCCGGGTCTGGCCACCGAATGGACGCAGGTCTCGCCCTTGCTGTGGCGCTTCAAGCTGCGCCCAGGTGTGAAGTTCCATGATGGCCGGCCTTTTACCGCCGACGATGTGGTCTTCTCCATTCAGCGCGCAGCGGCGCCGACCTCGCAGCTGTCTGTGTACGCGAGTGCGGTGGGCACCGCACGCAAGGTTGATGAGTTGACGGTCGAGTTCCAGCTGAGCAGCTACAACCCCATCTTCTTGCAGCATCTGGACTTGCTCTGGATCATGAGCAAGCCCTGGGCGGAAGCCAACCGCGCCGTGCGCCCGCTGGACTTCAAGAACAAGGAGGAGAGCCACACCAGCATGAACACCAACGGCACCGGCCCCTATATGCTGCTAACGCGCCAACCCGGCGTCAAGACGGTGTACAAGCGCAACCCGGCTTGGTGGGGCAAGAATGAGGGCAATGTGCAGGAGGTGGTGTTCACGCCGATCAGCAATGACGCGACAAGGCTCGCGGCCCTGGTCTCGGGCGAGATCGATTTCGTGCTCGATCCGGCGCCACGCGACGTGCCGCGCCTGCGCAATACCAGCGGCGTCAAGGTGATCGACGGGCCGGAGAATCGCATCATCTTTATCGGCATGGACCAAGCCCGCGACAAGCTGCTCTATGCCAATGTGGCAAGTGGCAAGAACCCGTTCAAAGACATTCGCGTGCGTAAAGCGCTCTATCAGGCCGTCGATGTGGAGGCGATGCGCGTCAAGCTGATGAATGGTCTGAGCATGCCTACCGGCAGCCCGACGCCCTCGGCTGCAGCGAGTTTCAATGATGCTGCGCTGGAGGCGCGTTTTCCCTTCGACATTGTGGCTGCGCGCAAGCTGATGGCCGATGCAGGTTACGCCGACGGCTTTGAAGTCAAGCTCGATTGCCCGAACAATCGCTACATCAACGACGAAGAAATCTGCCAAGCCTTGGCTGCGATGTGGGCGCAACTGAAGGTCAAGGTGCGGGTCTCGGCGATGCCGCGCGTGACTTTCTTCCCCAAGCTGGAAAAGCTAGACACCAGTTTGTTCCTGTACGGCTGGGGCGGCGCCATCAATGACGCCGAGTCCATCATGACGCCGGTCTATCGCAATCGCGGCGAAAAGGGCGTCGGCTTGTACAACTATGGCAATGTGCATAACGACAAGTTCGATGCACTGGCGGCGCAATCATCGGTCGAGCCTGATGCAGCCAAGCGCGAGCAATTGATCAAGGCGGCGCTGACGGAATACAAAGAACAATTCCATGTGCTGCCGCTGCACCGCCAGATGATCCCTTGGGCGGCGCGCAGCAACGTCAATGTCGTGCACCGGGCTGACAACTGGTTGGAGCTGGCTTGGGTAACGGTGGGGAATTAGCGAGTTCTCCAAGGCCAAACTCGCAACATCTGGTGACATCTATCGCCAGGCCAAGCGATGGCAAGCCGATCGCTCGGAGGGGCTGCGCCACGGAGATGCAAGGCTGCTCTTTGCAAACCTACGCACCCAATGAAAAGGATGCCACAAGGGTCGGTTCTACTTATTTACTTCTTTGCTTGCTGCGGCGCAGTGCAAGGCCGCCGACAAGCGCAATGCCTGCCAATAAAAGGGTATGGGTTTGCGGTTCGGGCACTGCGGTCACTACATTTAGGATGCCGCGGGATGGAAGGCCGACCGCCTTGTCAGTGTTCAGAATTGACGCTTCGGCGTGGATGACCAATGAGACGGTGTTGATGTGCCCATTCGGCTCAACCGGGCTAGCCTGTAGAGTGGCATTCGAACCGGAGGTCGGTGCACGTCCTCCGAGGGTGAGTTGTATTGAAAGTCCATTTGCCAGCGTCGCACCCGTCCCATGACCAGCGAGACTGATGTTGCCGACCTGACTAAATGTTAGGCCAGCAAGTGTGTGTGGTATCGCTGCGCTTGAGCTCAACTCGGTAGCGACAGCATGGCTGCCGATTGGAAGCAACACCGTAGCAAGAGCCACAAGGGCATTCAATCGAAGTTTCATTGTTCTCACCCTTGAGGTTGTCGGGTCGCTTGGCGTGACCAGCAGCATTGTGTCTTGGGGGAGTGACGACTGAATGACGCGTGACTGGTGAGTTAGATGGGCTTGCTTGAGCGCTCTCGACTGGAAGATTGCCGTGTAGCTTGGGCTAGGAAGAGGTTTGCAGATCTACTGGGAGGCATCAACACGCAGGTCGGGAACCCCAGAAACAACAAAGCCAACCCTAGCAAGGGTTGGCTTTGTGCTTGTTCTATTGGTGCCGGAGAGATGAATCGAACACCCGACCTTCTCATTACGAATGAGCTGCTCTACCGACTGAGCTACACCGGCATCAAGCCTTAAATTCTAGCTTTATTTTTGTCAGCGGCCAGATGGTAGTCGGTGACGCGCTCGACTTCCTTCTTGGAACCCAGCACCACGGCAACGCGTTCGTGCAGCTGTGTGGGCTGCAGGTCCATGATGCGCTGGCGAGCGTTGGTGGCGGCACCTCCGGCTTGTTCGACCAGGAAGGCCATCGGGTTGGCCTCGTACATCAGGCGCAGCTTGCCGGCCTTATTGGGTTCGCGCTTGTCCCAGGGGTAGAGGAACACGCCGCCACGGGTCAGGATGCGGTGTACATCGGCCACCATGGAAGCGATCCAACGCATATTGAAGTCTTTGGCGCGCGGCCCGGTGCTGCCGGCCAGGGCTTCGTCGATATAACGCGTTACCGGTTCGTCCCAATGACGCATATTCGACATATTGATGGCGAATTCTTTGGTGTCTTCTGGGATCTTGACGTCTTCGCTGGTCAGCACGAAGGAGCCTTGCTCGCGGTCCAAGGTGAACATCGCCACACCTTGACCGAAGGTCAAGACCAGCGTGGTCTGCGGGCCGTAGACGCAGTAACCGGCTGCCACCTGCGCGGTGCCGGGCTGCAGGAAGTCGTCTTCCGACACGCCCTTGCCACTCGCGACTTTTTTCAGCACCGAGAAAATGGTGCCGATGGAGACGTTGACGTCGATATTGCTGGAGCCATCGAGCGGGTCAAACATCAACAGGTACTCGCCCTGCGGATAACGGTTGGGCACGATGTGAATGCCTTCCATTTCCTCGGAGGCCATAGCCGCCAGATGGCCGCCCCATTCATTCGCCTCGATCAAGACCTCGTTGGCAATGATGTCGAGCTTTTTCTGAATCTCGCCCTGGACGTTCTCGCTGCCCGCGGTCCCCAGCACCTCGCCCAAAGCGCCCTTGGTGACGCTGATGGAGATGCGCTTGCAGGCGCGCGCCACCACCTCGATCAAAAGCCGCAGTTCCTGCGGGATCTGGCCATGCTGGCGCTGTTGTTCGATCAGGTATTGGGTCAGGCTGATACGTCGGGTCATGATGTGGGGAATTCCGGAGTTAGGTTGCCTTGAACAGCTTATCAAGCAGCCGTGACTGAAGCTAGCGCGCGGCTGATGACTTCGCGTACATCGTTGGACAGGTCGGCCTTGGCCCCGACGCGGCGAATTGCCTCCAGCGCGGCGCTGCGGTAGGCCGGTGCCAAACTGCTCCATCGATCCATCACGCGGGCGAGGCGGCTGGCGATTTGCGGGTTGATCGCGTCCAGCGCCAAGACCTGCTCGGCCCAGAACACATAACCCGCTGCGTCTGCGCGGTGGAAGGCGGCCGGGTTGAACATGCACAAAGAGAAAATCAAGCTGCGCGCACGGTTGGGATTTTTCAGCGTGAAGTCGGCATGCTTGCATAGCTGCTTGACGCGGGCAAAGGTTTTGCCGTCTTGCTCGGGCACGCGGCCCTGCAGCGCAAACCACTTGTCCACCACCAGCGGGTCGTCCTTGAACAGCTCGTGGAAGCGTTCCAGCGCGCCGTCGGCAAGTTCGGCATGGGCATTGGCCAGCGCCGACAGGGCGCCCAGGCGGTCTGTCATATTGCCGGCGTCCTTGAAACGCTGGTAGGCGCGGCCCGGCCAGACGCTGTCTTGCACGCGCGGCGCGTCCAGCACCAGCATGCTCAAAGCCAAATTGGCCAGCGCGCGTTTGCCGCTGGAGACAGGGTCTGGCGTGTAGCCGCCCTTGACCTGGTTGGCTTCATAGGCGCTGATCCAGTCTTCACGCAGCGCGGCGGCCATTTGCATTTGGGCGGACTCGACCACAGCGTGAATGGCCTGTGGGTCAACGATGTCGAGTTGTTCGGCGATATAGCCTTCACCCGGCAAGGTCAGCACCAACTCCTTGAAGGCGGCGTCCAATTGCGGGTGGCGTAGCAGGGCGCGCATCGCATCCAAGTAGGCGGCGTCGAGCTGCAACGCAGCGCCGCTGTGCAGTGCGGCGAGGATGCGGTTCAGCCCCAAGCGCTGGCCAGCCTCCCATCGATTAAAAGCGTCGCTGTCATGCTGCAGCAGCACCAGCAGTTCGGCGTCACTGAGGCCGTCGTCCAGAATCACCGGCGCGGAGAAGTCGCGCAGTAGCGAGGGCACCGGTGCCGAGCTGAGGTTGATGAAGACAAAGCGCTGCTCGGCCTGCTCCAGCACCAACACATGGTCGGTGCCAACTGCGGCGGCTTCGCCCTGCAAATGCAGAGGCAAGGCCTGACCCTCGGCACTCAACAGGCCCATGGCGACCGGAATCACCTGCGGCAATTTCTCGGGCTGGCCCGGCGTGGCGCGTGAATGCTGAGTCAGCGTCAAGGTGTAGGTCTGGGCGGCTGCGTCGTAGACACCGCGTGCTTGCACATGAGGCGTGCCGGCTTGCGAGTACCAGCGCTTGAAGGCGTCCAGGCGCGTCGTCAGTGCCGAACCAGGGTTGGCGTCGGCGATCGCGCTAGCAAACTCATCGCAGGTGACGGCCTGGCCGTCATGGCGCTCGAAGTAGAGCTTCAGGCCAGCTTCGAAACCAGCGCGCCCGACCAGGGTCTGGTACATGCGCACGACTTCCGAGCCTTTTTCGTAAATCGTCGTCGTGTAGAAATTGTTGATCTCGACATAACTGTCTGGCCGCACAGCGTGGGCCATGGCGCCGGAGTCCTCGGGGAACTGGGCGGCGCGCAGATTGCGCACGTCCTGGATGCGGCAAACGGCTCGGGCCGAGGCGCTGCCGGCCATGTCCATGCTGAACTCTTGATCGCGGAAGACCGTCAGGCCTTCCTTCAAGGAGAGCTGGAACCAGTCGCGGCAGGTACCGCGGTTGCCGGTCCAGTTATGGAAATACTCGTGCGCGACGATGGACTCGATGCGGCCGAAGTCGGCGTCGGTAGCAGTAGCCGCCGAGGCCAATAGCGCCGAGGTGTTGAAGAGGTTCAGGCCCTTGTTTTCCATCGCGCCCATATTGAAGTCGGACACGCCGACAATCATGAAGCGCTCCAGATCGAGCGGCAAATTGAAGCGGGCTTCGTCCCAGACGATAGAGGCGATCAGCGAGTTCATCGCGTGTTCGGTCTTCTCCAGATCACCGCGACGCACATAGACCTGCAGCAAATGATCTTTGCCGGCGCGCGTGCGCACGCGCTGCTCGCGCGTCACCAAGTCTCCCGCCACCAGCGCGAACAGATAGCTCGGCTTCGGGAACGGGTCATGCCATTTGGCGAAGTGGCGGCCGTTCGGCAGATCGCCGCTTTCCAGCAGATTGCCGTTGGACAGCAGCACCGGGTACTTGGCCTTGTCGGCGCGCAGCAGTACGGTGTAGACGGCCATCACATCGGGGCGATCCAGGAAGTAGGTGATGCGGCGGAAGCCTTCGGCCTCGCACTGCGTGAAGAAGCTGCCGCCCGAGGTGTAGAGGCCGTTCAGCGTGGTGTTCTTGTCGGGCGCGCAGGTGTTGCGCAGCTCCAGCAGGAAGTCGGCGTCGGGCGCGTTGTCGATCACCAGCTCATTGCCGTCTTGACGGAAAGACACGCTCTCGTCATTGATCAGCACACGCAGCACATTCAGTGACTCGCCTTGCAGGCGCAAAGGGCCATGGGCAACGGCGCTATTGCGCTCCAAAGCCATCTTGGCTGTGACCAGCGTCTTGGCCGGGTCCAGATCAAAGGTCAGGTCTATGGTGCGAATCCAGAACGCGGGAGCTTGGTAGTCTTCGCGGCGAATCAGAGTGGCAGTGCCTTCACGCATGGCGGGCATCCTTGGGTGGCTTGATGGAATGAAAACCCTGCAAACGGCGCGGGGTCATTGAGGAGTTCAGAGCGAAGTACTTGGGTCCTAGGCTCAGACGCCTTGCTTCAGGCTTTCAGAGATGAACGGGTCGAGGTCGCCGTCTAGCACTTTCTGCGTGGCCGAGGTCTCATAGTTGGTTCTGAGATCCTTGATGCGGCTCTGATCCAGCACATAACTGCGAATCTGATGACCCCAGCCGACATCGGTCTTGGTGTCTTCGAGCTTTTGCTGTTCTTCCATGCGCTTGCGCATTTCAAAGTCATACAGGCGCGAGCGCAAGCGCTTCCAGGCCACATCGCGGTTGCCATGCTGGCTGCGGCCGTCCTGGCATTGCACGACGATGCCGGTCGGAATATGGGTCAGACGCACTGCCGAATCGGTCTTGTTGATGTGCTGACCGCCGGCGCCGGAGGCGCGGAAGGTGTCGGTGCGCACATCGGCCGGGTTGATGTCGATCTCGATCGAGTCATCGACTTCCGGGTAGACAAACAGCGAGGCAAAGCTGGTGTGGCGCCCGCCCGAAGAGTCGAAGGGGCTCTTGCGCACCAGGCGATGCACGCCCGTTTCAGTGCGCAGTAGGCCAAAGGCGTACTCGCCCTCGACCTTGATGGTGGCGCTCTTGATGCCCGCCACATCGCCCGGGGTTTCGTCTTCCAGCGTGGTCTTGAAGCCTTTGCGCTCGGCGTACTTCAGGTACTGGCGCAAAAGCATGCTGGCCCAGTCGCAGGCCTCGGTGCCGCCGGCGCCGGCCTGGATGTCGACAAAGCAGTTCAGCGGGTCGGCCGGGTTGTTGAACATGCGGCGGAACTCCATTTGTTCCACCGTCTCTTGCAACTTGGCCGCGTCGCCTTCGATGGCGGTCAAGCCCTCGAAGTCTTCATCGGCCTTGCTCATCTCGTACAGCTCGAGGTTGTCGGCCAGATTGCTTTCCAGGTGATTGATGGTCTCAACCACGTTTTCCAGCGTGCGCTTTTCTTTGCCCAGCTCTTGGGCGCGTTTGGGCTCGTTCCAGACGCTGGGGTTTTCTAAAGCGGCATTGACTTCGTTCAGGCGCAGGGCTTTGCGGTCGTAGTCAAAGATACCCCCTTAGCGCGGCAGTCCGCGCTGTCAGATCGTTCAGGGAGACGCCAATGGCGTTGATGTGTTCGATGTCCATGTTCTTTTCCTTGCGGCACCGGTCGACTGAATGCGCTGAAGTGCAGCAGTTATCGACCGTCCAGAGTCCGCTATTTTCACACGGCCGGGCAGGCGCGCGCCGCTCGCTCAGGAATCAGGGCTTTCAGCCTGTTGTGCGGGCGGGGATTGCGGCACACTCGCGCCCATGTTGACCATTGCGATTGCCTTGAAGATGTGGGCCGAAATTGCCTTGATGGCCATGCTGGGCCAGGGTTTGCTGGCTTTGTTGGCCGGGCAAGCGCGGGCGCGCAATCCTGTCTACCGGCTTTTGCAGTGGCTGACGGCGCCGCTCTTGGCCGGCCTGCGTCGCTGTCTGCCGGGTCAGCAAGAGCGGCGCTTGCGCGGCTTGCTGGTGGCGCTGCTGATGTTGTTGTGGCTTCTGGCGACGGGGCTGAAGCTACAGCAATGCCTGCAGCTGGGTGTGGCGCGATGCCAATAGCGTTCAAGAGGCCAAACTCCAGGCAGCAAGCAGGCCTGCAGCCTGCCCCAAGCCATTCATGAGGATGCAATGAATTTTCCCCCCAGCTTAGCTGCAAACTTAGCCGCGAAAGAGCCAAACGCCATGTCCGGTGCCGAGGCCGATGCCGTTGTCGCGGTGGCGGTCGCCCGCGCGAGGCATTGGCGGCGCAGCCGCCAGTTGAGCTTTGGCTTGCTGCTGATTTGGGCGATCGTCACCTTTGGTGGAATCTTTTTTGCCCGTGAGCTGAGTTTCAGCTTTTTCGGCTGGCCCTTCAGCTTCTGGCTTGCCGCGCAGGGCGCCTTGCTGGTGTATTTTGGCTTGATCGCCTATTACGCCTACGCCATGCGCAAACTAGACCAGGCCTTCCACGCTCAGGCCAAAAAATCCTCCAGCGCGGCGGCCAGCGCTTCGGGCTGATCGTGGTGCAGCATATGGCCGGCGTCCGCCAGAACTTGGCGCTGCACATGTGGCACCACACTCAGACGGTTCTCAAAATCGCTGCGCGGGTAGCGTGTGCCCCAGAATTTGGTGAGGTCGGTGCAAGCGCCTTCCACCCATAGCAAGGGCGCTTCGATGCGCGCCCAGCTCGCGAGGATTTCATCCTTGCGGTAAAGCATGGGGTTGGGGCGCTTATGTGCCGGGTCGGCCAGGATATGCCAGGCGCCGTCCACCTCGCGGGACCAATGTGGTGCCAGCCAAGCGGCTTTGGCGCTGGACAAGCGCGGATTGGTCTTCATCAAGCGGGCGGCCACTGCCTCCAGATCCGGGTAGGACTTCAGGGCTTGCGGCGTCTTCAACTCGTCCAGCCATTTGCTCAAACGATCCGGTGCTTGCGCAGCTTGCGTCTCAGGCAGGCCGAAGCCCTCCAGATTGATCAAGCGCCGCACGCGACTCGGGCGTACGCCGGCATAACTCATCACCACATTGCCACCCATGCTGTGGCCCAGCAGGTCCACCGGGCCATCGGGGCTGAGTGCGTCCAGCAAGGCGTCGAGGTCGCCCAGATAGTCGGGGAACCAATAGGCATCGGCGCCGCTGCTCGCCGTCAGGCCGAAGCCACGCCAGTCGATGCTGATCACCTGGCGGTCAGGCTCTCGCAGCGCGTCAACGACGAATTGGAAGGACGCGCCCACGTCCATCCAGCCATGCAGCATCAGCAGTGGAGGGCGCTTGCTATTGCAGGTGTTATTGCCGGTGCTATTGCCGATGTCAGCGCTGTCGCCCCATCGCAAGACATGATGGTTCAGCCCGCGCAAATTGATGAATTGGCTTTGATGCGGGCGGCGAGCGAGATAGAGGGCGGCAGTCATGCGGCGCACTTTAGCCCGGGGATATATACGGTGGCTGTCGGCTGAGCGACAGCGGGCGGCCTTGAGGGCAGGCGCTTCGCAGGCAAAATCGCGGCCATGACTTCACACTTGATTCGATTTTCAGAGCCTGGCGACGTAGCTGCCATTGTTGCCCTCATTGGCGAGCTGGCCGAGTTCGAGCAACTCACGCACTTGCTGGCGCTGACCGCCGACAAGCTGCAGCCCTATCTATTCGGGCCCAAGCCGGTGGTGGAGGCACTGGTTGGCGAGGTCGAGGGCGAGGTCGTCGCCTACGCGCTGTTCTTCACCAACTTCAGCACCTTTCTGGCCAAGCCCGGGCTGTATCTGGAGGATCTCTATGTGCGCCAGGCGCACCGCGGTAGTGGCATGGGCAAAGCGCTGTTGACCCGTATGGCGCAGATTGCGGTGGAGCGCGACTATGGCCGTTTTGAATGGAGCGTCCTGGACTGGAATGAAGAAGCCATTCGCTTCTATGAAGGCATGGGTGCCAGCGTGATGCCCGAATGGCGAATATGCCGACTCAGCGGGCCTGCCTTGGCTCGCTACAAGGCCTGAAGCAGCCAGGCATTCAAAAGCTCGGGTGGCCGGGCAATCACAGCTCTGTCGCCCTTCACCACAATCGGCCGCTGCAGCAAGCGCGGGTGTGCGGCAATGGCGGCCAGCAGTTCGGCCTCGCTTAGTTCCGGGCGCTCCAAGCCCAGCGCGGCGTATTCGTCTTCGCCGCTGCGCAGCATCGCGCGCGCTGGCAGGCCGAGTTTTTTCTGCATGTCGCTCAAGTCGGCGACCGACAGCGAGGCTGTCAAGTAGTCAATCACTTCGACGGTCACACCACTTGCTTGCAGCAGGCCGAGTGCCTCGCGTGACTTGGAGCAACGGGGGTTGTGAATCAGCTGAATAGTCATGGTCGGAGTTTAGGTGACCCAAGGGCAATCCATGAGGGCCATTCGGCATGCCTTGGCTACCATGGCCGACTTGTTGGCGACACACAAAAGGCGCTCGATGGAAGAAAACCATATTGTTCGGTCTGCCGAGGCTTATGCAGCCTTGTATGCCGAGTTTTCTTGGGCGGTGCCGGCCGAGTTCAGTTTGGCCGAGATGTGTTGCACCCGTTGGGCTCGTGAGACGCCAGACGCGCCGGCGATTCTTTTTGAGGGCGAAGGTGCTTGCCGCGCGCAGTACAGCTACGGCCAATTGCAACGCGCGGCCAATCGTTTGAGCAATGCCTTGCAGCGCCGCGGTGTGCAGCGCGGCGACCGCGTCGCCATCGTCTTGCCGCAGCGTTTTGAAACCGCCGTGGCCCATATCGCGATCAATCAACTCGGCGCGGTGGCGATGCCGCTGTCCCACTTGTTCGGGCCTGAAGCCTTGGAGTTCCGTTTGCGTGACAGCGCTGCTGTGCTGGCCATTGCGGATGAGGTGGGTATGCCGCTGCTGCAAAGCTTGCGCGCGAAGTGTCCGTCGCTGCGCGGCTTGATCGCGGTCGGGGGGCAGCCTCAGGGGGAAGACGAGGTTTGCTGGATGGTCGCGCTGCAGGCCGAGGCGGCTCGCTTCACCGCTGTGAAAACCGGGGCCGATGACCCGGCGCTGTTGATTTACACCAGCGGCACCACCGGTGACCCCAAGGGTGCCTTGATGCCGCAGCGCGCCTTGATCGGCAATCTGAGTGGTTTTGTCGCCAGTCAGAATTGGTTTGGCTTTGACCCGGCCGACCCGGACAAGAAGTCTGACGCGGTCTTTTGGAGCCCGGCGGACTGGGCTTGGACCGGCGGCTTGATGGATGCCTTGCTGCCC
>CAUPEV010000109.1:0-16253 GCA_963510335.1 uncultured Roseateles sp.
TAGCAGATTGCTGAATCCGCTTTGGCCCGCTTGAGCCAGATTCAACCCGATTCAACACCTTCTTCACACACAAAAAAACGGCGAGCCTTGCGGCCCGCCGTTTCAATATTGACTAGCGATTGTTCTAAATCAGAACTTGTAGCTAGCGCCCAGGAAGACCTTGCGGCCCAGAGCGTCATACACCGAAGGATAGGTGTTGCCGTTGCCGCCGCCGGTGGCCAACTGGGATGTGATCGGTGGATCCTTGTCCAGCAGGTTGTTGATACCACCGCTCAGGGTCAGACCCTTGGTGACTTGCCAGCTAGCCGACACGTCCAGGTAGTTCTGTGCCGCCAGGTTGCGGTCCACATCGTTGGTCGTGCCAGACAACAGTGGGTTGTCGCTGGTGTTCTGCAGCACGACCTTGTCGATATAGCGCCATGTCACAGCCATGTCGAAAGCCCAAGGCGTCGCCCATGTGCCGCGCAGCTTGTGACGCCATTCAGGAGTCGGTGTGCCGCACTTGTTGGCGCCGTAGAGGCCCACGCAATCGTAGGAGCCTTGGCCGGTCAGTTCCTCGACCTCATAGGTCTTGACCCAGGTGCCGACCATGTTCAGGCCCAGATTACCCATGCTGCCCAGCTTCATGCCGTAGTTCACGCCGAAGTCGAAACCGCTCGTCTTGGTGCTACCAATGTTCTGGTTGGTACCGACGATCTGAGCTTCTGGCAACAACCACAGCGTACCCAGCTTGTCGCGATTGATCAGATTACAGAACGTTGCATCGCCTGTAGCCAAGCACTTGGACAAAGTCGTGGTCGGATCAATGCTGCTGATCGTGTCCTTGATCTTGATGTCGAAGTAATCGACTGTCAGGCTCAGGTCACGGGTTGGCGTCAAGACCATGCCCAAAGTAATACTCTTGGCAGTTTCAGGCTTGAGGTTTGGATTGCCACCGGCCAAGAAGTTGTATTGGCCTGCAGGGCTGTCCTGGATGTTGCCGTACTGAGCGGCTGTCACGCCAGTGTTTGCGCACTGAGCGGCAGTCGCACCACCTGCAACCAAACCGGTCTTAGGATCGATCGCGCCTGCGCATGGATCTGCATCGTTGTCATACAGATTGTTGCCAGCTGGCAGGAACAATTCCACCAAGTGAGGGGCGCGCACCGCTTGTTGGTAAGCGCCACGGAACTTCGCCATCTTGACCGGTGCGTACTCCAGACCCAGACCATAGGTGTTGGTCGAGATGCCCGACTTGTAGTCCGAATAGCGGTAGCTACCGTTGGCACTCAGCATATGCGCCAGTGGAGCGCCTTCGATCAAAGGAACGCGGACTTCACCGAACACTTCATTGACCGAGTACTCACCCGACAAGCTCTTGGTTGGGCCGCCCGAACCGGACAGGTCGCCAGCTGCAGTAGCTGCATCGGTCGACAAGTTCAGAGTCTCTTTGCGATGCTCCAAACCGAAGGAAACACCAACACCGCTCTTGGCCGTAGGCAGCTTGATGCCGTATTCACCCAGGTCCGAAGACAAGGACAGGCCTTGCACATTCAGCTCGGTACCGCCCTTGCGGAAGCCAGGCGTCTGCAGATAGTCCAACTGCGCCTTGTCCACGCCATTCAGGCGCCAGATGTTGTAAGGCACGCAAGCTGGGTCGCCGTTGGCGCAGACTGCTTTGCCATTGGCATCAGGGATCACGTCCATCGCGTTCTTGATGCGCGAGCCCAGGAAGTAGTTCTGCTCATTCTGGCTATAGATCACCTTCGCGGCGATCATATAAGCGTCATAGCTCCACTTGCCCACGTCGCCCTTGACGCCGATGACTTCGCGGAACGATGTGTTGCGGAACTCGGACTGACGTCCGCCGCCTTCAACGTTACGACGACCCATGGTGATGTCAGCAACGTCGCCCGGCTTGTTGAAAGTCTTGCCGAGTGAAACCTTATCCTTGTCGACCAGCGAAATATTGTTCGCATGCATCAAGGCCTTCCAGCTGTCTGACAACAGTGGATTCTCGAACTTGACCTCATAGGCATCAATGAAGGCGCCGCCCGGGGCAATCTGCGCCACGGTCAAGTCATCATGGAAGGAGAACTCGGCGTAAACCTTGGCCTTGTCAGTGACTTCGTAATTGCCGCTGGCGTTGAAGCCAAAGCGCTCCGAAGGACGCTGATAGAAGTTGACCGGGCCAAAGTTGTACTGGTCGGTGGCATTGCTGAAGGCGCGGGCAGTGCCTTTGTCATCGGCATTCGTAAACACCTTGTTGCCAATGCCGATACGGCCGGTGGCATTGGTGCCGGAGCCGCCGCAAGCAAAGCCGGCAGCTGTGGAGCTGACGGTACAGGCGCTGAAATCGCGCTCGGACTGCAGCAGGGCGTCGTCCTTCTTGTAGGCGAAGAACAGTGTGGCATTGCCCTTGTTATCGGCAAAGTTGGAGCCCATCAGCAAGCTGATGTCAGTCGACTTGCCGTCGGCCGATTTATTGCCAGGAACCTGGAATTCTTTCGGGTTGGTCAAGGAGCGAGCGGCAACCAGATCCGCCACGCCTGCAGCGTTTTGCTGCTTGTGGTTGAAGAAGCTGTGGTTGACGTCGAATTGAACGCCTTCGAAGCGGTCATTCATGATGAAGTTGACCACGCCGGCAACAGCGTCCGAACCGTAAACGGCCGAAGCGCCACCGGTCAGCACTTCAACGCGCTTGATCAACTGAGCCGGGATTTGGTTCAAGTCAGCGGACGTGGAGTTCGCGCTACCCATGGGCAGACGACGACCGTTGACCAGCACCAAGGTGCGATCCGAGCCGAGACCGCGCAAGTTGACTGCAGCAGTACCGTTGGAGCCGTTGACGACGTTGCCGCCTTGGTCAGCGAACACCTGGGGCAGGTTGTTCAGAATACTTTCAACGTTTCGGACACCGTCGGCCTTGATGTCTTTGGCGCTGACCACGGTCACAGGACTGATACCTTCAAGGCTGATGCTCTTGATGCGGGAACCAGTCACTTCAACGCGTTCGAGCGTCTCTTGGGCCATTGCGGCGCCGGACAGCGTGCTGCCCAGAGCCAACAAGACTGCAATATTGATGCGCTTTCTTTGGAACATTGTGAACTCCGTCATAGAAAAACTTTGGGGGCGTGTATTGATGCGTACACAGAAACTGCCACTACCGGGCCCAACACCTTGCGGGAGCATGTTCGGCTCTGCATTCGGTCTGGTCAGTGTCTCGCCACGCACGGCCTAAACGCCCCCGTGATGTCCCTAAGAGAGGGCTCCATGACTAAATTCACCCCCAAAAGCGAGCGTTTACCCTAGGAAAATAGACGATTCAAACGCACAAAACGTTGCCTTGACGCGACGGCGAACTCATTCGGAATTGCTGAATGAATTCAACACAGGGGTTAGGCCCAGGCCTTTCGAGCGACCGAGCCCTCGCTTGCTTGCCCACTCGCTTGGCCTGTGCAGGCTGGATCTGTAGCAAGTGGCCTTAACGTCGATCCGGAAAATTTCATCGGGTTACAGCCCTGTGCAAACGCGCGTGGCTCAGCGGCCAGGTCAGTCAGGTCGGCCGGCTGGCCTTGGCGTCCAGCGCGAGCCAGGTCGGCCGGCTCGCCTTGGCGTCCAGCGCGAGGGCGGCCAGCTCAGAGCGAGCCAGACCTTGTGCTAGCCCAAATCAATGTTCATGCTCGTGCTCGTGCTCGTGCTTGAGCAGCGGGTCGTTCTGCCAGCCAAGCAGCACATTGCGCCCTTGCACCACCAGGTCGACCTTGGCACCGACGGGCAAGCAAACCTTGGTGTCCACATGCCCGAAAGGCAGGCCACTCAAAATGGGCGTCTTGGTGACGGCGCGCACTGCTTCGATCGCGGACTTGAGGCTGTAGCCGCGGTCCAGCGGCGAGGCTCGCCAGCCGCCAAAGTCACCCAGCACGATCGCCTTCTGAGCATCCAAAATGCCCGCTTGCGCCAATTGAAGCAGGCTGCGCTCGACCCGGTAAGGGTGCTCGTTGATGTCCTCCAGGAACAGCACGCCGCCCTTGATACGCGGGAAATGCTTGGTCCCCAGCATCGAGTTGACCATGCACAGATTGCCGCCCCAGAGTTGGCCGTTCAAGCACAAACCGTCGAAGCCCTTGTCGGTACGAAATCCGACCGCCTCCAACTGCCCGCTCATCGCCTCGGTAAAACAGTCCTGCGTCACATCATCTACGCCGCCGTCTTTGTCGGCGCGGCCAAAGTCCATGCCCAGCGGACCGGCCCAGGTTTGCGCCTTGGCATGCGTGAGCAGACCCAGCTGCAAGGCGGTCAGGTCGCTCTGCCCGACCCAGCGTGTGCCCTGCTCCACGCTCTTGGCCAAGAGCGTCCAATCAATGCGGTCCAACAAGCGCGTCAGGCCATAGCCGCCGCGCGTGGCCAAGGCCACACTCGGGGCCGCGGCTGCGACGCGGTGGATGGCAGCGAGGCGGGTGTCGTCGTCGCCGCCAAAGCGCTGGTGTTTGTCGAATGCCGACTCATCAATCGTGACCTCAAAGCCGAGCTTGCTCAAGCGCTTGGCCGCGCGCTTGATCGGCTGGGCCTTGGCCAGCACGCCGGCTGGGGAGTAGAGAGTCAGTGAGTTATTCATGTGCTGCGGTCCGTAGAAGTGAAATCCGGCAGCACATCAAGATGCGTCGCGTCGCCGGTGGGAATGAGGTCAACAGGAGCTTGCGCCAAAGCCCGCATGGCGGCACGGCGCTCGCGCGCGGCCTCGCGCCTTTGGGCAAAGAATTCGCGCAGCAGCTGCGCTGAAGGCTCGGCCAACACGCCGCCCTGCACACAGGTATGGTGATTCAGCTGCGGCTGCTCGAACAAATTGAGTACCGAGCCGGCCACGCCGGTTTTGGGGTCGCTGGCGGCGAACACCACCCGCTTGATGCGCGCGTGCAGCATCGCCATCGCGCACATTGCGCAAGGCTCCAGCGTCACAAACAACTCGCATTCCGGCAGCCGGTAATTGCCCAGCAAGGTGGCGGCATGGCGCAAGGCCACGATCTCGGCATGCGCGGTCGGGTCATGCGTGGTGATGGGGCGGTTGTAGCCGGTGGCAATCACCTGGCCGGCTCGCATCACCACGGCACCGACCGGCACCTCGCCGGCCAGCCAGGCGTTCTGCGCTTGATCGAGCGCGATTCGCATGGCGTATTCGTCGGCGGCGCCGCTGGAGGGCTGTGCTGCCAATTGTGCTGGCGACTCTGCGCTTGGCTGTGTGGAGGGGGTGGTTGCTGGCATGGTGGGCGGCTGCAGTTTAGCAAGCGCCCTTCGGCCCGCTGGCAAGTCGGGGCCGCGCACCACCTCCCCCTCAAAGACTGGCCGCCCTCAGCTTGCGGTAAAGCGTGTTGCGGCTGATGCCCAGGCGACGTGCTGCCTCGGAGCGATTGCCCTGCGCCAAACCCAAGGCTTGCTGGACGCAGCGGCTTGACATGTGGCGCAAATCTTCTGCTCCCCCGCTCTCATCAAGCGGCTTCGCTGCCGAGCCAGCCGGTGCCAGCGCTGCGGCCATATCGTCGGGCAGATGGGTCCAGTCAATGCAATCCTGATCTTCATCCAGCAAGGCGCAGCAGGTCCGCAGCATATTTGCCAACTGGCGCAGATTGCCCGGCCAGCGGTAGGCGGCCAGCGCGGCCAGCAGCTTGGGCTGCAGGCTGACGCTGCGCCCGGGGGCGGCTTCAGCCAGCAAGGTCTGCACCAAGGCCATGAAATCTGTGCGCTGGCGCAGCGGCGGCAGCTGCAAGCTCAAGCCATTGATGCGGTAGTACAAATCCTCTCGAAAGCGCTGCGCCTCGACCTCCACCGGCAGGCTGCGATGAGTGGCGCAGATCAGTGCAAAGTCCACCGCCAGCGGCGTGCCGCCGCCCAGCGGCGAGACTTGGCGCTCCTGCAGAACACGCAGCAGGCGGGCTTGCAGCCCCAGTGGCATATCGCCAATTTCGTCCAGAAACAAGGTGCCGCCATGGGCTTGGCGCAGCAGGCCCGGGGCACCGTCCCGGCTGGCGCCGGTGAAAGCACCAGGGCGGTAGCCAAACAGCTCGGCCTCGATCAAGCTCTCGGGCATGGCCGCGCAATTGATGGCCACAAAGGCGCCGGCGCGACGCGGCCCACTGAGATGGCAGGCGCGGGCCAGCAGCTCTTTGCCCACCCCAGACTCGCCTTGCAGCAACAGCGCGATCGGCTTGCCGATCACGCGGCGCGCACGGGAGATCAAGGCATGCATGGTGGCGTCGCCACTGTCCAATTGGGCCAACTCATCAGCCAGCGGAGGCATAGCGCCAGCTGGCACAGGGCTTGGCAAGGCAGCACTGGGCAGCATGGCATTCGGCGTCAACGCATTGGTCTGCAAGACCACGCGACTGCGAGCCCCGTCCAGCCGGCACCAAAGCAGGCCGCCAGTGGCCCCGCGCAGCTGCCAAGGCTGTCCGGACGGGCGCACACCCAGTTCAGGGCTGCCCGCCAGCAAACTGAGCCAAGACAAGCCCAAGGCCTGCTCCAAGGAGCAGCGCCCCAGCGCCGCGCTCGGCAGACCCAAGAGTTCCAGGCCGACAGGATTGGCCCCGATGATCAAACCGTCTTCCGACAGCGCGACCAGCCCCTCGGTGACGCTGCCCAAGCCTTCGGGCCTGGCATGCAGGCGCAAGACCAGGCCGGCACCATGCTTGGCTTCAAACAGCTGATGCTCGATCATGCGCGCTGCCGACCGGGCCAAGCCCAGCGTATGCGGGTGATAGCCGCGCCTATCGCCCGAGATGTCGATCGCCCCCATCAGTGCGCCGCTGGCATCGACGATAGGGGCGGCAGCACAAGTCAAGAAGGCATTGCGCTGCAGATAATGCTCGGCGCCATTGATCACCACTGCCCGGCCATCGGCCAAGGCCGTGCCGATGGCATTGGTGCCGCGCCATTGTTCCAGCCAAACGGCACCGGGGCGCAGCGCCACCCGTGCCGCCTTGTCCGCAAAACCGTCGTCGCCCAGGGCGTGCAGGAGCATGCCCTGCGGGTCGGCCAAGATGACCAGGCTGTCGCTGGCCCGCACCTGCTCGGCCACAAACTCCATCACCGGCCGGGCCTGCGCCAGCACTGTGCGGCGCTGCTCGAGAGCGAGCGCCAGCTGCGCGGCAGAGGCATGCGGCACGCCGCTGGCGCGCCCTTCGGGCACCAGGCCGTGCTGGCGGCTGCGCTGCCAGCTCTGCTGCAGCCGCGCTTCCAGCAGGCCAGTGGCCAGCTCGCCGGTTTCCAGCAACTGCCGGCGCGCCAGGCGCAGGCGACTCGGCGGCGTACTCAGACGCGGCGGTGCATACATCGTCATGATTCTTGTCTCCTTGTCCGGCTCGCTATGGGTTCGAGCTCTTTAGGCGCTGCTTGCAGCGCCCAGCCTTTGCTGCGGCGCTGCGCCAACCATAGCAGTTCAAGCTTCACTGCCAAGCGATTCAACCAAATAGAGGCAATTGCTGACTATCGGTACAGGCGCTGTACCGTTTCGTGACAAGTCTGCCTAGCGGTAAGTCACCGCCCAGTGTCAGTGGCAGGCCTGCCCGCCGCCTTGCAGCGGCCTTGACGGTCCTAAACAGCATGCTTTCGGCTCAAACCGAGTGGCTGGCACGCCTTCTGCAAAGGCCTAGCCAGAGGCTCTTGACCTCATTCAAACCAAACCGGAGACCGACATGCTTTACGCCAGCCCCAATACCCCAGGCGCCAAACTCGCCTTCAAGGCCCAGTACGACAACTTCATCGGCGGGCGCTTTGTGCCGCCGGTGAAGGGCGAGTACTTTGACGTGATCACGCCGATCAGCGGCCAGGTCTATACCCGCGCCGCCCGCTCCAGCGCCGAGGACATTGAGCTGGCCCTGGACGCCGCACATGCCGCCACCGCCCAGTGGGCTGCCACCAATGCCGCCACACGCGCCAACGTCCTGCTCAAGATCGCTGACCGCATTGACGCCAATCTGGAGTTGCTGGCCTATGCCGAGACGGTGGACAACGGCAAGCCGATCCGCGAAACGCTCAATGCCGACATCCCGCTGGCCGCCGACCATTTCCGCTACTTCGCCGGTTGCTTGCGTGCGCAAGAAGGCGCTTTGAGCCAGATCGACGACCACACCGTGGCCTACCATTTCCACGAACCACTGGGCGTGGTCGGCCAGATCATTCCCTGGAACTTCCCCATTCTGATGGCGGCCTGGAAGCTGGCTCCGGCGCTGGGCGCCGGCAACTGCGTGGTGCTCAAGCCGGCCGAGTCGACGCCGATCAGCATCCTGGTTTTGGCCGAGCTGATTGCCGACCTGCTGCCGCCAGGCGTGCTCAATATCGTCAACGGCTATGGCCGCGAAGCCGGCATGCCCTTGGCCACCAGCAAGCGCATCGCCAAGATCGCTTTTACCGGCTCCACCGCCACCGGCCGCGTGATCGCGCAGGCCGCGGCGACCAATCTGATCCCCGCCACGCTGGAGCTGGGCGGCAAAAGCCCGAATGTCTTCTTCGACGATGTGATGGCCAAGGACGATGCTTTCCTGGACAAAGCGATCGAAGGCCTGGTGCTGTTCGCCTTCAACCAGGGCGAGGTCTGCACCTGCCCGAGCCGCGCACTGATCCAGGAATCCATCTACGACCGTTTCATCGAGCGCGCCCTCAAGCGCGTCGCCGCCATCAAGCAAGGCAGCCCCTTGGACACCGACACCATGATGGGTGCGCAGGCCTCGTCCCTGCAAATGGACAAGATCATGTCCTACTTGGAAGTGGGCAAGCAAGAAGGCGCGCAACTGCTGATCGGCGGCAGCCGCAAGCAGCTGGAGGGTGAGTTGGCCGGCGGCTATTACATCGAGCCCACGCTATTCAAGGGCAACAACAATATGCGCGTGTTCCGCGAAGAGATCTTCGGTCCGGTGCTGGCCGTGGCCACCTTCAAGGACGAGGCCGAGGCCCTGCAGATTGCCAATGACACGCCCTACGGACTGGGTGCGGGTGTGTGGACGCGCGACGGCAGCCGCGCCTACCGCATGGGCCGCGCCATACAGGCGGGCAGGGTCTGGACCAATTGCTACCACGCCTACCCAGCGCATGCGGCGTTTGGCGGCTACAAGGAATCCGGCATAGGCCGCGAGACCCACAAGGCCCTGCTGGACCATTACCAGCAGACCAAGAACCTGCTGGTCAGCTACTCGCCCGATGCGCTTGGCTTCTTCTGAAATCAGGTGACCTGAGCAAAACCGACAAGGGCGGCGCTTCTTGCCGCCCGCGCTTGGCCGCCTCAGTGGCGTGAGGCCAAAGCCCTGGACGCATTGGCCTCCGGGATCAGCCTCAGGGCATTGCCTCGGACGCCGCCTTGGCAGCTTGCTGCGCGGCGGCCTCCAGCTGCTGGCGCACGGCGTCGGGCGCATTTTGAGGCACGCCGCTGCCGCTGGCCGCAGAGGCGGCCATGTCAACCTGGGTCAATGAGACCGCTTGCTTCTTCATCTGCGTCAGCACGATGGCGAACACGATGACCAATCCGAGGATGCTGAGTGCTGCGCGCATATTTTCCGCTCGTCGATCGAGAGGCTGGCTGGGTCCAAGACAGCCTGATTGTGCCTCAGCACAAGAAGCAAGCAAGCGAGCTGGGACGCCACTTCGCAACAGCCAATTGCCTACCCCTAGCAGCACAGGGCCAGGATTGATCAACAACAAAATCCAGCGAACTTGCCGAAGATCAAATGTCAGGCTGATGTGCCCAGGATTCATTTGACAAAGGTCCACCAAAGGCTAAAACTCTGCGCCGATTTGAACAGTTATAGCCCCACTCCGGGGCTTGCTGGTGTCGCAGGAGCATAGAGTGAAAAAATCCAAAATACAGCTTTCCATACAAGCCTCACATGTGGCACTGATCACTGCAGCTTGCGTCGGGCTAACGGCCGCAGTCAGCGTACAGGCACAAACCAACCAAGCCAAGGGCGCATCGGTCGGCATGCCCCCTGCGCAGGTCAAGCATTTCGACCCCAAGGGCAGCCCGCCGTCGACCTTCACGCTGGAGCTGCGCAAAGGCATCACCGCTGCCCTGCCCTTCAGTGATAAACGTGATTACGATGAAGCAAACAAGGGCTTCATTGCCGAGCCTGCCTACAAGCAGATCATGGCCGACGCCGGCCAGGTCGCCTGGGATATGGGCAGCTATCAGTGGCTGCTGCAAGGCAAAGACTTTCAGAGCATCCACCCCTCGCTGCAGCGCCAAGCGGTGCTGAATATGAGCTACGGCCTCTATGAAGTGGTGCCCGGCAAGATCTACCAGGTGCGCGGCTTCGACCTGGCCAATATCAGCTTCATCAAGGGCGACAGCGGCTGGATCATTTTTGACCCGCTGACCGCCAAAGAAACCGCTCGCGCCGCTTTAGAGTTCATCAACGACAAGCTGGGTAAACGCCCGGTCGTCGGCGTTGTCTACTCGCACTCGCATGTGGACCATTTCGGCGGTGTGCGCGGCGTGGTGGACGAGGCCGATGTGGCCAGCGGCAAGGTCAAGGTGATTGCACCGGTGGGCTTTATGCAGGCCGCGATCGAAGAGAACGTGCTGGCCGGCAACGCGATGTCGCGGCGCACGCAGTGGCAATACGCCATCCTGTTGCCGCGCGACCCGCATGGCCACGTCGATCAAGCCATCGGCAAGAACGTCGCTAACGGCAATACCGGACTGATTGCGCCCAATGTACTGATCAACAAAGACATCGAGGAGCTGACGCTGGACGGCGTCAAGATGGTGTTCCAGAACACGCCGGACACCGAAGCCCCGGTCGAGATGAACACCTACTTCCCGCAGTTCAAGGCCTTCTGGGCGGCCGAGAACGTGACCGGCACCATCCACAATATCTACACGCTGCGCGGCGCTCCGGTGCGCAATGCGCTGAACTGGTCCAAGCAGATCAATGTGGCGCTCTGGCAGTTCGGCCAAGAAGCCGAGGTGATGTTCGCCTCGCACAGCTGGCCGCGCTTCGGCAACGCTCGCGTGCAAGAGGTGCTGCGCTCGCAGCGCGATGCCTACGCCAACCTGAACAACCAGGCCCTGCACTATGCCAACAAGGGCGTGACGATCAACGAGATCCACAACGTCTACGAAGTGCCCAAGAGCTTGCAGCAGCAATGGTCGGCGCGCAGCTACCACGGTGACTCGCAGAACAACGCGCGTGCCGTGATCAACCGCTTCTTGGGCTTCTATGACGGCAACCCGGTCAATCTGCACCCGCTGTCGCCGCAAGATTCGGCGCCTCTCTATGTCGAGATGATGGGCGGCTCGGCCAAGATCATTGCCAAGGGCAAGCAGTTGATGGCCAAGGGCAAGTATCTGGAAGCCTCGGAGATTTTGAACAAGCTGGTGTTCGCCGAGCATCAAAACCAGCCGGCGCGCGATTTGCTGGCCAGCGTCTATGAGCAACTCGGCTATCAAGGCGAAAGCACCAGCGTGCGCAACAGCTATTTGCAGGGCGCTTATGAGCTGCGCAACGGCCTGCCCGGCGGCACGCCGCAAAAGAGCACCGGACCCGACGTGGTGCGCGCCATGTCGACCGAGATGTGGTTGGACTTCCTGGGCATCAGCATGGACCCCAAGAAGGCTGAAGGCATGCGTTTCGCCATCAACCTCATCACGCCCGACAACGGCGAGAAGTACCTGATCGAATTGAGCAACGCCACGCTGACCAATATCAAAGGCCAGCAAGCCCAAAACGCCGATCTGACAATCACGCTGAATCGCAGCGAGCTCAACCGCGTGATGATGGGCCTGAGCTCCTTCGATGACCTGCTCAAGGCAGGTAAGGCCAAATTCGAAGGCGAGCGCAAGCCTTTTGATCAGTTGCGCAGCTTGATGGTCTCGTTCTCGCCAAGCTTCGAGATCATTCCGGGATCTAAGCCCAAGGCTGCTAGCCAGGGCCTGCCGGCCTTCGCCTTGCCCGACCAGTTGGACAGCGATTGATTTCGGTTTAACACCTCTTTGAGCGCCGGGATGGCGGCTGCGGCTGCTTCCCGGCGCTTGTCATTTTGGAGAACGCCGCCATGACTAACAACAACTTTCAACAGACCTTGTTGGCGACGGCCGTCGCTGCCGCCCTCTTCTCTTTGAGCCCGGCTATTCAAGCCGGCGGCATCCTTTTGTACGAGGTCGGCACAGCCGACGTCGGCCTGGCCGCTGCGGGCTATGCGGCTCGCGCGCAAGACGCATCCACCGTGCTGACCAACCCGGCCGGCATGACGCGGCTGAGCGGCAATCAAACCACGCTGGGCGCGCAAGTGCTGCACGGCGATGTGGGTTTTTCGATCGGTGACGGCACCTCCGCCGCGCTGGGCAACAAGAGCGGCGGCAACCCGGTCGGCTGGTTTCCGGGCGGCGGTGCGTTCTACACGCACAGCCTGTTGCCGGACTTGAAACTCGGCTTCGGCGTGACCGGCAACTTCGGCTCGGCCACCAAGTATGAGGACGGCTGGGTGGGCCGCTACCGCGCCCAAGAGGGAAAATTGCTGGGCGTCTCGCTGCTGCCCTCGGTGGCCACCCGCATCAACGACAAGCTGTCCCTCGGAGCCAGCCTGAACCTGATGTACGGCATGCTGGACAACAAAGTGGCCATCAACAACATCATCGGCAGCGACGCCAGCCTGACCCTCAAAGACAATAGCTGGGGTGCGGGTGCCAACTTGGGGCTGATGTACGAAGTCGATGCCGGCCGACGTTTCGGGCTGACCTATACCTCGCCGGTCAAGCTCAACTTCAAGGCGCAAGCGCAATGGAGCGAGCTGGCGCCCGGCGTGCGAGCGTTGCTCAACGCCCGAGGCTTGCTGGACACGCAAGTCGATCTCGGCGTGACGGTGCCGCAAGGGCTGATGGCCAGCACCTACCAGCAAATCGCAGCGGACTGGGCGCTGCTGGGCAGCGTCGGCTGGCAGCAATGGTCGAAATTTGGCGAGGCCGAAATCGGCATCGACTCCAACAACCCCGTCGGACTGTCGACGCAACTGCCCTTCAGGGACACCTGGCATCTGTCGGTCGGCACGCAGTACAAATGGTCAGATGCTTGGCTGCTGAATGCCGGCATCGGCTACGACTCGGGCTTCCAGAGGAATGGCCAGATTGCCTTGGCGCTGCCGGTTAATGCCACTTGGCGTTTCGGTGTCGGCGGCCAAAAAGAAGAGTCGAGCAGCTTCAACTGGGGTTGGAGCTTGGAGTACACGCCGCAAGGAACTTTGCGCAGCAATGTTCAGGGCGCGGTGCCCGTCGTTTTGGGTGGACGCGGCAGCGTGGTCGGCGAATACAAGAAGGTCAACTTCATCTTCCTGGCGATGAATTTCAACTGGAAGTCTTGATCAACCGACATGAAAAAGGCCGCTCAGCGATGCTGGGCGGCTTTCAGTAGTTCGGCAAATCAGTCAGTTGGCCAAAGGCTTTTCAACTCACTCCCACTCGATCGTCGCCGGCGGCTTGCTCGACACGTCGTAGGTAACCCGGTTGATGCCGCGCACCTCGTTGATGATGCGGCCCGACACCTTCTTCAGCAGACCATAGGGCAGCTCGGCCCAGTCGGCGGTCATGAAGTCGCTGGTCTGAACCGCGCGCAGCGCCACCACATAGTCATAGGTACGGCCGTCGCCCATCACGCCCACGCTCTTGACCGGCAAGAAAACGGTGAAAGCCTGGCTGGTCAGCTCGTACCAGTTCTTGCCCGTGGCCTCATCATCCCAGCCACGCAACTCTTCGATGAAGATCGCGTCCGCCCGGCGCAGCAGGTCGGCATAGTCTTTCTTCACTTCACCGAGGATGCGCACACCCAGACCCGGGCCCGGGAATGGGTGGCGGTAGACCATATCGGCCGGCAGGCCCAGCGCCACGCCCAAGGCGCGCACCTCATCCTTGAACAATTCGCGCAGCGGCTCCAGCAGTTTCAAACCCAGCTGTTCAGGCAGACCGCCAACATTGTGGTGGCTCTTGATCGTGGTCGCCTTCTTGGTCTTGGTGCCGCCGCTCTCGACCACATCCGGGTAGATGGTGCCTTGAGCTAACCATTTAGCGCCCTTGACATCGGAGTCGGCCGCCTTGAGCTTGGCAGCCTCAGCCTTGAACACCTCGACGAACTCGCGGCCGATGATCTTGCGCTTTTGCTCGGGGTCGGTGACCCCCGCCAGATGCCCCAGGAACTGCGCTTCAGCCTGCACATGCACGACCTTGGCATGCAGCTTACCGGCGAACATCTCCATCACCATCGCGCCCTCGTTCAAGCGCAGGAGGCCATGGTCGACGAAAACACAGGTCAGCTGATCGCCAATGGCGCGGTGAATCAGCGCGGCTGCGACCGAGGAATCCACCCCGCCGGACAGGCCCAGGATGACCTCTTCGTCACCGACCTGCTCGCGGATCTTGGCAACCGCCTCGCTGATGTAATCGCCCATCACCCAATCGCCCTTGCAGCCGGCAATGCCCCGCACAAAGCGGGTGATCATTTCCTGGCCCTTCAAGGTATGGGTCACCTCGGGGTGGAACTGCACCGCGTAATAGCCTTTTTCTTCGTTGGCCATGCCGGCCACCGGGCAGCTTGGCGTCTCGGCCATCAGCTTGAAGCCGGGCGGCATCACGGTGACCTTGTCGCCATGGCTCATCCAGACCTTGAGCATGCCGTGGCCTTCCAGCGTGGCGTGGTCCTGGATGCCATCGAGTAACTTGGTATGCCCATGGGCGCGAACCTCGGCATAACCAAACTCGCGGTGATCACTCCATTCGACCTTACCGCCAAGTTGCACCGCCATGGTCTGCATGCCGTAGCAAATACCCAAGACCGGCACACCCAGATCCCACACCGCCTGCGGCGCGCGCAGCTCATGGTCTTCATAGGTCGAGGCATGGCTGCCTGACAAGATGATGGCCTTGGGTGCAAATTCACGGATGAACTCGTCTGACACATCATTGGGGTGGATCTCGCAGAACACCGCCGCCTCGCGCACCCGGCGGGCGATCAGCTGGGTGACTTGGGAGCCGAAATCGAGGATCAGGACCTTGTCATGCATATTCTTCTCACTTCATCAAAATTGATTCAGACAGCCACAGTCGCTGCGGGCCGCGTGCGCGCGAAATGGCGCCAGGCGAAAACGAGCGACAGCGCCTGCAAAACGGCGCAGAAATAGAACGGTGCGCCAATGCGCCAATCGCCTTGCGGCAAGTCGGCGACGAAATAAATCAAGCCCGGCCCAACCACGGGCGCCAGCACCGCCATGATGCTGTTCAACGAAGACACCGCACCCATCGTTTCGCCTTGGGTCGAGGCGTCGGCGGCGTTCGAGATCAAGCTTTGCATCGCGGCATTGACGGCAAAACCCAAAAGGTTGAAGCCGATGATGGCGTACATCATCCAACCCGCCGTCGAAGCACCCCAGACAAAATTTGTCAGCGTGCTGGACAAGAGGCCCAGCACGACCAGGCGTTGCGGCGTGAAAACCTTCAAAAGCTTCGGCAGCAAAAAGCCCTGCACCAGCACCGACATCACGCCCACCGCGAACAGCGACCAGCCGTTTTCTTTGGGGCCCCAGCCGAATTTAAAATGCGTGTAGAGCACCCAGCTGGACTGCAAAATCATTTGCGCCAAGCCCGATAAAGCGATCACAAACACCAAGGGGCCGACGCCCTTCAAGCTGCTGAGTTTCTTCAGTGAATTGATCGGATTGGCGCGCTTCCAGGTGAAGGGGCGGCGATTCTCGGGTTTGAGCGATTCGGGCAGGACGAAAAAGCCATAGCACCAGTTGATCAGCGCCAGCGTTCCGGCCACATAAAAAGGCAGGTGCAGGTCGATGTCACCCAGGATGCCGCCCATCACCGGGCCGAGGATGAAGCCCATGCCAAAGGCCGCGCCCAGCATGCCGAAGCGCTTGGCACGCTCATCCGGCGCACTGATATCGGCCACATAGGCATTGGCGACCGAGGCATTCGCCTGCATCGCGCCGCTGACCAGGCGCACCGCCACCAACATCCACAAGGCGGTGGCCATTGCAGTGACGAAAAAGCTCAGTGCCAGCCCGCAAAAGCCGATCAACATCACCGGCCGGCGGCCACAGCGATCAGACAAGGCACCAAGAATCGGCGAGCCGATGAAGTTGGCGAAGCCAAAGGCGAAGGCCACCATCAAATAGGCCAGCGTGTGATTGGCGGCCGAGCTGGTGAAGCTGCCCACCAGGGGCGGCAAGTCCGGGATGATCAGGCCGAGCGAGCTCCTGTCGGGCACCACCGCCACCCTGATGACACCCAGGCCGGCCGA
>CAUPEV010000110.1:0-16000 GCA_963510335.1 uncultured Roseateles sp.
GCGAAGCCGAGGTTGTTGATCAGGGTGTAGCCCAGCGTCCAGACAAAACTGACCTTCTCGTTCGTGCCGGCGATCGAACCAGCGGCAATCACCAGCAGCGCCGGCGCGCAAGCCGCGAGCAAGGAGCCGAAGGCCATCTTGGTCAATTCATCCGGCTCACGCCGCCGCGTGGCCCACCAGCGCCAGAACGCAATCGAGGCAACCATGGTCGAGGTGCTGATCAGCGCGTCCACCGCCTGCAGCCAACTCACCGGCACCTGAAAGCCGAACAGCAGCAGGTCCATATGCTTTTGCGACCACAGCGGGTAGGCGTTGTTGAACTGTTGGTTGCCGACGATGGACAGCATCAGCACCGGGATCAAAGCGATCAGCAGCAGCAGCCGCGCCAATTCTTGCTTTGTCATGCGGGGTTTAGGCTCGCCGGTCTTGGGCGCCGTGGCTTGCGCCCTTGGAGTCTCCGGCGGCAAATAGCGGCGCCCGGCCAGATAGACCACCAAGCCGATCAACATGCCGACGCCGGCCGCGCCAAAGCCCCAATGCCAGGCTACTTTTTCACCCAGCGTGCCGCAAACGATGGGTGCCAGGATCACCGCCATCTGCACCGCCAGCATGAAGATCTGGAAAGCACTGGCGCGACGCTTGTCGCCGGGCGCGTAGAGCGCACCGACCTGGGCTGCGATATTGCCCTTGAAGCAACCCACACCCAGCAGCAAACAAGCCAGAGCCAGCAAAAAGCTCGCCTCGAACGCCATCAAGAAGTGCCCAAGCGCCATCAGGCTGGCGCCGATCACGACGGTGCGGGTTCGGCCGAGCCAGCGGTCGGCCAATAAGCCGCCAAATATTGGCGTTAGGTAGACCAGGCCTGCGTACAGGCCAAACACCGCCGAGGCGAGTTGCTGCGGTGAGCGCGGACCAGTAGCTCGTTCAATAAAGGCCCGCAAGGCATCAATGCCGGCCACATTGCCGATGTTTTCAGGCAAGAACAGATAGTTGCTGAGGTAGAGCACCAGCAAGGCCTGCATGCCGTAATAGGAGAAGCGCTCCCAGAACTCGCAAAAAGCCAGCCATCCAAGGCCAAGGGGATGACCTAGAAAGGCGCGGTCATGCTTGAGGCGAAGATCGCCAATAGGTAAGGAAGACACGGTCTTGACTGCTCGAAGAAATTCAACAGCCGCGACTGTCCAACAGCCGCCTTAAGCACGCAAGTGGCATTTAGGCAACACTGAACAAGTCCTCATGCGTCGCGTTTGCGAGAGATGCGGCCCGATACTAGGCGCGGCGCGCAGGTCGGGCTGATGGCCCGAATGCCAAGCGCCGCAACGACGGAGCGGGTTGCATATCTCGCAAACCCTCTGGGGCAGGCCTTTGCGGGCGCTGGACGGCGTTGCGAATCTTGCCCAGACACGAGTCTGAGCGGCGGTTCGCGCCTTGCCCAGCATCCCGCAAAGATCCCGCCGCGATGCATGAGGACTTGTTCAGCGTTGCCTTCACCATAGCTGCGCCTGACTCAGCTATTTTTAACTTCCAAAAACGCACGCTCGGCCGAGTCAAACATCTGCGGCTCGACGCCCCGGGCTGCCAAGGCGGCGCCGAGCACGCTGCGGTTGAAGCCAGCCGTGCCATAGCGGGTCACGTTCTCATAGAACTGATCACTCAGCTCTCGCACCATCGCCGCGTAGGCGTCGGCGACCTGCGGGTCCAGGTGAAAGTGGTCATAGTTGACAACGCACCAAACGCGCGTTTCAAGCGGCGTCAAGCGGCGCTCCACTTCGGCGCGAATGGCCTCCACATCGTCAATGCTGCGCACCGACAGGCGTTCGAAGTTGAGAAAGAACTGCCGCGTCGGCGCGTCATAGCTGAAGCGATCGGCCAGCGGCAGCATCAAAAGCCTGGCCCGCAGTCCAATTGCCTCCTCGGCGAAGAGGGCCGCATCCATGAGCACTGGCGGCGTCGGCATCAAGGGCCTGAAGCCCATCAGGTCCAGCACATCGCGCTGCAGATCCAGACCTGGCGCCACTTCACTCAAAATCAATCCCTCGGCGGCTAGCTTGAGCACGCAGCGTTCGGTCACGTACAGCACTTGCTGGCCACGCCGGAACGCTTCTCGCCCGGAGAAGGTGCGCTGCTCGACCTGGGCCAAAAACTTCGGTGCGCCGTCGCTCAAAAAACTGCCGACAAAGACCAGGCGCTTGGCGTTTTGGCTGATGTTGATGAAGCCGCCCGCGCCGGCCAGGCGATCTCCAAATCGGCTGACATTGACATTGCCCTGGCCGTCTGCCTGCGCCAAGCCCAGCACCGCCAGATCGAGGCCTCCGCCGTCATAGAAGTCGAATTGATAGGGTTGATCAATGACCGCCTGCGTATTGACCGCCGCACCAAAATTCAAGCCGCCGGCCGGAACACCGCCGATGACGCCGGGCTCGGCCGTGAGCGTGATCAGGTCAATGATGTGCTCTTGCGCCGCCACTGCGGCCACGCCCTCGGGCATGCCAATTCCGAGATTGACCACATCGTGCGTTTGCAACTCCAAGGCCGCCCGCCTGGCGATCACTTTGCGCACGCCCATCTCCATCGGCGCCACTGCCGCCAAAGGCACCCGCAACTCGCCCGCAAAGGCAGGGCTGTAGGGCTCGACAAAGGTTTGCATGTGATATTCGGGCTTCTCGGCCAACACCACGGCATCGACCAAGATGCCGGGAATCTTGACTTGACGCGGATTCAGGCTGCCGCGCTCGGCCAAGCGCTCCACTTGCACGATCACAATGCCACCACTATTGCGCGCCGCCATCGCGATCGCCAGTGAATCCAGCGTTAGCGCCTCACGCTCCATGGTGATGTTGCCGTCGGCATCCGATGTGCTGCCGCGCAGCAAGGCCACATCAATAGGAAAAGCCTTGTAGAACAGATATTCCTCGCCGTCGATGTCCATCAGACGCACCAGGGCTTCGGTGCTGCGGGCGTTGACGGCGCCGCCGCCATGACGCGGGTCGACAAAAGTATCCAGCCCGACCCGGCTGAGGTGGCCGGGTTTGCCCGCAGCAATGTCGCGGTAGAGATGGCTGATCACGCCTTGCGGCAGATTCCAGGCCTCGATCTCGCCGGACAGCGCGAGCTTTTGCAAGGCCGGAACCAAGCCCCAGTGCCCGCCCACAACACGCCTGAGCAGGCCTTGATGGCCAAAATGATTGAGGCCGCGCTGTTTGCCATCGCCCTGCCCTGCGGCATAGACCAGACTCAAATCGCGTGGCCTGCCGCTGCTCAGGAACCGAGCCTCCAGCGCCACGGCCAGGTTTTCCGCGAAGCCGATGCCGACAAAGCCCGAGGTGGCAAGACAATCACCATCGTGTATCAAGGCCACGGCCTCGGCGGCGCGCACCACCTTGCCATGTTCCATCGTCTGCAGCGCATGCAACTGCGCCAAACGCTGCGAACGCGAACTCTCATCTGAGGAATGCTGAACAGACTGTGTCATGGCTTCTCCGGCTGCCTCACAGCGCTGAGTGTCGCCGCTTTGTGTGCAAGCTACGGGCAAGCCCGCTGGCTTCCATCAGGCCTTGAACTGAGGCACTGGAGCCGAAGCCGGCCCCCGGCGGCGCTTCAAAGCGCCTTCATCTCCAGCAGCAAGCGATCGGCTTTGTCCACGACCTTCATCTGCCAAAGCATATAGCGTGAGTCCAGGCAGATGCTGCGCGACTTCTTGACGTCGAAGTCCCAGCTGTCGATCACGGTGTCCAGCGTTCCGTCAAACAACAAACCCACCAACTCGGCCTTGTCGTTCAAGACCGGCGAGCCGGAGTTGCCGCCGGTCGTGTCGAGCGTGGCGAGGAAGTTCACAGGCACCGAATCCAAGCTGGGCATCAGGTAGTTGTCGAAGCGACGCGCTTTGATGGCATCGAGTTGCTGCTGCGGTGCATTGAACTCGCCCGTACCGGTGTGCTTGGCCGCAATGCCGCGCAAGGTCGTGAAGGCCTGCCAATCGGCGCCGTCGACCGCGCCTGTGCGGCCTTTGACATGCCCGAATGCAAGCCGCAGCGTGCTGTTGGCATCGGGGTAGACCGTCTCACCTTTGCTGGCCTTGAAGGCGATCAAGGCCTCCATCGTGCTGGTGTAGGCTTGGCCGAGCTGGCCACCGAGTTCTTTGTCGCGCGCCTCGCGCGACTCAGCATCGGCATAGAGCGCCACAGCGGCCTTGATGAAGCTGTCATCGCTGGCCTTGAAGGCTTGCACATCGCGCTGCAACCAGGCCATGCGCTGAGCGGTATCGGCCAGCTTGCTGCCCGCATAGATCGCATCCAGGCGCAAGCCGATAGCGGCCTCATCCATACCCGCCCGCAGGCCCAGTGCGGCCAACAAAGCTCGATTCAATTGGGCGGCCGGCAAGGCCAGGTATTGCGCCAAGAAATGCGCGCTCACGCGCTTGTCGACCTGCTCGTCATAGCGACGCTGCAGCGTTTCCAGCCTTTGACTCACACGCAGCGCGTCACGCGCCTGGTAGCCGGGTTTGCGCTGGGCATCCGGCAGCGCCTGCTGTTGCGCATACTGATAGAGGCTGCGCGCAGCATCAAGCAGCGTCGGCGAGGTATAGGCCAGCAAAAGTTCTGCGCGGATGATGTCTTGCTGCTGAGCCAACAGGCGCTCAACACGCGCAATATCGCCGCCGTACCGAGCCTGCCGGGCCGGCTCTGCGGCCACCCAGGCCTTCAACTCGGCAAAGGCTTGGCGCTTGCGCGCCAGGATATCGCTGCCCTCATAGCTGCTTTGCTGGCCCTGCAAATTCTTGTAGTAGTTGCTGATGCCGGCGACCTCGTCAGCCAGTGCAATTTCGGCATCACGGCGGCCCGCCGTCTCAGCCTTGATCAGCGTCAATTGCTCGCCCATCAAGCTGATATGGCTGGGCTGCAGCCATGAAAAGGCGAAATCCATTTCGGCCGGCAGACGGTGCCTGTCGGTGCTACCGGGGTAGCCGGCGACCATCAAGAAGTCATCTTCGGCAAGTGGCTTGGTAGCCAGCTTCAGAAAGTGTTTGGACTGCAGCGGCCGATTGGCCGGGTTGAAGTCGGCCGGACGCCCATCCGGGCCGACATAGGCGCGGTAAAAGCTGTAGTCTCCGGTGTGGCGCGGCCACATCCAGTTGTCGGCATCACCGCCGAACAGGCCTACGCCCAGCGCCGGCGCATGCACCAAACGCACATCGCGCACCTCCATCTGTTTGATCAACTGGTACTGCAGGCCGCCATAAAAGCTGGCCACGTGGCAGCGGTGGCCCCTGTCCTCTTCGCAGACCGCAGTCAGGCGCTTTTGCCCCGCCTCGATCGCGTCAAGCCTGGCCTTGCCACTGAGCGCCTTGGTCTCGCCATCCAATATGTGCTGGCTGACATCGCTCACCGCCACCGTCACATAAACGCGACTTCCCGGCGCCGCCGGCAACTCCTCGGCAAGGGTGGCTGCCAAAAAGCCTTGCTGGAGCAGGTCGCGCTGCGGGCTGGAGTTGTACTGGATGCTGCCGTAAGCACAGTGGTGGTTGGTCAGGATCAAACCCTGCGGTGACACAAACGAAGCGGTGCAGCCGCCGAGGCTGACGACGGCGCCCATCGGGAACTCGGTCAACTGCGACAGCCGAGCCGGCTCGATCTGCAGGCCGGCGGCGCTCAGCGCCTTAGCAATTTGCGGCAATTGTTGCGGCATCCACATGCCTTCGGCGGCCATTGCCACGCTGGGCACGACGGCCGCCAGAGCCACTGTCAGGCCCAAAAGTTTGATATTTTTGTTCTGCACGAAAACTCGCCGTTTTGATAAGGCTCGCAGCCTACACCGGCCCCTCCTCCATGCCAAAAGTCATCAAGCAGAGTCAAGCGGGATCAAGTAGTGGCCCCAAATAGCCCGATTAAAAAATTGACTGGATATTCCCTCAGCCTTGACCGATTATTTGCCTGACGCGAAACTGACAAGCAGCCCTTTTCTCCAACGGAGGTGTGCGATGACCCTGATCCAACTGACTCAGGTCAAACGCTGGCTTTTCCTGCATGGACGCCGCCATCCGCTGGAGTTGTGCGCCTGGGACATGGTGCTGACGGCCTGGGTGATCGGCTGGGTGGCCCTGCCCGCGATCTTGTTGACCCATGCTTGGCCCTTGCTGCCGCTGTGCCCGGCAGGCTTCTTGGCGCCGGGCTGCTACGCCTCTTGGCGGCTGAAGCTGCATCGCAGCGGGCGCCTGCGTTGCGACTGGCTGACGGCGCTGTGAACTCAAAAGCAGCAAAGCCCTCACGCGGAGGGCTTTGCTGCAGAGAGGCTGATTGTCAGAGGCAGTTTGTCAATGAAGCATCAGTGGATCAAGCCGATCCACTCGCCAGCCTGTTGATAGCTATTGAACATGCGCATGGCCAATTCACGCAAAGCCGCATTGGCGCTGGCATGCGCTTGCGCCAGTCGCTCGCAGGCGTATAGGCGGTCATACAGCATCCGAGTGGGCTGCAGCGCCAAACCCTCTTGCGCCATCAAGCGCTGGAAAGCCTGCAAATCGTCTGAGGCCACGGGCCCAACAAGCGGCGAGCCGAACTCGCGCGAGGACTGCGGGCGCAGCGCCGGGTCAAACGAGTGCCCATCCAGCATGTCATGGGACGAGGCATCGCGCAGATCGAAATAGATCGGTGCGCTGAGCTGCAGATCTGGGGTCAGGCGGTAGACGTTGCTCATGGCATCCTCGGCTTGGGGCTTGGGTGTTGCCATGATGCAGGCCCCTGCCAAAACTTAAATCCGAAAAAACCGGTCATTCACCGGCTGATTCGATTCAAGTTTTCGGCAAAGTGACACCGCGCTGCCCTTGATACTTGCCGCCGCGGTCTTTATAGCTGGTCTCGCAAACTTCGTCGCTCTCAAAGAACAGCACTTGCGCGCAGCCCTCACCCGCATAGATTTTGGCCGGCAGCGGCGTGGTGTTGCTGAACTCCAGCGTCACATAGCCCTCCCATTCAGGCTCGAAGGGCGTGACGTTGACGATGATGCCGCAGCGCGCGTAGGTGCTTTTGCCCAGGCAGACGGTCAACACATTGCGCGGGATGCGGAAGTACTCAACCGTACGGGCCAGGCAAAAGCTGTTGGGCGGAATGATGCAGAAGTCGCCCTCCATGTCGACAAAACTCTTCTCATCGAAGTTCTTCGGATCAACGATGGAGCTGTAGACATTGGTGAACACTTTGAACTCGGGCGCGCAGCGGATGTCATAGCCATAGCTGGAAGTGCCGTAGCTGACGATTCTCTCGCCGGCCGCGTTGGCGCGAACTTGGCCCGGCTCAAACGGCTCGATCATGCCGTGTTGCTCGGCCATACGGCGTATCCATTTGTCGCTCTTGATAGTCATCTGAATTTCCCAGGGTTTGACAGGGCATTTTAGAGGCAGCACCCTCCATAGAATTCAAGCCAATCAAGAACAGGGTCTGGACCAAGATGCGCTTACAAGAAAGTTTGGCCAACTCCATTTGGGGCCGCCGCTTGACGGACAACGAAATGAAGCGCGTGCAGGCGGACTGCCGCGAACGCGTGGTGACGACAAGACAGTCCATCGTGCGAGCCGGCGAGCCGGCCGAGTTTTGGATAGGCATCATCAGCGGCTTTGGCAAAATGAGCGTCAGCAGCGCCGCCGGACGCGAGACTACCTTGATCAGCGTTGGCGCGGGCGGCTGGTTTGGCGAAGGCACGCTGATCAAACGTGGCCGCTGGCAATACGACGCCATCGCGCTGCGCGACTGCCGCCTGGCACTGATGCCGCGCGACACCTTCGAGTGGCTGCGAGCGAGCAGCATTCCCTTCAACCATTGCTTGCAAGAACTCTTGAACGCACGCATGGGCGGCTTCATCGCCCAACTCAGCCAAGACCGCCTGCTCGATTCGAACGCCCGGGTTGCGCACTGCCTGGCCGGCCTCTTCAACCCCGAGCTGTATCCCAAAACCGAATCTGACGCGGACTGCTTTGTTGATCTACGCCAGTCGGAGCTGGGGCAATTGGCCGGCGTCTCACGCCAGCGTGCCAATATTGCGCTGCAAGTGCTTGAGCAAGCCGGCCTGATTCTGGCCGAGCGCCGCGGCATCTCGGTCTTGAACTTGCCCGGCCTGCGCAACTACAGCGGTGCTACCCCCAGCTGATTCAACTCGCCAAGGCCGGCGTCGTGATCTCGCCCGGCGTGCCCTTGCGGGCAAACAGCGTGTACATGGTCGGCACGACAAAGATCGTCAGCAAAGTGCCCAAGCTCATGCCGCCAACAATCACCCAGCCGATTTGCTGGCGGCTCTCGGCCCCGGCACCGGTGGCCAAAGCCAGGGGCAAAGCACCCAAGACCATCGCACCGGTTGTCATCAAAATCGGACGCAGACGCAATGCCGCCGCCTCGACCACGGCCTCGTTGACCGTACGCCCCTGCTGACGTAACTGGTTACTGAACTCGACAATCAAAATGCCGTGCTTGGTGATCAATCCGACCAGCGTGATCAGACCAATCTGCGAATAGACATTCAAGGTGCCACCCGACCATTGCAGCGCCGCCAAGGCGCCAACCATGGACAAAGGCACCGACAGCAAGATCACAAAAGGATCGACAAAGCTCTCGAACTGCGCCGCCAAGACCAAGAAGATGAACAGCAGCGCCAACACGAAAACAAGGCCGAGTGCCCCGCTGCTGGACTTGAACTCGCGCGACACGCCGGCCAACTCGGTCGCATAGCCAACCGGCAGAATCTTGGC
This sequence comes from uncultured Roseateles sp., assembly GCA_963510335.1. Taxonomy (GTDB): domain Bacteria; phylum Pseudomonadota; class Gammaproteobacteria; order Burkholderiales; family Burkholderiaceae_C; genus Paucibacter_A. The sequence goes on from CAUPEV010000110.1 coordinate 8,735, forward strand.
TGCGGTCTGATCCATGAACACCAGCGCCTCACCCAAGGCATAGCCTGGCGCCAGATTGGCCGAGAAGGCCACCGAGCGGCGCTGGTTGAAGTGATTCAACTCGCGCGGGCTGACCGCCTCGTTGACCTTGATCAGGCTCGACAGCGGCACCATGGTGTCGCCCCGTCCGCGCACAAACAGGCGTTCGATCTGCTCAGGCGTGGCGCGCCCGGCCGCCTCGGTCTGCACCAGCACATCGTACTGATCCGCACCGCGTTTGTAACGCGTTACCGCACGGCTGCCCAACATGGTCTCGACCGTGCGCGCTACCGCATCCACCGACACGCCCAGATCGGCGGCGCGCTCGCGGTCGATCTCCATAAAAAGTTCCGGCTTGTTCAGGCGCAAATCATTGTCGGGCTGAATCAAGCCTGGGTTCTTGGCCATCTCGGCCATCATGGCCTGCGTGACCTTGGCCAAATTGGCATAGCTGTCACTGGTCAGCACGACATAGTTGACCGGTCGCGCGGTAAAGCCCTGGCCCAAACTGGCCGGCGTGGTTGGAAAGGCCTGCACGCCCGGCAACTGGCTGACCTGCGGCAGCATGGCGCGGGCAATCTCCTGCGTGCTGCGCTTGCGCTCGGACCAATCGACCGTACGCAATATCGCCAAACCGGAAGACACGCCACCGCCGCCCGAGAACAAAAAGGCCCGGTCAAACTCGGGGTATTGCGCCGCGATACGGTCCACGGCATCGAGATAGCGAGCAGTAAAGGCCAGAGTAGAGCCGTCCGGCGCGCTGATGGGCATCACGATCACGCCGCGGTCTTCCATAGGCGCCAATTCGGACTTCATCGTGCTGAACAAATACCAGCTGCCGGCACCCGAACACAACATCACCAGCACCACCAACCAACGGGCCCGCAGGGCAAATCGCAAAGCACGGGCGTAGGTGTCGGAAATCCATACCAGGATGCGCTCCATGCCACGGTCAAACCGGCTCGGATTGGCGTTATGGCGCAGCAACTTGCTGCACATCATCGGCGTCAGCGTCAAGGCCACAAAGCCCGACACCACCACGGCGCCAGCCAAGGTCATCGCGAACTCGACGAACAATCGACCGGTGCGCCCCGGCGTGAAAGCCAAGGGCGCGAACACCGCCGCCAAGGTCATCGTCATTGCCAGCACGGCAAAGGCGATCTCCTTGGCGCCCTTCAAGGCTGCCTGAAACGGCTCCAGCCCCTCCTCGATATGCCGGAAGATGTTTTCCAGCACCACGATTGCATCATCGACCACCAGACCGATGGCCAGCACCAGAGCCAGCAAGGTCAAGGTATTGACGGTGAATCCAGCCGCAGCCATCAAGGCGAAAGAGCCAACCAGGCTGATCGGAATCGTCACCAGCGGGATGATGGACGCGCGCAAGGTGCGCAAGAACACGAACACCACCAAGGCCACCAAGACCACCGACTCAACAATCGTGGAGTAGACCGACTTGATCGAGCGGTCAATGAAGACAGAGTTGTCATTGGCCGGCAAGACCTTGATGCTGTCCGGCAAATCAGCCTGCAACTTGGGCATCATTTCGCGCACTGCCGCAGACACCTCGAGCGGATTGGCAGTCGCTTGGCGAATCACACCCAGCGAGACCGACAGCACACCGTTCAAGCGCACGCGGGAGCGCTCGCTGGACGCCGCTTCCTCAATGCGGGCAACGTCCTTCAGGCGCACGGCGAAGCCACCGGTCTGCTTCAAGATCACTTCGGAAAACTCGGCCACAGTATTCAGGTCGGTACGGGCGGTCACACTGAATTCGCGCTGCTCGCTCTCGATGCGGCCGGCCGGCACCTCCAAGTTTTGCCGCCGCAAGGCATCTTCAACATCCTGCACGGTCAGTTTGTAGGCAGCCAAACGGTCGGCGTCGAGCCAAACCCGCATACCGTATTTGCGGTCGCCGCCGGTTTGCACATCGGCCACACCGGGAATGGTCTGCAGCCGCGGCTTGACGACACGGTTGACCAGGTCGGTGATCTCGAGTGGGCTCAGCGTCTCGCTGGAAAAAGCAATCCAAATCGTTGGCTGCGCGTCCGCCTCGACCTTGGCCACCACCGGCTCATCGGCCGCATCGGGCAAGCGCCCACGCACCCGCGCGACCCGGTCGCGCACATCGGCGGCGGCATCATCCGGATTTTTCTCCAGCTTGAAGCGGGCGGTGATCTGGCTCGACTCGGTGCGCGAACTCGATGTCAGCACCTCGATGCCGTCGATACCCGCGATGGAATCCTCCAGCGGTTTGGTGATCTGGCTTTCGATCACCTCGCTGGAGGCGCCGACCAGCCTGGTGCTGACCGTCACGACCGGCTCGTCGATACGCGGGTATTCGCGCAGCGATAGCCTATCAAAAGCCACCACGCCGACCAAGATCAGCAGCAGGGACATCACCGTCGCAAAAACGGGGCGGCGGATGGAAATTTCAGAGATTCGCATTGCAGCTCGCTCAGTGAACGTTGACGCTGGCTGCCTTGGCAGCAGGGGGTGCACTCGCTGCACCACCATTTGCTACAGCGTTTGCCACGCCACGCGCGACGCCCTGCTTGTCAACATCAATGATCTTCAAGACCTGAGCCTCGCCGCGCATCAATTTCGCCTGGCCGGCGGTGACCACCCGGTCACCCACTTTCAAGCCCGAGAGGATTTCAACCTTACCCGGCAAACGCAAACCCAGCTTGGCCTCGAAACGCTGCGCCGTGACCTGCCCTGCGGCGTTCTCGACCAGCTTGATGATGAACTGCTTGCCCCCCTGCGGCACCAAGGCTTCCTCGGGAACCAACAAAGCGTTTTGATGCACAGCCAAGAGCACGCGCACCCGGGCGAAAAGGCCAGAGCGCAGTTCAGGCGTGCCGGCCGGCAACTTGGCCCGCACCAAGAGCGAGCGCCCATTGGCGTCGAGTTGCGTATCCAATGCGGCAATCTGAGCCTTGAAAGCCTTGCCCGGCAAAGCGTCCAGTTGGACTTCAACCTGCTGGCCCATCTTCAGGCGCGGCACAAAGCGCTCGGGCAAGCGAAAGTCCAGCCACATCGTCGATGTGTCTTCGATGCTGACCAAGTCGCTGCCGTCCTTGACGTAGTCACCCACATTGACCATACGGATGCCCATCACGCCGTCAAAGGGCGCGCGCACCTGCATCCGCGCCAGCTGCGCGCGGCTCAAGGCCACCTGCGCCTCGGCCACTTGCAAGACCGACTGGGCTTGGTCAACCGCACTTGCGCTGACGAAGCCTTGCGCCAAAAGCTCGTTATTGCGTTTCAAACTGGAGCGGGCAATGCTGGCCTGCGCTTCTGACTGCTGCAGCTGAGCGGCTTGCAAGCTGTCATCAAGTTGCACCAATAGCTGCCCCTGACGCACACTCTGGCCATCGACGAAGCCAAGCTTGACGATGCGCCCACTGACCTCGGGTTTGAGCAGCGCCGACTGGCGCGCCTTCAGCGTGCCGACCGTTTGCGCGTCGTCGGGCAGCAAGACCGACTCGACCGTGCCTACCTCTACGGGCACCGGGCCATTTGCCGCATTCGGCGAATTCGGCCCCGCCGGCGCTTTGCCCCCGGCATCGCCCGGCGCCTTGCCTGCGGGCTTTGCGTCAAGGCTTAGCGCCTGCGCTGGCCGGTGCTGCCACCAATAAGCCAGTCCGCTCAATCCAACAAGGGCCACAACAGCCACCACGGTGTGAAATTTTTTCTTAACAGTCATGCAGATCTCCAGCGCGCACTCTAGCGTCAGTCCGTGGCGGCTGCTTGGCTAAAGGCCTAGCCAATGGTTTGAAATACGTTTTGGAGGCCGTGATCGACGTGGTCAGTACGCAAAGCGCACAAACTCTGCAGTCACCCTGATGCTCGTGAGGCTTTGTAAGGCTCAGCGCGGGGCCGCAAGCACGCCTTGATTGGCCAGCGCGTCGGCACGCTCATTGCCAGGATCACCGGCGTGCCCCTTGACCCAGCGCCATTCGACCTGATGCAGCTTGCGCAAGGCATCCAGGCGCTGCCAGAGATCGGCATTCTTCACAGGCTTGTTGTCGGCCGTCTTCCAGCCACGCCGCTGCCAGCCGCCAATCCACTCGGTCATGCCCTTGCGCACATACTCGCTGTCGGTGAATACGGTTACCTCGCAGGTCCGTTTCAGCGAAGCCAAGGCTTCGATCACGGCAGTCAACTCCATGCGGTTATTGGTCGTGTTGGCTTCACCGCCAAACATTTCTTTCTCATGCCCACCGGCACTGAGCCACGCCCCCCAGCCGCCGCGGCCTGGATTGCCTTTGCAGGCACCATCGGTATAGATGACCACCACCGGCCGGCTGACTTTCAACGCTGGCGCGGCAGCTGGACTTGAAACTGCGGGAGGGGTAACTGCTTGATTCATGAACCTTGTTCTTTATGTTGTTGTTGCACCGCGACCGCCGGTGCACTGCTGAGCCTGCTGCTGCGTCCGCGCTCAAGCCCGACCAGACGCATGCCGTGCACGCGCTTGACCGCTTTGATGAAATAGACCGCCCCCAGCACTGGCCACCAGCGCGCGCCGATCGGCTCCACCCAGTCCCAGCGCTCCAACCAAGCCGAAGAACGCAACGGTGGACAGTAGCAGCCGAACTGCGCGGCCTCGACATCAAAGCTGAGCAAGCGCAGCCAATCTCGCAAGCGCCAGTAAGCAATGAATTCGCCGTCCTGTGGCAAATAAGGCCGCTGCTTGCCAGGAAGCATCCGCCCGAGATTCTGCCTGAGACCCCAAAGACTGGCCGGATTGAGCCCCAGAATCACCACACGCCCTTCCGGACGCAAGACACGCTCAACTTCACGCAAGGTTTGATGCGGATCCCGCGCCAACTCCAGCGCATGCGGCAGCACGACCAAGTCCAGGCTACCGCTCTCAAAAGGCAAGCTATCAAACTCGCAATGCAAGGCCACGCCTGGCCCCGCCAAAGCGATGGCCTGCCTCTGCGCGGGATGCTGCAAAGCCACCCAGCGGTGAGGCATGCGGTTGCTGAGCAAAGCCGGCAACTCGGGCAGGCCGAGTTGCAGCGCGTGAAAGCCGAACAGATCCACCACCGCCGCATCCAATTGCGCTTGCTCCCAGGCCAGCAAATAGCGCCCGGGCGGGGTCTGCAGCCATGCGGCCAACTCTATAATCGCGGCTTCACCGGCCATGGACGTGAAAGTGTGAAAACAGATATGGGTTTGACTGCATGAAACTAGAGGCCATCGCTGCCTTTGAGGACAACTACATCTGGATGCTTCACGATGGGGCCGAAGCCCTCGTGGTCGATCCGGGTGACGCCAACCCGGTACTTGACGCCTTGGCGGCGCGCTCGCTGCGTCTGGGTGGCATTCTAGTGACGCATCACCATGCCGACCATGTCGGGGGCCTGACCGCGCTATTGCCACATTTGCACGGGCCGGTGTTTGGTCCGGCGCGCGAGCGAATGCCCATTCCCATAACGCCCTGCCAAGACGGCGACAAGTTCAGCCTGCTGGGCCAGCAATTCAGCGTGATCGATGTACCCGGCCACACTGCGGATCACATCGCTTTTTTCGTTTCGCAGCCAAGCGGCCTCGAGGCGCCCTTGCTGTTTTGCGGCGACACCTTGTTCTCAGGCGGCTGCGGGCGCTTGTTCGAAGGCACGCCGGCGCAGATGTTCGCTTCGCTGCAAGCGCTGGCGGCATTGCCGGGTGCCACCCGGGTTTGCTGCACGCATGAGTACACCTTGGCAAATTTGCGTTTCGCGCGCACTGTCGAGCCCGCCAATGTCGAATTGGCGGCCTATCAACAACGGTGCGAGCAGCGCCGCCAGCAAAACCTGCCCACCCTGCCCTCGACGATTGCGCTGGAGTTGCAAGTCAACCCCTTCTTGCGCTGCGAGGAACCCGACGTGATTGCGGCAGCTCAAACACACGCAGCCCAATCCCTGAGCAACAACGCAACCGCGGTGTTCACACACTTGCGGCAATGGAAGAACGACTACCGATGATGAAGACCCATTTGCCGGCGCTATTCCCACGTCTGAATGCGCGCCTGAGCCCACTGCTGATGGTCTGTCTGCTCGGCGCCTGCGCCAGTACCGCTCCGGTGCAAGACTTGGCCTCCAGCAGCGAGCGCAATGCTCTACCACGCAACTGGAGCCAATCCCACAGCGCGGCAGCAGCGCCGGCAGCAGTGTTTGCCGCCGCTACCGAAACCGCCCACCCCGTGCTGGAGGACAGCCTACAGCCAGGTGTTGCGATCGATTTGAATGAAGCACGTGCGTCGGCCGATCTGTGGGTGCGTCTGCGCAGCGGTTTCGCCATGCCCGAGCTCGAGAACGATGGCGTGCGCCGGGCCGAGATCTGGTACAGCAGCCGCCCCGACTATGTGCAGCGCATGACCGACCGCGGCGGACGCTACCTGTTCCACATCATTGAAGAAGTCGAAAAGCGCGGCATGCCCACCGAGTTGGCGCTGCTGCCCTTCATCGAGAGCGCCTTCAACCCGCAAGCCATGTCAAGCGCCAAGGCCTCGGGCATGTGGCAATTTGTTCCCGCCACCGGGCGAGATTTCGCGCTCAAGCAAAACATCTTCCGCGATGACCGGCGCGATGTGCTGGCGTCTACCCGCGCCGCACTTGACTACCTGGGCCGCCTGAACAAGATGTTTGGTGGCGACTGGCAACTCGCTTTGGCAGCCTACAACTGGGGCCAGGGCAATGTGCAAAAAGCCATCAATCGCAACAAGCTGGCGGGCCTGCCGACCGACTATGACAACCTGAAGATGCCGGACGAGACGCGCTACTACCTGCCCAAGCTGCAGGCGGTCAAGAACATCGTGCTGGCGCCGCAGAAGTTCGGGCTTAACTTGCCGGCCATGGCCAATCACCCCTTCTTCCTCAGCGTCATTTTGGACCGCGACATCGATGTCGATTTGGCCGCGCGACTCGCCGGCATGACGGAGGATGAATTCAAACAATTCAATCCGCAGATGAACAAGCCCGTCATGTTGGCTGCAGGCACCAACCAGATGCTCTTGCCCTACGACAATGCCAAAGCTTTCGCAGAAAATTTGGCAGCACACCGGGGCCCTTTGGCCAGTTGGACCGCCTGGACCGTCACCCAGACCATGAGCCCAGCCGCCGCCGCCAAGCAAGTCGGCATGAATGAAGCGGCACTGCGAGAGATCAACAAGATCCCGCCGCGCATGCTGGTCAAGCAAGGCTCAACCTTGTTGGTGCCGCGCGCTGCGCACCGGATCGAAGATGTCTCCGAACA